>SLFU01000215.1 GCA_007124095.1 Gemmatimonadota bacterium
CGGAGAGTGATGCTGCGGGAGGGGTCGAATCGGGGGACGAGGACCTCGTGGCCGCCTGGGGGCGGCTGCTGGCCGGGCCGGAAGGAGTTCCCAAGGGGCTCACTCCCCTTCTCCGCGGCGTGGACGTTCGGATGGAGGAGGCGGGGGTGCTGACGGTTCCCCTTCTCCCGGGCCCGGGGCTGGAGCGGCTTCGGGACCCTGCCGTCCTGGCGGAGCTGGAGGGTGCCCTGTCGAGACATGCTTCCCGGGAGGTGTCCATCCGGGTCGAGGAGGCTTCGACGCCCGAGCAGGAAGGTGGGGCCCGAATCTCCCAGGACGAAGCCAGATCCGGCCGGATGAGGGACCTACTGGAGGCGGAACCCGGCCTCCGCTCAGCGGTAGAAAGCCTGGATCTCGAACTCCTCGACGAGTAGACCCGAGGTCGTCTTTCGACTTTCTTTCGGGTCCGGAGGCCCGCCGGGCCTTCGGACCTTTTTCACAGGGGCGCCGATCATGAACATGCAAAAGCTTCTTCAGATGGGACAGCAGATGCAGTCCCAGATGTCGGAGATCCGGGAGAACCTGGACAAGCAGGAGGTATCCGCATCCTCGGGCGGCGGGATGGTCGAGGCGAGGGTGAACGGGAAGGGAGAGGTCCAGTCGATCTCCATCGATCCCACCGTGGTCGATCCCGCCGATGTGGAGATGCTGGAGGATCTCGTGCTGGCGGCCCTCTCGGAGGCCCAGACGAAGGCCAGGAAGACCTACGAGGGGGAGATGCAGAAGCTGACGGGAGGCTTACCCTTTCCCATGAAGCTTCCAGGGATGTTCTGAGTCCGAGGATGTCCATCATCGACGAGGTCGCCCGCGAGTTCGGGCGTCTTCCGGGTGTGGGGCCCAAGACGGCCAATCGCCTCGTCTACCATCTCATGAAGGGGCCATCGGAGCAGGGGCGCCGGCTCGGCCGCTCGATTCTCGCCCTGATGGATCGAATCCGACCCTGTGTGAGCTGCGGAAACTTCTCAGAAGCCGAAACATGTGACATCTGTGCGGATCCGGAACGGGATCGCTCCCTGATCTGTGTGGTTGAAACTGCGGTGGACGTGCGGTCCATCGACGGGAGCGGGCGATTCAAGGGGCTCTTTCACGTTCTGGGGGGGAAGCTGTCACCCCTGGACGGGATTGGCCCGGAGGAGCTGAGGATCGACGCCCTCCTGGAGCGGATCCGCAGCTCGGAGGGAGAGGTGCGGGAGGTGATCGTAGCCACCAACCCCTCCGTTGAGGGAGAGGCGACGGCGGTCTACCTTGAGGGGGTGATTCGCACGATGGGACCGAGGGTGACGCGGTTGGCTCGAGGAATCCCGATGGGAAGCGACCTGGAGTACGTGGATGAATCCACGCTGGCCGAGGCACTCTCGGGCCGGCGCGAGATGTGACCGGGAGCCCGGGGGTTCCCCGGAAGGAGGTCGGGAGGTATGGAGGAACACACCAAGCAGTTGTTGCGCGTCACCGGGATCACCGCACTGGCCGTTGCGGTGGCTGGGATGGTGGCGACATTCGTCGTCCGGGACCAGATCAGCCGACAGCGCCGGAACCTCTTCAACCCCCTGGCGCTCAGGAGGCTGGCTGCCCTCGAGCACATCGCTCGTCAGCGGCCCTCGGTGGACCTCATCAATCTCCTGCGAGACTACATCTCCTGGGAGCAGCGGGGGCTGCTCCGGAACCGGGCCCAGGCCGTGGTCGAGCGGATGGAGCGGGAAGCCCTGAGTCGCGCCGGATCCGTCGAGGAGTCCTTGGCGTGACTCTCGGCCCGCGAGCAGGCTCTGCCCGGCCGGGCGATCTCGGTGCCGATGGGTCGGGGGCAGATCATCCATGGTCGATGGGAGTATAGTCGACCATGTCGATGATCAACTATGCATCGAGGGAGATCAACTGCAAGGTCGTCTACTACGGCACCGGGCTGGGCGGAAAGACCACGAACCTCGAGTACATCTACTCGCGGGTCGACCCGGAGACGCGAGGAAAGATGATCTCGCTCTCGACCGAGGCCGACCGCACCCTCTTCTTCGACTTCCTCCCCATCGACCTGGGGGCGATCCGTGGGTTCAAGACCCGCTTCCATCTCTACACCGTCCCCGGGCAGATTCACTATAACGCCAGCAGAAAGCTGATCCTGAAGGGTGTGGACGGGATCATCTTCGTCGCGGACTCCCAGGCCCATCGGTCCGAAGCCAACATCGAGGCGATGCACAACCTCTACGAGAACCTCGAGAGCCACGGGCATGACCTCTCCTCCATTCCCTTCGTCATTCAGTACAATAAGCGCGACCTCGACGACCTGATCCCGGTCCCGGAGCTAAGGGCGCAGATCAATCCCGGAGGGGTCCCCGACTTCGAAGCGGTGGCGACCGAAGGGAAGGGTGTCTTCGAGACCCTGAAGGCTGCGAGCAAGCTGGTGGTCAAGACGTTGAGCTGAGCTCCCCATATGCCTCCAATTCAGCTCAACCTCCCCAACACGATCTCCCTTGCCCGGATCGTGACGTGCCCGGTCCTCTTCCTCCTTCTCTTTTCGTCGCAGGTGTCCCACCTGCTGATCGCCTACGTCCTCTTCACGGCGGCGGCGGTAAGCGACCTCTGGGACGGGCACCTCGCGAGGAAGCACGGGCAGGTCACGGACACGGGAAAGCTTCTCGATCCCCTGGCCGACAAGCTCCTTCTCGTGGCGACGCTCCTTCCCTTCTACTTCGTGTCCCAACGCCCGGATCCGCTGACGGATCTGCCCTGGTGGGGCCCTCTTCCCCTCTGGGTGGTGGTCGTCATTCTCGGGCGCGAGATCCTCGTGACCCTGGCCCGGAGCTGGGCGGCTCGACGGGGCTCGGTGATCTCGGCCGGCTTTTCCGGCAAGCTCAAGGCCTTCGTGCAGAACATCTTCTCGGGAAGCCTCATCCTCTGGTACGGACTGGTGAGGATCGCCCGGGACCGGGGGTGGGAGGGCGAGGTCGCCTGGGTCGCCTGGGGACATCTGCACGGGGCAGTCGTGGCCGCCTCCTTGGCGCTCGCCATCTTCCTGACGGTCTACTCGCTGGGAGTCTATTACTGGCAGAACCGGGCTGTTTTCCAACGGTCCGAAGGGTCGGGGGCGTGAGGTGAGGGGAGAGGCCCCGCCCTCGGAGCCGGATCTCGTCGAGGCGGCGGGGCGGCTCCTGGTGGAGCGAGGCTGGTTCGTAGGGCTGGCGGAGAGCTGTACCGGAGGATTGGTCATGGCTCGTCTGACCGACCGGGCGGGCAGCTCGGCCTACTTCGCGGGAGGGGTCGTGGCCTACGCGGACCGGATCAAGACGGGCCAGCTTTCAGTCCCACCGACTCTCCTGGCCACCCGAGGCGCCGTATCGCGAGAGGCAGCGCGAGCGATGGCCGAAGGGGTCCGGCGGAGACTCGCGGTGGAGGTGGGGCTCGCGGTGACCGGAATCGCCGGCCCCGGGGGGGCGGTACCGGGGAAGCCGGTGGGCACGGTCTGGTTCGGACTCTCTCTGCCGACCCGCTTCCTGGAGGAGAAGGTCGAATTCGACGGAGACCGGACCCGGGTCCGGGCGCTGGCGGTGGAGCACGCTCTCCGCCTCCTGGTCCGGGTTCTCGAGGGTGAGCCTCCGGGTCCGGACCAGGACCGAACCCAGGCGAGCTCTCCGGGTAGATGAAGGGCCGGTCGGAGCAGGGTTCCGCTCCTCCTCTAACCACCATGGACGAAAGAAGACGCGAACGAATGAGAGATTCCACCAGGGAGGACGGCCACGGAGAGCTCGGTGCGAGCCATCCATCCGGGGAGGGGCGGGCGGCGGGTCGCTCGTCCGGGGACCCGGGCGGAGACGGGCGGCCCAAGGAGAATGCGAGGTCGGAAGTCGGTCAGGAGCCCGGCGCCGGAGGTGCCTCTGGCGATGCCGAAGAGGGGGAGGTGGAGCGTCTCCGCCGGGAGCTGGAAGCGCTCGACGATCGGCATTTGCGCCTCGCTGCGGAATACGACAACTACCGAAGACGATCCCAGGTCGAGCTCGGATCGTCTGCGGTGCGGGCGCAGGCCGCGCTCGTCGCCAAGCTGCTCGATTCTCTCGACGACCTCGAGCGGGTCACCTCGCTGGATCCCGAGTCCGCGTCGGTCGAGTCCGTGCTCGAGGGGGTCGCGCTGGTCGAGCGGAAGGTGCACCATCTCCTCGAGGAGGCCGGGCTCGAATCCCTCGAGCCGGAGGGGGAGCGGTTCGACCCGGCCGAGATGGAGGCGATGGCACGGGTTCCGGCCGATTCCTCCGAAGACGATGATACGGTCGCCGACGTCTTCCAGCGCGGCTTTCGGTTCCGGGGCCACCTGGTCCGGCCGGCGCGCGTAAGCGTCAGGAAGCACGAGTGATGAGCTTACTTCGCTCGGGAACTCAGGTATGACTGTGACGACATCCAAGGATTTCTACAAGATCCTGGGGGTTCCGGAAAACGCCGGGAAGGACGAGATCCGGAAGGCCTACCGGAAACTCGCAAAGAAGCACCATCCGGACGCCAACGCCGGGAACCCGCAGGCCGCGGAGCGCTTCAAGGAGATCGGGGAGGCCTATTCGGTGCTCTCCAACGCCGAGAAGCGTAAGCAGTACGATGAGATGAGGAAGTTCGGCGGCTTTGGCCCCGGGGCTTCGCGGGGCGCCGGTCGGGGTGGTGCGGGCGCAGAAGCGTTCTCTTTCGAAGATCTCGGTGGCCTCGGCGACATCTTCAGCTCGATCTTCGACCGGGGGCGTCGGGGCGGGCGCGGGTTCGACAGGGAGAGAGGGCCTCGCCGCGGCCAGGATGTGGAGTTCGTGGTCGAGATCTCCCTCAAGACCGCGGTGAAGGGAGGCAAGCTCCCCATCGAGGTTCCGATCGCGGAGGAGTGCGCCACCTGCTCGGGCTCGGGTGCCCGGCCCGGAACGGCGCTGCGAAGCTGTCAGGAGTGTGGAGGCTCGGGCACCGTCTCCTTCGGCCAGGGAGGATTCGCGGTGAACCGGCCCTGTCCTGCCTGCATGGGCCGGGGCACGATTCCCGAGGCCTCGTGTCCGTCGTGCGCGGGGGCGGGTCGGCTACGCCAGAAGAGGAAGATTCAGGTGAGCGTGCCCCAGGGGGTCGAGACGGGCTCCAGGCTTCGCCTCAGCGGCCAGGGGGAGCGCGGGGAATCCGGAGGAAATCCGGGAGACCTCATCCTGACCTTCCAGGTGAAGCCGCACTCCTTCTTCCAGCGCAAGGGTCTCGACATCCACGTGACCATCCCGATCAACGTGGCCCAGGCGATCCTCGGCTCGAAGGTGAAGGTGCGGACGATCCACGATTCCCACGTGGTGCTGAAGATCCCTCCGGGTACCCAGCCCGGGACGAGATTCCGAATTCCCGGGCAGGGCGTCTCGAAGGGTGGACGCCAGGGGGATCAGTACGTGGAGGTCAAGGTGGAGACCCCCGAGGCCGTCCCCGAGGAGGGACGGGAGAAGATCCGTGAGTTTGCGGAGTTCACCGGGCTCAAGTACTAGCTGTGGTGACTCACCACACCTAGCAGGTTGTCGACGCAGGCCAGTGGCCACCGCGGAGGATGGTAAACGCATGCACGCTTCGTTTCTGGATGCTCGACTCAGGGAATGGGAGTCCTACGTGACGACCGCGGCAGGGGGGATGCCCGTCCCGGGGAGGATCGTCTTCCGCTGTCTCTCCGACCCCTCCGAACGGCCCCGGGTCCTCGAAGTGGACGGGAACCGGGCGCACGCCGAGAGGCTCCTTACCCGGGCCTCCGACGACGAGCTCCGCGAGTTCTTCGAGGCGTCCGGCCCGATCTCATGAAGGGGAGGGCTCCGGGACCTCAGCGGCGGCGAGGGCCCGTGCGATCCGGCCCCCTCCGAGCAGGCGCTCTCCCGCGAATACGGCGGCGGACTGCCCGGGAGTGACCGCTCTCTGGGGGGAGTGGAAGCGGAGCTCCAGTCCCGTGTCCAGCCCCGTCGTCCCCGTAACGGCCGTCTCCTCGACCCAGGCTTCCACAGGCTCCGCCCCGTGTCGGATCTGGACCTGCACGGACTCTTGCGGGAGGGGCGGCTCGTCGGCGAGCCAGTTCAGCTCTTCGACCCGCACCCCCGGCGAGAAGAGCTCCCGGTGCGGTCCAACCACCACCTCACGCCGCTCCGGGTGGATCTCCAGGACGAACATCGGTTCCGGAAAACCGCCCCCGAGCCCCCGTCGCTGGCCCACGGTGAACCCGGCGTAGCCCTCGTGCTCCCCGAGCACTTCCCCGGCCCGGTCGACGATCCGGCCGGGCTCGAGGGCCGGGTGCCGGGTGGGCAGGCTCTGTTCCAGGAACTCCCGGTAGTTTCCCATCGGCACGAAGCAGATATCCTGGGACTCGGGCTTTTCCGCGGTCTCTAGCTCGAGGCCGCGGGCCCGCTCGCGGACTTCCGGCTTCAAGAGGTGTCCGAGGGGGAAGCGCAGGAGGGGCAGGAGCTCGGGGGGGAGGCCCCAGAGGAAGTAGGCCTGATCCTTCTGCCTGTCCACTCCCCGCAGCAGGGAGGGCTTCTCCCCCGGCTCCGCGGCGCGCATCCTGACGTAGTGCCCGGTCGCGATCGCGTCACACCCCAGCGCCCGGCCCCGCTTGAGCAGGTCGCGAAACTTGGTGTTGGAGTTGCAGCGGACGCAGGGGTTGGGCGTCCGGCCGCGCGCGTACTCGGAGACGAAGTCGTCGATTACGTCACGCGTGAACTCCTCCTCGACGTCGAACACGTAATGGGGGATCTCCAGCCGGTCGGCCACCCGCTTGGCATCCATGATGCCGTCCAGTCCGCAGCAGCTACGGGACGCCCCCGGAGTCTCCTGGTAGCAAAAGGTCTTCATGGTGACGCCCACCACCTCGTGTCCCGCCTCCACGAGGAGCGCAGCCGCCACGGAGGAGTCCACCCCCCCCGACATCGCCACCAGAATTCGCTGTCTTTCCCGGTCCATCTCGTCCCTCTTTTTTCCACAAGCTCGGCTCGACGAGGTTCCTCAGCCTCCGACCCCCAGCGTCCGCATCCGTTCCACGACCCGCGGCGTCGTCTCTGCGGCGAACTCCACGTCTTCCCGGGTCGTCGTCCAGCCAAACGAAAAGCGGATCGGGGCCACGCTCCCCGCAGACGGCCCGTAGAGGGCCTCCAGGACGGGGCTCACAGCCGTGCTTCCGCTCCTGCACGCCGAGCCCGCCGAGATCGCTACACCCTCCAGATCGAGTGCGCCCGGAAGGAGATCCCGCGGAAGCTCCGGGATCCCGACGTTCAGGATGTGCGGGGCTCTCGGGGCATGCTCCGCATGGACCCGAAGCCGCTCGATTCCTTCCTTCAGCCGGGTTGCGAGGAGGTCGCGAAGCTCGGAGAGCCGGTCCACCTCCTCCTCGAGCTCCCAGAGCGCGACCTCGAGAGCCCGGGCCGTGCCCACGGCCCCCGCGATGTCCTCGGTGCCCGGCCGGATCTCCCCCTCCTGTCCCCCTCCGAAGAGGATCGGCCGGATCTCGGCTCCGGATCGCACGAGGAGGACTCCCATGCCCCTCGGACCTCCCAGCTTGTGGGCCGAAAGACTCAGGAGCGGGATGGGGTTCTCCGTGAGATCGAGGGGGACGCGGCCGGCTGCTTGTACGGCGTCCACGTGGAGAAGGACTCCCGCGGCCCGACACCTCTCGGCGATCTCCGGGATGGGGAGGACGATCCCGGTCTCCTGGTTCACCCACTGGAAGGACACGAGCTCGGGCTTCTCGCGCAGGAGCGCCTCGAGTCCGGGCATGTCGATCTCCCCGCTGGGAGCGACGGACACGGTCTCGACCCGGGCCCCGCGGGAGGAGAGCTCGTCCATGGATTCTCGGACGGCGGAGTGCTCCAGGGAGGAACGCACAAAGAGAGGCTCGCCCTTCCCCTCCGCCTGCGACCCCCCGAACCTCCCCAGGATGGCGAGATTCACCGATTCGGTTCCGCCCCGGACGAACCGGATCTCCCGGCCGCCGACACCGAGGAGGGCTGCGGTCCGGTCGCGGGCCTCCTCCAGGGTTGCCCGGGCGGACCGCCCCCAGCGGTGCACGGAGGACGGGTTCCCCACGAGTCCGTCCCGGAAGGGAGCCATCGCCTCCCGAACTTCGGGCCGGAGGGGGGATGCCGCAGCGTGATCCAGGTAGACAGGCTTCATCTTCGGCGAAGCGGCTTCTTGCGGGGGGCGCTGCGCATCTTCAACATAGCTCTTAAGTTAGCAGTGGAGTGGCGCCCCTTCTACCCGAATCTGTCTCGGACTCACATCTCTCGACCCGATTTGACGCAGCTACCCCCCTTTCCCGACGATTGCCCGCGCACCTTCCGCACAACGGTCCATGGAACGGTATTCGCGGACCGAGAACGGCACCTTGCCGCGATCCAGGAAGGCGATGCCCTGACGCTCATCCCGGACCCCCCGCTCCACGAATCCCCGGAAGTCTGGGTCCACCTTCGCTCCGGCGACCCCGTCGGTCGCCTCCCCTCGGAGATCGGGGAGTGGCTGGGACCGTGGATGTTGGAGGGCGGGGCCGCCCGCGCCCGAGCAATCCGGGTTTCGGGGACGGAGACGCCGAGCTGGCGGAGGCTTCTCCTGGAGGTGTCCTGTCCGGCCCCGAGCGGGAGCTGAGCCGGCCTCCCCGGAGGGAAGGAGTGTGTCTCCTGGACCGGGGGACCGGGGGGAGAGGGAAGGGCCCTCGGGGGCCGCGGTCGAGCCTTGGAAGGCTGGGGAAGGCCGGGGAAGGACGGGCGTCAGAAGGTGGAGACGTCGAGCCCGCTGAGCCCCTCCGCACGCACCACCTCCCGCGTCCAGAACGGCTCGGCGTACTCGGTGCGGATCCTCGATCCCCAGTACGCGAGGTGCACTCGCACCTGCTCCTCGAGGGGGCGGAGCCCACCGGGATAGACCTCCCCGATCCCGGTCACGTTTTCGAACTGCGATGTGTAGCAGGAGAGGGCGGCCAGCTTCCGGTCCACCTGATCGGTGACATCCACCACGAAGGAGGGGGGCGGCGCGTCCTCCCGGAAGATCGTGGCGTGGATCACCTTGGTGGGCCGGTGGGGCGTGCCCGGCGCATCCAGCTTGCTCAGCCCCGCCAGGTAGGCGGCGTCGAGGACGAGGCGGGCCGCGGCGCGGTGGTCCGGATGGCGCCCTTCCAGCCAGTGCGTAACGACCGTGGCGGGACGGAGCTCCCGAAAAAGCCCCGCCAGGATATGCCGGTTCTCGAGAGTCGGGTCGATCCGGGCGTCGGGAAAGCCGGCGTTTCGGCGAAGGGCTACACCGAGAATCCCGGCCGCCGCATCCGCTTCCCGTGCACGAATCTCCTCCGTTCCACGGCTTCCCATCTCCCCTCGCGTGAGATCCAGGATCCCGACGCGCTCGCCCCGGTCGACACTTCGGATCAGGGCCCCTCCGGCGAGGAGCTCCGCGTCATCCGGGTGGGCAAATACGGCCAGGAGGTCGAGGCTCGGAGTCATCTCGGTGGGGTCCAAAGCTGAAGGGGTCGTCATTCGTATCCAAGGGCGCTCACGGGGTCCATCCTCGCCGCCCGAAGGGCGGGAAGGAGGCCGAAGAGGAGGCCGGTTGCCGCGGCCATCACCAGCGCGGCCAGCGCCGCCCAGAGGGGCACGGCCGCGGGGATCGGGGTCAGGATCGCGGTGGCGTGCGCGAGACCCGCGCCTCCCGCGAGGCCGATCGCCCCGCCCAAAAGGGTAAGCACACTCGCCTCCACGAGGAACTGCCACATGATCTCGCTCCGCGACGCGCCCGCGACCTTTCGGATACCGATTTCCCGGGTGCGCTCCGTGACGGCGATCAGCATGATCCCCACCACCCCGACTCCGCCCACGAGGAGGGCTACGGACGAGAGGGCCAGGAGGACCACGAAGAAGACCCCGGTGAACTCGTCGAAGAGCTCCATGAGCTGGGTCGACCGGAGGATCGTGAAGTCACTCTCCTGGTCGGGGCCCAGGCCCCGCATGCTGCGCAGGAGCCCGATCACCTGATCCTCGGCCACCTCCTGGGAAGCCTCGTCCCGGGGGACGACGATGAGCTGGCCCCACTCGTTGGGCACCCCGAGCCTGCGGAGGGCTGTGTGGAGCGGGACCATGGCGAGGTGGGCCGTTCCGTCCTCGAAGAGGTTCTCGGCTACCTCCACGACTCCGAGGACCCTCAGGGGCACCCGCTCCCCCCCTCCCGCGGTGACCCGGACGCGGCGGCCGATCGCCTCCTCCTCTCCGAAGAGATCCGTAGCGAGCTGCCGGCTGAGGACCACCACCGAGCTCGCCGCCTCCACTTCGGCCTGCGCGAAGTTGCGCCCCTCCCGGAAGGTGACCCGCCGGTACTCCGGCCACTCGGCGCCCGCCGCCGCGCCCGCCACCCCGGTGATCCGGGTGCCCCCGAATTCGACGGTGAGGCCACCCTCGGCCCCGGGGTCCTGGAGCTCGATGTTCAGGACGGCGCTCCGGACCGCGGGAAGCTGGTTCACCCGCCTCGCCTCGTCGACCGACACGGGGGGACGGTTCCACCACGGCGGCCGGCCACTCCCGTCCTGGACGAGTTGAACGTCCGAGAGGTCGAAGCGGGTGACGAAGAAGGTGCTGGGCCCCGCGGCCTCGATCTCCTCCTGCACGCTCCCCCGGATGCCGGTCACGAGCGCGGCCATGAAGACCACGACGCCTACCCCGACGGCCACCCCGAGGATGGTCAGTCCGGTACGGAGCCGGCTGGCGCGAAGGGAGTCGAGCGCGATACGGATTCCTTCTTTGCCCGCGAACCAGACCCGACGTCGACCGCGACCGCTCCGCTCCGGCCCCCTATCCGTCATGAGAGTGCCATCGGCGGGGGACGGCGGAGAGCTCACTCATATTGGAGCGCCTCCACGGGGTCCATTCGGGAGGCCCGGAGCGCCGGGTAGAGCCCCGCGGCGACGCCGA
>SLFU01000112.1 GCA_007124095.1 Gemmatimonadota bacterium
ACCTGGACCCCCGGCTCCAACTCGGCCGAGAGTCTGAGCCCCTTTCCCTCGCTGAGCTTCCGGAGGCGCTCGACCACACCACCGACCTTGTCGCCGAGGTCGACGACCCGGAGTCGGGGCTCCATCACGCCCGCGTCTGACCGGGCCAGGGTGAGGAGGTCCTCTGCTGTCCGAGACAGCCGCTCCACCTCCTCCAGGGCGCTGGTCAGGACCCGGCGATATTCGTCCGGGCTTCGGTCCCGGCGGAGGGCCACCTCCATCTCACCCCGCAGGGCCGTCAGGGGGGAGCGGAGCTCGTGGCTGGCGTCGGCCGTGAATCGCTTCTGGGCCTCGAAAGCGTGGTCGATCCGGGCCAGCATCCCGTTCAGCACCTGAACCAGCCGCTCGTACTCCTCGGTATCGGCGTGGGCGGTGATCCGCCGGCCCAGGGTCCCGCCCCCGATCTCCTCGGCCTGCTCCGTCACACGCCGGACGGGCCCGAGGGTTCGGTCGGCCAACCACCACGCACCGCCGAAGCTCGCCAGGCTGATGGCCACGACGGCCAGCGAGACGAAGAGGGCGACCCCCCCAAGCAGCCGATCCCTGGACTCAAGGGGGGCCGAGACTTGAAGGACGTGGGCCTCATGCTCCTCACCGAACCGCCCGAGGGGATAATAGAGCGACAGTACCGGCATCCCCTGGAACTCCTGCTCCTCCCACACCAGCTCACCGTCCACGGCCCGTCGGAGGGCCGCCGTGTCAAGGGGAAGGTCCTCCGTGAGGTAGCGGGTTCGAAGGAGACTCCTGCCATCCTCGCCCCAGATCTGGGAGAAGCGATTCAGGTCTCGGAGCACTTCAGCCTCCTCCGCCGTGAGCTCCAATTCCACCAGGCGCATGTGTCCCTCGTCCGCCTCGGTCGCGGCGCCGGCCTGGATGGACGCCACCCCGAGAAGGGTCGATTCGATCTCCCGGTCCAGGGTTTCCCGCACGGCGAGGAAGCTGAGCAGGCCCACGATCACCAGGCCTGCCCCCATGGCCCCTGCGAACTGCAGGGCCAGCTGGACGCGGAATGAGCGCCTCATTCCGGGGCCTTCTCCGACAGGACGTACCCCACGCCCCGGACCGTGTGGATGAGGGGCGACCCTCCGGCGTCCTGCAGCTTCTTCCTCAGGTTCCCCACGTGGACGTCCACGACGTTGGATCCAGGGTCGAACTGAAGATCCCAGACCTTTTCGAGTAGCTCCGTCCGGCGCACCACCTCCTCGGGACGCCGTAGGAAATGCTCCAGCAGGCGAAACTCCATGGGGGTGAGCTTCAACTGATCCTCGCCACGACGGGCCGTGTGGCGGATGCGGTCCAACTCCAGGTCGGAGAAGGACAATCGGTCGCGGCGGTTGGATCCTCGGCGCCGGATGAGAGCCCGGAGCCGGGCAAGGAGCACGTCGAAGCTGAAAGGTTTGGTGAGGTAGTCGTCTCCTCCCAAGTCCAACCCCCTGACCACCTCGTCCGGTGCGTCACGGGCGGTGAGGAACAGCACGGGAACGAGATTGCCCTCGGACCGGAGGTCCCGCACCACCTCGTACCCGTTCTTCCCCGGAAGCATGATGTCCACCACGAGGACATCGTAGTCGTAGACGTGGGCGTTGAGAAGTCCCTCCGCCCCGTCGTGGGATACGTCCACCGAGTAGCCGTCCTCCCGGAGCCCCCGGGCTACGAAGGAGGCCACCTTCTTGTCGTCTTCGATGACCAAGATCTTCATCTGTCCGATGCCTCATCCGAGGGGGGTCTACAAAGTCCGATGGCAGCCGCCATGCCTCGGGAACGCCCACCAGGATCCCATGCTTCCCACCCGGCGCCGCCCACCACCCTACCCGCACACCCTCCTCCCGGTCCCGACTCAGTGTCGTGGGCGTGGGATGCCAGGACTGATGGATCTGGTCATGCACGTCAGGGCGGAGTGCCCGTCAGTGTACCGGGCCATGCCCGTGCCGGAGCCCCGATGGGGTTGCAGGTCATGCGTCCTCTCCCTCTCTGGCCTTCTCCAGGAGGGCGACAAAACCACGAGGCGGATCGAGTGCCCGTGTCCGGTGGCGGCCCTGGCGCGGCGGAGAAGCTCCTCCACCACCCGCTCAACGACCTGCGGGTCGCAGCATCCGAACCGAACCAGCGCGGCTTCCAACACTCGCGGGTCTCGGGCCCCACGGTTGAGTTCCGCTCGGCCCTCCTTCACTTCGGCGACGATCATGTCCGACTCCTCGCGGCTTCTCCCGAGAGCGGGGTCGGGCTCGCCCAGGGTCGAAACCAGCGTTCATCGCGCCCGCGCTCGGGGCCGCGAGCGCAGGAATGTACGCCGGAGAGGTGCCCGGGTACGCCAAGCATCGGGCAGGGTCCTCGACCTCCTTACTCGGGTGGAGCGCTTCAGAGGAAGTCGCTCCGGATCCCCAACGTCTCGTCCGTGCGTCGCATGGAGGCCGCTGCGTTGCGCTCCGTTGCGGTGAGCGCCCGGATCGCGTCGATCGTCTCCGGGACGACGATCGCCTGGTTGTCCACCTGGTAAGCGTAGAAGAGCTCCCGCCCCTCGGCGGTGAGGATATCCTCCCAGATCGCCACCTCCCACATATCTCCCCGAGGCCGTCCGATTTCCTTCATGACCTCGGCGGTCACGTTGAGGGCGGAGATTCCTTCGTCCGCTCGAATGAAGGCGATCCTCGGGGCGGCTCGAAACGCCTCCAGGATCTCGTCTCGGTTCGCGGCTCGGGTGAGCTCGACCACCCAGTGATGGAGGTGGGCCACGTTCTGGGGCGCCTTCGAGGCCATGGTCACCACGTCGAGGTCCGGGATCACGGTCTTCGCGTCGGGCCCCTGGTGGCTCGGGATTTCGG
>SLFU01000208.1 GCA_007124095.1 Gemmatimonadota bacterium
ACGATGACGAGGACGACCAGAACCGTCAGGGGGATTCCGAGCCGCAAGAAGTCCGAAAACCGGTAGCCGGCCGGTGCCATCACGAGCGCATGCGCCGGGTGCGCCACCGGGCTCGCGAGCGAGGTGGCGGCCAGAGTAACCCCCATCACCAGGGCCTGAGGAGAGAGGGCAAGGTCGGCGGCAGTGCTCAGGGCGATGGGCGCCATAAGGACCACGAGGGCGCTACCCGGGATGATCTGCGCCCCGAGCGCCGTGAGAACGCAGAGAGTGGCGAGCACGGCTCGGGGACCGAACTCGCCGGTCCCCCCCAGGACGGTCTCCCCGAGCATTCGCGCCGCCCCTGTTTGATCCAGCCCGACCCCCAGGGAGATCATCCCCGCAATCAGCACAATGGTGGGCCAGTCCACTGCCCGGTAGGCCTCGTCGACCGTCACGCAACGACTCACGACCATGAGGGTGGCACCGAGCATCACCCCGATCGAGATCGGGAGCCACCCGAGGATAACCGGGAGGATCGACGCGACCATGATTACGAGCGATAGGGGCGCGAGCTTGGTCTTCATGGGCTCGGGGATCATCTCCGTCAGCACGATTACGTCGGCCTCCGAGAGGAGCTGCTTGGCCCGGGCCCGGGGTCCATAGAGGAGGAGAGCGTCTCCGAACCGGAGCGCCTCGTCCCGCAGACCGGTGCGGATTGCCCTCCCATCCCTCCAGATCGCCACCGCCGTCATCCCGAACCGGTTCCGGAACTGAAGCTGGCGAAGGGTCTTCCCGACAAGGGTGCTCCGGGGGGAGAGAACGATCTCCACAAAGCCCGCGCGATCCGATTCGAGGTCGTCCGACGTGACGTCGACGTCATCCAGGACTTCCAGCCGCTGCAGACCCCGCAAAGCGAAGAGGTCACCGGGCTTCGCCTTGATGAGGAGCACATCTCCGACCTGGACCGGCCGGGTCGGATCGGGGTTCAGCTCGGTTACTCCCTCCCGAACGATGCCCAGAACCGCCAGACCCATCGCGTCGCCCAAGTGCGTTTCCGCGAGAGTTTTGCCACCGAGGAGCGAGTCCTCGGTGACCCGGAGCGAGGTCAAGCGACCCTCGAGGCCGTATTCCTCGATCGCCTCATCGGGTGAAAGGAGACGATACTCCGTAAACGCCTTCTCACTCCTCAGCTCTTCGAGCTGCTCGTTCGGGCCCTGCACGAGCAGCCGGTCCCCGACCTCGAGCGGGGTGTCCTGCAAATGGGTCCGTCGGCGCCTCCCCCCCCGAAGGATTGCGAGGACTGCCACACCCAATTCCTGCCGGAGGTCGGCTTGGTTCAGAGTGACGCCCACGAGCTCGGACGCCTCCGAGACCACGACTTCAGCGATCCGGACGGACTTGGAGATGAACCAGGCCGACGGGTCGCGATCCTCCTCGAGGGCCAGGTGGCGCCGACCCTGGAGCGCGAGGAGGAGATCGGGACGCCCGTGGACGATCAGGCGGTCTCCAGCCCGAAGTATCGAAGCGGGTGGGGGAGCCAGCCGCCGGCGTTCGTTCTCCCTCTCGATCGCCAGCACGTTGAGCCCGAGCGCGGACCCGATCAGGCTCTCTTCGAGACTCCGCCCATCCAGATGGGAGCGCGCCGGAAGCTCCAGCGCGAAAAGTCGCTGATTGAGGCGGACGGACTCCCGGATTCCCCTCCGCGGAACGCCGTCGGAGCCCTCGGGGTCCCGAGTCGGGAGGAGCCGCGGCCCGGCGAAGGCGACGAACAGGGTTCCGGCCCCGAGGAGGACGGCTCCAATCGGAGTGAAGTCGAAGAACCGGAGGGGCTCCAGACCCGCATCACGCAGAGCGTCCGAGGCCAGGAGGTTGGGAGAGGTCCCAATGAGCGTCGTGAGGCCTCCGAGCTGAGCCCCGAGCGCCATGGGTATCAGGAGCTTTGACGGCGAAAGGTCAGCCTTCCGGGCGATGTCCACGACGACGGGGAGAAGCATCGCCGCCACCCCGACATTGTTCATGAATCCGGAAAGGACCCCCGAGGTGAGCATCAGGACGACGACGAGGGTCGTCTCACGCTCGCCCCCCACCCGGACCACCTGGCGGCCCAGCACTCGAGCGACCCCGGTACGACTCAGCCCGGCACTGATCACGAACATCCCGGCCACCGCGATGATGGCGGGATTGCTGAAGCCGGCTACGGCCTGGGCAGGGCTTATCACCCCCGTAACCCCAAGGGTCACCATGGCCAGAAGGGCGACGATGTCCTGCCGTAACCAGCCAGTCACGAAGAACAGCACCGCTCCGGCCAGGACGACGAGGACAAGAGCGATCTCGAAGGTCATCCGGAGAAGGTAACGGGCTGTCACGGCGGCCTTCCAGCCCGACCGTCGCAGCGGCCGCATCCCGACTTCAGGGGTTGTCGGTGATCGCCCGCACCGCGTAAATCATCTGGCGCTCAGCAGGCGGACACCTCACGTTCGCCGGCGCCGAGTACCTCAGGAACCCCCAGCCGGCCATGTCGAGCCCCTCAAGTCCCCCCGATTCCCGCGCACGGAAGCTCCGGTCTCCCTTCGACCGAGAGATCCTTACTCTGGCGCTTCCGGCGCTGGGGGCGCTGGCCGCGGACCCCCTCGTCTCGATGGTGGACACTGCCTTCGTGGGGCGCCTGGGCGTGATCCCTCTCGCCGCGCTCGGTGTAAACGCCGCGATCTTTTCGATGGCCTTCGTAGGCTTCAATTTCCTGGCGTACGGGACCACACCGAGGGTGGCGCGCGCGGTGGGGCGGGGAGATCGGGGGAGAGCGGGGGAGCTGGCCATCCAGGCGCTCGTCGTGGCGGGGATCACCGGCCTC
>SLFU01000002.1 GCA_007124095.1 Gemmatimonadota bacterium
AACTCGGGTTCATGTTTCTGGGCGTGGGGGTCGGAGCTTACGCGGCCGGGGTCTTTCACCTGATGACCCACGCCTTCTTCAAGGCGCTCCTCTTCCTGGGCGCCGGTGCGGTGATTCATTCCATGCACCATGCCCTCCACACGACCCACAAGCCGTGGGATGCCCAGGACATGCGAAACATGGGCGGGCTGCGGAGGTTCATGCCCGTGACCTGGATCACCATGGCGATCGCGACGGTTGCGATCGCGGGGATCTGGCCCTTCGCGGGCTTCTTTTCCAAGGACGAGATCATTTGGTACGCCGGAACCGCGGCCGGGGTCGGGGGAGGGTATGGGGTCCTCTTCACCCTCCTCTGGGGCATGGCCCTCGCGGCGGCGATTCTCACGGCAATCTACATGACTCGCCTCCTCGTGATGACCTTCCACGGGACCAATCGCACCGGGGATGCGGAGGCTCGCCATCTCCATGAGGCGCCACTGACGATGACGGTGCCACTTTGCGTGCTGGCCGTCCTCTCCGTGGTCGGAGGGTGGGTGAACGTACCCGGGTCGGTCCGGGAATCCGTGTTTGGCGGCTTCGGAACCCTCCCCATGTCGGATTGGCTGAACCGCTGGCTCGAGCCCGTCACCGCCTCGGCGGACGCGATCCGGATCAGCGAGATGGGGGCGTACGCTGCTTCGGCGCCAGTCGGGGGCGGACACGTGCTCTGGGGCGGAATCGCGACTGGAGTCGCGCTCGTGGTGGTGATCCTCACCGCTCGTGCGGTGTCTCGCCAGGAAGTCGTACCGGCCGAGGAGTCCGAAGAGCCGGATGCGGGAATCCGGAAACACCTCTATCGGAAGTGGTACGTGGACGAATTCTATGACCGGATCATCGTTCGTCCCATTCTGAGCGCCTCCCGCTTCGCCTGGCGGTGGATCGACCAGGTCCTGATCGACGGGACGGTGAACGCGGTCGGCGGAGTCGCCCGGGGAATCGGGTGGTTCGGGTCCCTCTTTCAGACCGGTCAGGTCACCACCTACGCCTTCATCCTCATGCTCGGCGCCCTGGCGGTCCTGGGCGCTCTGATCTTCTGAGGCTGCGCAGATGACGGGACTGCTCGACGCAATCGCATACGACACCTGGGCACTCCACGCCCTGGTCTGGCTTCCATTGGTCGGGATGCTCGTAATTCTCGCCGGGCCCGGGGAGAGGGCGAAGCAGGTGGCCTTCGGATGGACGGCTGCGCTCTTCGTCCTGAGCCTCGGGCTCTGGTGGAGCTTTGACCCGAACGGGGAGCTCTTCCAGCTGACCAGCCGGATGGAGTGGATCTCCCTCTGGGGAGTGAGCTATGCGCTCGGACTCGATGGGATCTCCCTCTTCATGGTGCTCCTGACGACACTGACGATGCCGGTGGCCATCCTCGGGTCGTTTGAGTACATCCGGAAGAACGAGAAGGCTTTTTACGCTCTCATGCTCCTTCTCCAGACGGGAATCGTAGGGGTCTTCACCTCCATGGACCTCTTTCTCTTCTACGTCTTCTTCGAGCTGACCCTCGTTCCGATGTACTTCATCGTGGGGGTCTGGGGGGGGGAGCGGAGGGTCTACGCTGCGATCAAGTTCTTCCTCTACACGGCTCTCGGCTCTCTCCTCATGCTGGTCGGGATCCTCTATCTGTACGCTCAGGCAACGGCCACCGGTGCGGTGCCCTCGTTTCACTTTCTCGACCTGCTGGGCACGCCGCTTTCGCTCACCGAACAACTCTGGCTCTTCGGGGCCTTCGCATTGGCCTTTGCGATCAAGGTTCCGATCTTTCCCTTCCACACGTGGCTTCCCGACGCCCACGTGGAGGCCCCGACCCCTGGATCGGTCGTGCTCGCCGCGATCCTCCTGAAGCTCGGAACGTACGGATTCCTTCGCTTCGTACTCCCGCTTTTCCCCGAAGCGGCCATCCACCCGACGGTGGTGCTCACGATGCTGACGTTGGGGGTGATCGGGATCGTGTACGCTGCCTGGGTGGCCGCCGTGCAGCCCGACGCGAAGAAGCTCGTGGCCTACACTTCCGTGGCGCACATGGGGTTCGTGGTCATCGGGATCTTCGCTCTGACGGTCAACGGGCTGCAGGGTGGTCTCATGGTGATGATTTCGCACGGGATCTCCACGGGAGCGCTCTTCCTCATCCTGGGGATGCTCTACGAGCGCCGGCACACCCGAAGCATCGAGGACTTCGGGGGGCTGGCCCGGGTCGCGCCCCTCCTGGCCACCGCTCTCGTCATCACCGCACTCGCCTCGATCGGACTTCCCGGGACGAGCGGCTTCGTTGGGGAATTCCTTGCGCTCCTTGGCACGTTCGAGAGGTATCCGGTGATGGCCGGGTTGGCCACGACCGGAGTGATCTTCGCCGCATACTACATGCTCCCCATGGTCCAGCGGATCTTGTTCAACAAGCTGGAAGACCCGGAGAACCGCACGATGAAGGACCTGAGTCGGAGGGAGATCGCCGTCCTCGCACCCCTTCTCGCCCTGATGATTCTCCTGGGAGTCCACCCGACGCCTGTGCTGGAGCGTATGGAGCCGGGGGTCCAGGCGATTGTCGAATACGTGGATGGGGCCAACCGCACGGGTCCGCTCGCCGCAGCCGGCCTCGCCGAGGGGGAGCGACTCGGAATGCCGCATGGGCCTATCTCCCCTCCAGGGAGGAGTGGGGTGGATCGGAGTCCCCCCGCACCCCGGGGGGGTGAGGGGGAGGCGGGATCCACTGCGTGGGCTTGGGAGTCCGACGGGCTTGCCGTCGGATGGACCGGAACGTGGCTCACCTGGCAAGGGGAATAGATCGGCATGACTCTCGATTTCGTATCTCGAATCGACTTCTTCTGGGCCCTCCTTCCGGAGATCGTGCTGTCCTGTTGGGCGATGGCCGTCCTTCTAGTGGGGGTGTGGGAGAAGGAGGAGCCCGGGGTCCCTCCCGGAAACCTCCGGACCCTCGCGTGGCTCTCGATCGCCGGGCTGGTGGTCGCCGCTCTGGTCAACGGTTGGTTGTACCGGGTGTCCGGGGTGGACCCTTCGGGGATGATTGCCCTCGACTCGTTTCGCCTCTTTTCGAACTGGATCTTCCTCCTCGGTGCTGCCCTCACGATCCTGGTTTCCATTCCGTACGTAGCTCGCCAGCGCCTGCAAGCAGGAGAGTTCTACACCCTGGTGCTCCTCGCCACGGTCGGAATGATGGTCATGGCCGGGACCCGGAATCTGATCCTGCTCTTTCTCGCGATCGAGACCATGTCGATCTCGGCCTACGTTCTCACCGCGTACAACCGGAGGGATGCAAAGTCCGCTGAGGCGGGGCTCAAGTACTTCATCCTGGGAGCATTCTCTTCGGGCTTTCTCCTCTATGGGATTGCCCTCGTCTGGGGTGCGACGGGGACCGTGAACCTGGCAGAGATCGCGCAGACCATCGAAGCCGGAGCGGGCTTCACGGGCCTGCTGATGGCTGGGATGGCCCTTCTGGGAATAGGGTTCGCCTTCAAGGTGGGAGCGGTCCCCTTCCACATGTGGACACCGGACGCATACGAAGGGGCCCCCTCGCCCTCCACAGCCTTCATGGCAGCCGCCGTCAAAGCCGCGTCCTTCGTGGCGTTCCTGCGAGTGTTTCTGGAGGCCTTTCCGGCGCTCTACGAGGCGTGGTATCCCATCGTCTGGTGGCTGGCCGCCCTCACCATGCTGGTGGCGAACCTCATCGCGCTCAGTCAGAGCAACGTGAAGCGGATGCTCGCTTACTCTTCGGTGGCCCACGGGGGATATCTGCTCGTCGGAGTGACGGCGGCGAACGAGCTGGCCACTGCCGGGATCCTCTTCTATCTTCTGATCTATACGGTCATGACGATCGGAGCCTTCGGGGTCCTGATGATCGTCTCGGGGCATGGAGAGGAACGGCTCCAGGTGGAGGACTACTCGGGCTTCGGATGGGCGCAGCCGGTGATCGCGGTGCTCTTCACGATCTTCCTCCTTTCCCTGGCCGGCTTTCCTGGCACGGCCGGCTTCATGGCGAAGATCTATCTTCTTCAGGGCGCGGTGGAGAGCCAGCTCTGGACCCTCGCCATCCTCCTGGCTCTCACCACCGTAGTGTCCTACTACTACTACCTGCGAGTTGCATGGTATATGTGGATGAGACCCGCTGAAGAAGGTGTGCCGACCGGGCAGATCTACGCGCCTCCGTTCGTGAGAATCGCGCTGGTCGGCTCCGCCGTGATCATCATCTACCTGGGGGTCCTCCCCGGAGGCTTGCTGGAAGGGGCCCTGGTCGCGGCCGAGCACTTCGGCGTCTCGGGAGGGAACGTGTTGACAGGCCTAGCTCGTTAAGCCCTTTCCCTCTCGGAAGCGCGCCATTCGTGCGGCCATCCCCGGAGCCGGGGTCCCACGCCCCCCCCCCAAAGAGCAAGAGCGGGCTCCGACCATGACCGACTCCTCGCACATTTTTCGGCAGTACGATATCCGGGGCATCGTCGGCGTCGACCTCACGACCGAGCTGACCCGGTCGATCGGAGCCGCCTTCGGGACACAGCTCCGGCGGTCGCTCGAAGCGTCCGGGGAGAAGGGCCGGCGTTTCGTGGTGGCGGTCGGGTGGGACAACCGCCCCTCTTCACCCGAGCTCGGAGAGGCCCTTGTGGCCGGGCTGTGCTCTGCCGGAGTGGATGTCGTCTTGCTGGGTACGGTACCTACCCCGGTCACCTACTGGGCGGAATTCACCCTGGGGACTGATGGGGCGATCCAGGTCACCGGCTCCCACAACCCCCCGGAGTGGAACGGGATCAAGATGACGCTGCGGGGGCTTCCCTTTCACGGGAATGAGATCCAGAGGCTCCGCGAGAGCATCGCCCGGGAGGATTTTACTTCAGGGGAGGGAAGGAGAGAGGATGTCTCGCTGCTCGATCGATACGTCCAAGATGTCGTGCGCCGCTTCCAGCTCTCCCGGCCCGTAAGGCTGGTCGTGGACTGCGGAAATGGAACGGCCTCCGTGGTCGCGGTTGAGCTCCTGGAGGCCCTTGGCGCCGAGGTGGTCCCCCTCTACTGCGAGTCCGACGGAACCTTCCCGAATCATCACCCCGACCCCTCGGTGGATGAGAACATGGAGGAGCTCTCCGACCTGGTCCGGCGGACCGGTGCCGAGCTCGGTGTCGCCTTCGACGGCGATGGGGACCGGATCGGAGTCGTGGACGAGTCTGGACATGTCATCCGGGGGGACCTCCTCCTCCTCGTCTTCGCCCTTGACCTCCTGGGTCGGAGGGGCCGGGGCCAATTGCTCCTCTATGACGTGAAGTGCTCGCAAGCCGTCCCCGAGGTCTATGACGCAGCGGGAGGGCGAAGTATGATGTGGAAGACAGGACACTCCCACATGAAGGAGAAGATGAGAGAAACCGGCGCCCTGATCGCGGGCGAGCTCTCGGGGCACATATGCTTCGCGGACGACTACCTCGGGATCGACGATGCGCTCTACGCCGCCTGCAGGCTGGTGGACCTACTTGCCAGCTCGAGCGAGTCCCTCTCCAAGCGGGTCGCGTCTTTTCCGGACTATGTCTCGACCCCCGAGCTGCGGCTCGAGGTCGGCGAGGTCCGCAAGCTGGAAGTGGTGGAGGCAGCGGTCCGGTACTTCCGTGAACACCGTTCGGTGGTGGAGGTGGACGGGGCGCGAGTCCTGTTCGACGATGGTTGGGCACTTCTGCGAGCCTCCAACACCCAACCGATTCTCGTCACGCGGTTTGAAGGTCGAACTCCCGAGGCACTCGCTGCGATCCGAGCCGAAGTGACCGCTTGGCTGAGGGAAGAGGGGATCGATGTCTAGGACACCCAGTCTCCCCGCCTTCAAGGGAGGACGGATCCTGGTGGGAGTCTTCCTCCTCCTACTTTTCGGCCTCCTTCTCGGTCGGTGGGCCTCGGCGATTTACGTGGACATCCTCTGGTTCGCTACGCTGGACCTGGTGGATGTGTTCTCGACCCGGTTCCTCTGGGAGGGGGGAGCCCGTCTTCTGGTGGGAGGGGTGACGGCCCTCTTCGTCTGGCTCAACCTGAAGGTGGTGGCCATGACCTTCGCCGGCCTGCAGATCCGGCGGAGGTTCGGGGATCTCGTTATTCAGGAGCAGCTTCCGGAGAGCTACGTTCGCTGGGGGATCCTCCTGGGATGCCTCTTCATGGGTCTCTGGTTCGCCATCGCGGTGCCACAGGGGACGGGGCTTCGGGCGATGCTTCTCCTCCACGCCGACCCATGGGGGCAGACTGAGCCCATCTTCGGCCAAGACCTGGGGTTCTACATCTTCCTCCTTCCGATTCTGCAGGGAATGGTCACGTATGGGCTCGTCCTGACCGTCTTCCTGGCTGCTCTCTCGGCGGCGGGATATGCCGGGACGGGAGCGATCACCTGGGGGAACGGAAGGATCGCGATGAGCGACCTGCCCCGCCTGCACCTCGGGATTCTGGCCGGGGCCTTCCTTCTCCTCCTCGGTTTCCGCTTCTATCTGGCCCCCTTTGATCTCCTCCTCGACGGGAACTCGGCAGTCCAGGGGATTTTCGGCTACGCGGACCATGAAGCACGTGTGTCCGCCTATCGCATGGTGGCCTTCCTCTCGGTGGTCACCGCGGGAGCCGTCTTTTGGGGAGCCTTTCGCGGCTTCCTGCTTCCCGTGGCGGCCGGAGGTGCTGCTCTTGCGATCGGCGCCCTCGTCCTCGCCGAGATCTACCCTTCGGTGGTGCAGCGATTCCAGGTGCAGCCCAACGAGTTGGACCGGGAAACTCGGTACATTCAGGACGCGATCGAGTTCACGCGGCTGGGCTTCGGGATGGACCAGCTCCAGAGGGATCGATTGAACTACGTGCCCCCGGACGGACCGGCGTGGGACGAAGCCCGGAATCGCTTGCCGAGGCTCCCGGTTTGGACGGAGACCACCCTTCTCACGACCTTTCGCCAGATCGAGGCTCGATTCCAGTACTATGACTTCCACAAGGTAGCCTTCGATCGATATCCAGCCGGAAACCGAGTCGAGCCGGTCGGCGTCTCCGTCCGGGAGATCAACCCTGTCGGGATCCCCGACCCAAACTGGCAGAATCTCCACCTGAGGGAGCGCTACATCTCCGGGATGGGTGCCGTGGCTGGAGAGCTGCACCGGAGGACCGGAGAGGGCCGCCTACCGATGTTCCTTGCCGCGATTCCGCCGGAGTACCGTGGGGGGCCCGGGGTTCCGGAGGGCCTCGACATGACCCGTCCTCAGATCCACATCGGGAGTCAGCCGCAACTGTACTCGGTGATCAATCCCACGGAGGAAGACTTCCTCGCCCCGGACGGCTCCATGGGAGAGGTCGGAGTCGATTTTCCCCAGGGAGTCCTGATGGGGTCGATCTTCCGGACGTTGATCCTGGCGTGGCGTTTCCAGGACGCAAATCTCCTACTGGCGTCGGAGGTGGGTCCTGAGAGCCGCTTGCTCTTCCGGAGGCAGGTGCAGGAGCGGGTAAGGGCCCTGGCACCCTTTCTCCACCTTCCCGAGGACCCTTATCCAATTGTGGCCGATGGGCGGGTCGTCTGGATCCTGGAAGGATTCACGGTTTCCGACGCCTTCCCCCTTTCCCGCTCGCACCAGATCCCGGGCCAGAGGTCGATCAACTACCTCCGAAACTCGATCAAGGCCACGGTGGATGCTGTGACCGGGGAAACGAGACTCTACGTGGTTGATCCGGATGACCCCTTGATCCGTGCGTACCGGAGTGGCTTTCCCTCCCTCTTCCACAGTCTGGACGACGTACCCCCCGAAATCGCGCAGCATCTGCGGTACTCCCAGTACCAATTGGAGATTCAGGCCAGGGTGCTCACGCGCTTCCATCAGGCGGCTCCGCCCGTCTTCCACGGCCAGCAGGACCAGTGGGCGTTGGCCACACAGCTTTCGGTTGGATCTCAGCCGGTGGACTACGGCTCGGAGTACTCCCTCCTCATCCTTCCGGGCGAGGACGAGGAGACCTACGTCCTTTCCACCCTTTTCGTCCCGCAGGGACGACAGAACCTGGCCTCGTTCCTGGCTGCCCGCTGGACTCCGGCGGGAGGCCCGGAGCTCCTCCTCTGGGACGCTCCCGTTGAGGAACAGATCCGCGGCCCGCGCCAGATCGAAGCGATGATCGAGCAGGACCCAGAGATCTCACAGCAGTTCGCGCTCTGGCGCCAGGCCGGAAGCCAAGTGTGGACCGGGCACCTTCACCTCATCCCGGTGGGAAACTCCCTCTTTTATATGGAGCCCATCTTCCTCGCGGCTGACACGGACGCGATACCTGAGATTCGCCGCTACGTCGTGAGCGATGGGGAGCGGGTCGTGATGGACTTGACCCTGGATGGTGCGATCACGGCCCTGGAAGCCGGACTCGAAGGTGTGACGAGAGAAGGGGATCTGCCGGAAGAGGGCGACCTTCCGGACGGCGAAGAGATCCTCCTCGAGGATGCTCCCCTCCCACCCTCCACGCCCCGGCCCAGGGCGGAGGATCCTCTCCAGGTCCTGGACGAGGCGGAGGAGAGCCTGCGGGAGGGTGACTGGGAGGGATTCGGTCGACACCTGCGGGAGCTCCGGGAGATCCTGGGTGCGGCTTCCGGCCCTGGCGGGGGATCGCCTTGATCGACCGATCCGCGCGAGGTACCTTGTGCAGGCTTTTCCCCGAAGTGGGCCAACGGGGTTGTTCCGCCCGCCAGGACTGAGCGCAACGACGATTCCGCCTTCGAGACTTCAGCGAGATGATACGGAATGGACATTCATGAATACCAGGCGAAGGAGCTCTTCACGGAGGCCGGCATACCGGTTCCCCCTGGAGAGGTCGCTACCACGGCGGACGAGGCGGAGGACATCGCTCGGAGACTGGGGGGCAGGGTCGTGGTCAAGGCCCAGGTCCATGCGGGGGGACGGGGGAAGGCCGGAGGTGTGAAGCTTGCCGATTCACCGGAGGCGGCCCGCGAGTATGCCTCTGCGATCCTCGGGATGGAGATCAAGGAGCTCATCGTCAAGAAGGTCCTCGTGACTCCGGTGGAGGATATCGTGTCTGAGGCCTACGTGGGTGTCCTCATCGACCGGGCGAACCAGGCTCCCCTGTTCATGGTTTCCCCGGAGGGTGGAGTCGACATCGAACAGGTGGCGGAGACCAATCCCGACGCGATCCGCAAGCAGAGCGTGGATCCTCGGTACGGGCTTCTTCCGCACCAGGCATATGCCCTCGCGGATTTCCTCTACGACGACCCGAAGCTGGTGAGACAGGCCACCAAAATCGTCGGCCAGCTCTACGACGCGTTCACCAAGAACTCCTGCTCCCTCGCTGAGATCAACCCCCTCATCGTCACTCCGCAAGGCGAGGTCAAGGCGATCGACGCCAAGGTCAGCATCGACGAGAACGCCTTCTATCGGTTGCCCCGGGTCGAGGCGTACCGGGACCTGGATGCGGAACCCGAATCCGAGTCACGAGCCCGGGAGGCCGAGCTCTCTTACGTGAAGCTGGACGGGAACGTAGGGT
Source organism: Gemmatimonadota bacterium (assembly GCA_007124095.1). Taxonomy (GTDB): domain Bacteria; phylum Gemmatimonadota; class Gemmatimonadetes; order Longimicrobiales; family Gaopeijiaceae; genus SLCK01. The sequence goes on from SLFU01000002.1 coordinate 9,502, forward strand.
GCTGCGTGAACGGGGCCGGCCTCGCCATGGCGACGATGGACCTCGTGAAGTACTACGGTGGTGAGCCGGCGAACTTTCTGGATATCGGGGGCTCCTCCAATCCGGACAAAGTGGTGGCTGCGCTCCAGATCATCACCGCGGACCCGAGCGTGAAGGCCATCCTCTTCAATATCTTCGGTGGAATTACCCGCTGCGATGATGTAGCCAATGGCATCGTAGAGGCGACCCGGCGGATCGATATCAAGACTCCGATCGTGATCCGGCTAACGGGCACCAACGAGGCGGAGGCGCTCGAAATCCTCGGCGAAGCCGGATTCTCGGCACACACCTCCATGGACGAGGTGGTTCAGAAGGCAGTCCAGATCGCGGCTCAGGCCTGACTTGACTCAACGGTAGGGAGACTCTGGGGATATGTCGGTTTTCATTGATCAATCGACCCGTGTGGTAGTCCAGGGCATCACCGGGCGTGACGGTTCCTTTCACACTCATCAGATGGTGGCGTATGGCACCCAGGTCGTCGCGGGAGTGACGCCGGGGAAGGGAGGCCAGACCTTCGAGGCGGGGAACGGCGCGAGGATCCCGGTCTTCAATACGGTCGAAGCCGCGGTGCGTGAAACCGGGGCGAACGCTTCCGCCATCTACGTTCCACCCCCTTTCGCAGCCAGTGCGATCATGGAAGCGGCGGACGCGGGGGTCGCCTTGATCGTCGGGATCACCGAAGGTGTCCCGGTCCAGGATATGATGACGGCGTCCGCCCTCGTCCAGGACAAAGGGGTGCGTCTGCTCGGACCGAACTGTCCCGGTCTCATTTCCCCGGGCAAGTCGAAGGTCGGGATCATCCCGGGAGAGATCACGATCCCGGGTCCAGTGGGCGTCGTGTCGCGATCGGGCACCTTGACCTACGAGGCGGTGAATCAGCTCACCCAGGCAGGGATCGGGCAGACGACGTGCGTGGGAATCGGTGGGGATCCGATCATCGGGACCGATTTCATCGATTGTCTCGAGGCCTTCGCAGCGGATGGGGAGACGGAGGCCGTGGTGATCATCGGGGAGATCGGAGGGACTGACGAGCAGGATGCGGCCCGTTGGGTCAAGGACAATCTGAACGTCCCCGTCGTCGGGTTCATTGCGGGTCAAACAGCCCCTCCCGGACGCACGATGGGGCACGCCGGAGCGATCATCTCGGGGTCCGAAGGGACCGCCGACGAGAAGATCCGAACCTTCAAGGAAAGCGGAATCGCAGTGGCGGAACGTCCGGTCGATATCCGTGACCTCGTCAAGGAGGGCTTGGGGCTCTGACGACACGTCCCCGCGCAGTACGCGGTACGCCGATCGTCGACCCCGGACCATGCAGCTTGCCGACCTGCTGACAGCTGAACGCATCCGGGTTCCACTCGAGGTCCGAACTGTGGATGGTGCGTTTCGTGCCCTCCTGACAGCGGCGGGTGTCGAGGAGGGAAAGGGCGAGACGGAAGGGACGTCATTGAGCCGCCTGAAGCAGGGTCGGGGTGGAACGCTCCTCCGGATTTCTTCGGTCACACTCATGTGCGCTCTCGACGGGGCCGGGGGAGAGAGATCCTTTGCGGCGTTGGGAGTGAGTCCCACCCCGCTCGAAGACGACCCCGGTGCTGGCGACCCCGGGGCCAAGGGCGAGTCTGCGGGACTTGTCGGTTCGGAGGGCGACCGGGCAAACGGGACGGGACTTCAGATCCTCTTGGTGCTGCGCGTGTCCCGCTCATCGGCCATGGAGATCGAGGTTACGGGCGAGGAAGCGCTCACCCGCCTCGGAGAGCGGCTCCGGGATTCTCGAGTCGAGTCTCGCATCCTGGAGGCAAGGGACGCGGAGGACATCCTCGGGATCGATAGGCTGATGGAGACCGAGTTGACGGACGCCCTCCGGGTGCATCACATCATGGTTCCTCTGAGTTATCGGGTCTTCTCGGACACCCCCCTCGACGAGGTGGTCGACCTCATGGCTCGGAAGGAACTTCGAGCCGTGCCGGTGGTGGGGAAGGATCTCGAGGTACTGGGAATGGTCACCGCTGGCGAGGCTCTCAAGCACGCCTTGCAGTGGCGTGGGCGACCGGCCGAGGCGAAGGAAGGTGGCTCGATCGGCACGGTTCGGGAGGTGATGAGCCGGGCGGTGATGTGTGTCGCCGAGGACCAACCCCTCCTTGATGCGGCGCAGCTCATGGTCAACAAGAACGTGGGCCAGCTTCCCGTGGTAAGAGAGGGCGAGATCGTAGGAATCCTGACACGAGATGCGGTGCTCAAGGCGCTCTTCGGAGAGCATCCGGTCTCCTGAACTTTCATTCTACAGCGCATGACCGGGAGAACCAGGCATGACCCGTACGCTCGCGATCATCAAGCCGGATGCCGTCTTCTCGGGCAAGGTGGGGGCGATCATCGATCACCTCCTTCGGGAGGAGTTTTCTCTCCTCGGGCTCCGGATGACCCGCCTCAACCGGGCCCAAGCCGAGGCGTTTTACGCCGTCCACAGCGAGCGGCCGTTCTTTCCGTCGCTCGTGTCGTTCATGACTTCGGGGCCGGTAGTCGTTCTGGCCCTGGAAGGGGAGTCCGCCGTACCCCGGCTCCGCGAGGTCATCGGAGCCACCGATCCCCAGGAGGCTGAGGAGGGGACGATTCGGGCCCTCCACGCCAAATCCAAGGAACGAAACGCAATCCACGCCTCCGATTCCGATCGGAACGCCGCCGTGGAGATCGGATTCTTCTTTTCCGAGTCGGAGCTCCTCGCGCTCTGAAGTCGAGGGGGACCGATCCGAACGTGAGGCACCGGGCGAACTTCTACATCTGGAGTTGTCAGTGCTCGTCCGGCAGAGCGGGGAGGTCGGTTCTTGGCCGGGGGAGGCTCAACCGGATATCGCTCGATATGATGAGACTGCTATGAGCCGCTGTCCCTTTCGTGGGCGTAGATCGCAATCTGCAGCCGGGAGTGCAAGGTCAGCTTCTCCATGATGTTGCGAAGATGGCTCTTGACCGTGTGGATGGAGATCTGGAGCTCCTTTGCGATCGCCTTGTTGCTCATCCCTTCTGCGATGAGGTCGATGACCTCACGTTCCCGGGAAGTCATTCGCACCGACTCCGGATCTTGCGTCCCGCCGTTGGTGACCACATCCCTGGCGATCTCGGAGAAGAGCGTATCAGTCATCGCGTCGGGGAGCACCTTCGAGCCCGCCGCCACCGCCCGAATCGTGCCCACGACGACCTCCAGGCTGGCATCCTTCATGATGAAGCCGGACACTCCCGAGACGACGAAGTCCGAAAGCTCCTCATAGGCCGGGAGAAGGTCCATCACGATGACCCTGCCGTCGGGGAAGTCCTCAAGGACCTGTCTGGCAAGTCGTAGGCTGTCTCCATTCTCCAGGCCCAGATCGAGAAGCACCACATCCGGGTCCAGCTCCCGCAGGATCGCTTCGTGCCCTTCGGAATCCCCACCGATGACCCGGATGTCCAGAGAACGGTTGAGGAGTGTGGTCAGGGCCTCCCGCACGAGGCGATTGTCCTCGATGAGTGCGACGTTGATCCGACCATTCTCGGGCAGCGCCAACGCTGCGTCCTCGCTCATGGGGCTCTCGCTCATGGGACTCTCGCCGATGGAAAGATCGCAGGAAGGCGACTCGCCGGCAGAGTGTTTCGTGGCGATGGTCGCTTCGCGATGGCGAACGGAGATTCAGGGCCAGCCGAAGATCGTCGAAGGTGCCGCACCGGCTCGTCCGCGGACCAGGTCGTCCGGCTCATTCCAGAAGAGTCGGGTGCCCGGCAGTCGTCAACCGCACCTCCTCCACCCCGCATGCGGGGTGGAGCCCACCGGAACCGCGAGATCGATTCGCCATAGGCGTTGCGATTCCGGCGGAAACACCGCCAACAGCGCAACATCCACACCTAGTTCCTACCCCTGTCGATCCCGAAGGGTGCGTCGCCCGCCCGCGGCCTGGATCGATGCCGGTTGCGAGGAGAAAGGTGCGGATAAACATAGCGCGCCCCAATCCAAGCCTCATGCCGAGTGCGATGGTGCCCGGCCGGCCGGCCAGCACGTTCGGTTGCGGAGTGGGGCAGGATCCGAACGCGGTGGATCTAGGCGCGCTGTGCTTGCGAGAGGAAGCATCGAGCATCCGGTCGCCTCGGGTATCGCCCGGATGGCTGTGAGCTACGAGGGTGCACGTGCGCGTAGCCCGAAAGCGTTACTTCCTTCGCTCCAGGGCCAGCTTCGCATCTAGCTCTTCGAGGGGACGCGGGGTTCACTCGTACGCCCGATAGCGGGCCCCTAGGGTCCCCGGCGATCTTATGGAAGTCCCGCACAGGTCCCGTGAGCGACGGAATGCATTGGAGATTCTTCCGCTCCCGGTCCCGACCGGACACGGAAATTGCAACGGGAGGTCAGACAGACATGGCAACGCACGCACACGGAACGACCGGCGAAACGGGCTCCAGGAACCGCAGGGTTGTCTCCGCCGGCAGCATGACGGGCGACAGCGTCCGCAATCTCTCCGGCGACGACCTCGGAAACGTGCAGGAAATCATGCTCGACGTCTACGAGGGATCCATAGCATACGCGGTGCTCTCTTTCGGAGGATTTCTCGGGATGGGCGACAAGCTGTTCGCCGTTCCCTGGAAAGCACTGACGTTGGTTCAGGACGAGGAGCATTTCCTTCTCGACGTGGACAAGAAGGTGCTCGAGGACGCGCCCGGGTTCGACAAGGACAAATGGCCCGATTTCTCCGACCCGAGCTGGGGCCAGGGGATCCACGATCACTACGGCACGACCCCCTACTGGAAGCGCGAGGGACAATAGGGCGCAGGCGAGACGCGCCGCTGAGTCTGAGCATCGACGAAGCGTGAATGCTCCGGCGACCGGATAGCGCCCGGTCCCGGGGAAGAGTGAAGCTGAGCGAAGGACGGGCCCAGGGCTGGGTTGAGGGGTCGAGATCATCGGCTGCCTCGCCCATCCCCTGGGCTCTTTCCTTGTCCGGGGCTTTTCCGGTGTGGAGCAACACCATATCGCGAGCGGCAATGGCTCCTTTTTTCAACAGCCTTTTAGAGATGAAGATGACTGCATCCCTCTTCCTCTTCCTCTGCGGGGTGCTCTGCACGGCCGCTCCCGCTCCGGCGCAACAGGCCCTGGACGGGGTGCAGGCCCCGGAGGCCGCGGTCCTCCCCGGAACGGTCCGGATCGCCACCCGCGCCCGTGTCCTGGCCGACTCGGCATCGCAGGCGGAACGGACGCTTGAGCGCCTGCGAGCGGTCGAAGGGCTCACTGCGGAGGTCGAAGACGCAGAACGCCGCTACCGGGAGTTGCAGAGGCTTCTTGGGTCGATGGTCGACGCCGATTTCGTGCGACTCGAGCGGCTTTCCCGCTTGCGGGACCAGGCGCTTCTCGAGGATGGCCGATTGGAGGAAGTTCGGGGACGACTGACTGAACGGCTCACCGCGCTCGGGGACCTCGACGCGCAATGGATGGAGCGGCGGCAGCTCTGGCGCTCGTGGCTGGAGGCCCTCCGTTCCGAGGCGGATCTCGCGGAGGCCGAGGCCGAGGTGGCTGGCGCGCTCCAGCGCATCGAGGCGGTGCTCCAAGGTACCGCCGCCGCTGCCCAAATTCCCCTGGCCCTCCAGGTCCGGGTGGACACGTTCCGGGGAGAGATCGCGCAGCTTGGCGCCATGGTCACGACGATCCAGGCCGGACGTCGCCAAGCCCTCCTTGAACGGGCTGAGCCGCTCCTCTTCTCGGGGGAGCACCGTGCCCAACTGCGAGAGGGCGGATGGCGAGCCTGGAATCCCACGGCGGGCATCCAGCCGGAAACCTACCTCACCTTTGCCAGAGGCAACCTGGGACTGTTGGGGTTTCACGTGCTCCTCGCGCTTCTGATCGGCGGGGTGGTGTGGACTCTGTCCTCCACCAACCTGCGGGAGGGGGCTGGTGAGTGGTCGGCGCTGCCAGAGCATCCCTGGGCCCTGGGTGTGTTCGTTTCCGTCGTCGTCGCCATGACCCGGATCACTCTTGCCCCTCCGCTGTGGGAAGTGCTGCTCTGGTCGCTCTTCGGAGTGACCGCAGCGATCCTTGGCAGGCGGGTCATCGATGCCCGCGCGGTCCGGCTGACGGTCTATTTCCTGGCCGCGTTCTACCCGGCGTTCCTGCTTCTCGAGGTATCTCGGCTCCCCGAGCCGGTTTTCCGCGTGGGGCTGGCTGCCGTGGCCGCATGCGCGATTCCTCTCTTCCTGCTGCTTGCCCGCGACGAAGGTGCCGGCCTTCCATCGGGCTCCGGCTTTCTGCGGGTGAGCGCCGGGCGGACCTGGCCGCTCCGGCTCGGAGCGGGCATCTGGATCGGGGTCCTTTTCGCGCTGGTGCTGGGCTTCGACGCACTTGCCCGCTGGGTGTTGCACGCCACCGCGATGAGCGCGGCTGTGGCCTTCTCGGTCATGCTCGGCTTCGTCTTAGTGAGGGGCGCCGACGTCATGCTCGCTCGATTGGGGAAGGACGGTACGCTCGCGCGCCGCGTCGGGGTGCTGCTCGCGCGGCGATTGAGCCTCCTCCTCCGGGGCGCGTTCGTTCTGGTCGGGGCGCTCGTGCTCCTCGACCTCTGGGGCGTCTCCGAGTCGCCGATCGCCACCTGGCAGCGCATCATGGATGCCGGCTTCACGGTGGGAACCCTCCAGGTTACGGTGGGACAGGCCCTGCTCGGCGCATTCGTCGTGTACCTGGCCGTGCTCGTGTCGGGGCTCGTCCGATCGCTCGTGACCATGGGGACCGGCCCGGATCAGGCCGCTGAGGGCGCAGGCCCTCTGCTTCACGCGAACCGAGGCCTGGCCGAATCGATCAGCAAGCTTGGACAGTACGCCTTGGTGACGCTGGGATTGGTGCTCGCGCTGGCAGTGCTGGGCGTGCAGCTACAAAACTTCGCCATCATCGCGGGCGCTCTCGGGATCGGTGTGGGATTCGGGCTACAGCACATGGTGAACAACGTCGTGAGCGGCCTGATCCTGCTCTTCGAAAGGCCCGTGCGCGTGGGAGACACCGTGGTCGTGGGAGAGGCATGGGGCACGATCCAGAAGATCGGGTTGCGTTCGACGGTCATGCTCACCCTGGACAAGTCGGAGATGATCGTCCCAAACGGGCATCTCGTCTCCGAAAAGGTGATCAACTGGACCCTGACCAGTCGGATCGCCCGGGACTTCGTGCCCGTAGGCGTCGCGTACGGAAGCCCGGTCGCCCAGGTTCAAGAGGTCCTGCGGGAAGCCGCCTTCGCGCACTCCGCCGTGCTGGAGGAGCCGCCGCCTCAGGCCCTCTTCATGGCCTTCGGAGACAGCTCCCTCGACTTTGAGCTCCGTTTCTGGGTCAAGGACATCCGGCTCAGGATGGAGATACGAAGCGCCGTGCTCGAGGACATCGACAAGCGCCTTCGGGAAGCGGGCATCCAGGTCCCGTTTCCCCAACGCGACCTCCACCTGCGCGCCATCGACGGGAAGGTGCTGGGGCAGCTGGTGGACCGCGACTCGACCGCCACCGGAGTTACAGCGACAGGAGGAGTAGACCGGTGACGGCGGACAACGTCGAGTTCGTCCCCTCGCTGGCGATGTCCGTGGGAGTTCTGCTCGTATTCCTGAGAAAGGGGGTCCCGGGCGGGGAAGGTCCAGGGCCCTGAAGGGAGCGCGGACCGGATCTCGTCGACTTCGGGAGGAGGCGTTCAGGAGGGAATTCGACCTCCGGGTCCGGGGTGCCCTCACCCGTATCACGTGCCGGTGAGGGGCTCACTCTGGTTCTCCTGGGACTTCCCGTCGGCCTGGATGACACTGATGGTCCCATCACTCTCCAGGACCACCGCGGCGGCGGCGTCCACCCCGGACCCGCCGCTGGCCCGGATTGCGCTCAAGACCTCCCGCTCAGTGACCCTCTCCCGGCGCATCGAATCCTTGCAGAACTCCCCCTTTCGAACCAGCAGCGACGGGGACGAACGCACTCCCCGGGCGAAGTCCTCCCACCGGACTGAGGTGGCGGTGACCAGGTACTGGAGCCCGATGAGAAGGGCCAGCGCTGTGATTCCCTCGGCCAGGGGCACATTCTGCTGGAGCAGGATCGAGGAGAGGATGGACCCAAGGGCCACCGTGACCACAAGATCGAAGGCATTGAGCTTGGCCAACGTCCGCTTCCCCGAGATTCGAAGGAAGCACACCAGACAGAGGTACGCCAGAAAGCCCACCACCAGGGTGCGGACGATTCCCTCCCACCCCTGGAAGAACATTTCCACCCAGTCCATAGATTCACTCCACTAGAAATCTGTTGAAGAACTCCTCCTCGACGGCCTCGGTCCACACAAGCACGGCGATGTCCCGGGGGCGGATCCCGCCTGCCCGCTCCCTCACCGCGGCGCCTGTGGAGACGGCGCCAAAGAGGAGGATGAGGGAGGAGTAGTATACCCACATCACCACGATGGCCAGGGACCCGGCCGCCCCATACGCGGAGCCCGGCGCGCGGAGCCCGGCGCGTGGAGCCCGGCGCATTTGTACGTCAGTTGGTACGAGGTCACGTCCTACCCCACCCGGGTCATCCTGGGCACGGGGCATCTGGTGGGGGAGCGGTCGGTGAACGAGCTCCTCGAGGAGAGGGGGTCGGTCCTGGAGCGGAGGGGGGTGGAGTGCTTCGCGAGGGGAGGACCCGTTGACGGTGTGCGGGGACCGGGCCGGATCTGCGGCAATCACGAATGAATCGAGAGGCGAGGAAAGGGCCTGCCGACACCGCGCCAAGGAACTGACACGGATCTCCCACGCTATTATTGAACGAGTGAGCCCCGAGCCCGAGAGAGGCAAGAATCATGAAGAGCTTGAAAGGCCGTCTGCTGGTGTCCGGGGGCGGCCTGTACGATGCCAATTTCCGCCACACGGTGGTGCTCGTGGGTGAGCACGACGCGCGGGGCGCTGTGGGTGTGATTCTGAACAGGGCGCTGAGCACGACGGTGGCGGAGTCGGTCGCGCCGCTCGCGACCCTTGTGGGCCCCGACACGCCACTCTTCGAGGGTGGGCCGGTCAGGCCGGAAGAGGCAGTTCTCCTCGTCGAGACCGACCGCACCGATCTCCTGGATGTGCCGGTGCTCGGGTCGGTAGGGTTCCTGACGGGCGAGATTCCGGCAGCGCTGCGCCCCGAGATCTTGCGGGCGCGGGTTTTCGCGGGTCATGCCGGTTGGGGCGCCGCGCAGCTCGAAGCGGAGCTCGAGACCAACGCCTGGATCCTCGACGACGCCAGGTTGGAGGATGTCTTCACGGACGCTCCCGAACTCCTCTGGGCGAACGTTCTCCGGCGCAAAGGGCCTGAGTACGCGGCGTTGGCCCGCATGCCGTTTGACCCGAGGACGAACTGACTCCTCCCTTTCCAGAAACCTTGCGGTTGTCGGCATACCCCCGGTGCCAGGTGCGCCGCTCGTGGTACTCCCGAAAGTCGACTGCGAAGCGGAGTCCTCTCGAGGCGACGCGGACCGCTACCGGCTGCTGGACCGGAGCCGTCTCCTCTCTTCCGCCACCCCCCGGTACCGCGTTCCCCAGAGGGGGCCCAGGTACTCGGAGAAGAAGCCGTCGGCGCGGCGGGTTTCGAGGCCCATGTCGCGCATCAGCTCATCGACGTACGAGCTTACGTAGGCCCCGATGAAGTACCCTTCGCACCGACGTGGGAAGACCTTTTGGGTCCAGCGGCGGACCCGGGCGATCTCCCGGTCCATGTCGGAGGGATCCGGGAGGCTGGATTCGCCTCTGAACCACTGGGAAAGCCAGTGAGCGGAGATCTCCGACGTGAGCGGGGCATTCCCGGAGGATGCGTATCCAACGAACCCCAACCGTGGCTCGCGCGGGGGCAGGATGTGCCTGTACAGGTGAAACCACCCGTCGCGCCAAACTACTCGATGGAGGTCGGAATCGAGGAAGGAGACGTTCTGCCGCCAACCGGTGCCGAAGACGACGATGTCGCCCCCGAGCTCTTCCCCGGTGTCCAGCCTGAGTCGATCCGGGCCCGCAAAGGAGGCGACGCCCGCTCTACGGATACGTGCCTGCCCGTTTCGCAGAACCTCGTAAAACTCCGTTCCGATGCCGTTGTTCTCGATCCCAGCCGTCACGGGAATGTCGGGCACCATCTCGGCGGGCACCTTGGCCACGCGCCGGGCGATCAGGCTCACAGCCTTCCGCCACACCCAGAAGAGGGGCGCGGCCGCCTTCCGGAACGTCCTCTCGGTCCGCGTGGCGTTGTAGTAGGGGGGAAAGGCCTGCAGCGAGAAACGGTTGAAGAGAGCGTCGTCCACCCGAGCGGAGCCGAAATACCTTGGCAGCATCCAGTGGGGCCGGCGGAGCACGAGCGTGACCGAGGAGGCCTCCTCCGCGGCGAACGTCGCGCAGTCGAGCGCCGATTTGCCCGCCCCGACCACCACGACCCGTCGTCCCCGGACCCTCTGCGGGTCGGTGAGCTGGCTCGAATGTAGCACCTGCCCTTGGAAGCGCTCCTCGCCCTCGACCTCCGGCACATAGGGCTCGCAAAAGACCCCGTTGCAGACGACGGCGAAGTCGACGACATGCGTCTTGGGGTCATTCGTCCGGGGATCGCCGTGCCCGTCGACCGGTCGGACAGTTACGCGAAACCCGGGGTGTCCCCCTTCGGGCTTTGGTTTCGCGCGGGCAAGCAAGCGGACTTCGGTGTTCAGGTGGATGCGGCGCGTCAGCCCGAACCGGTCCGCGTACGCTTTCAGATAACCCCGCACCTGCTGCGCCGTCGGAAACGCTTCGGTGGTGGGCGGATAGTCGAAGTCGGAGAAGGCGTACGTTTCGCGGGGGTTGTTCGTGCGCAGCCCGGGGTAGGCCCGGGACTCGGCCCAGACCCCTCCGACGGTCGACTCCTTCTCGAAGACGGTGACGTCGAAGCCGTCCTCCTTGAGAACCTTGGCGCTCACCAGACCGGCGACCCCGCCACCGATCACGGCGATCCGCTTCGGAGAACTGGAAGCGATGCGGTGCTCCTCGCGGAGTGGGTGGTATTCGCGAAGAGACTCAAAGTAGAGACTGGGCCCGAGGGGTTGCAAGCCCGACCACTCCTCCCCCCCGGGCAGTTCACCTGTTCCAGGAGGGAGAGGCGTCGGTGACGGGTTGCCTCGCTCCCGAGTTCCCCTTTTCTCTCTGTGCTCGTGAAAGCCGGGGGAAGTTCACGTGCTCCGATCAGATTGACGTCAAATCAGTTATCGTCTATCTTCCTTGGCTTATGTTCAGGGTTAGCCTCATCGATCTGGACCGAAGCGGCCCCATTGAGGTCCATCAAGTTGTCGGCGAGAACGATGCGATCTGGGCGGGTGCGGACCTTCATCTGAGCGGGCCGGTTCAGGTCGCCCTCACCGTGTCCGCCACGCCGACTGGGCAGGTCGTGGCTCGCGGTGTGGTCAGTGCGCCGATGGCCCGAGAGTGTCGTCGGTGCCTCGAGGCCGTGGAGCACCTCCTTCGTGAGCCGTTGAGCCTCGTTTGGGAGGTGAAGGATCAGCTCGCGGAGGAGGACGACGGGGAGATTCGCCCGCTCGATCCGACCGGGAACGAGTTGAACATGGGGGACGCCATTCGAGAAGAGCTGATTCTCGTCGCTCCCACCTTCGTTCTTTGCAAGGAAGATTGTCTGGGGCTCTGCCCGCAGTGCGGGATCGATAGGAATACGAGTGAATGCGAATGCACCCATGACGAGCCGGATCCCCGCTGGGAGGCTCTCAGGGAGCTCAGGAACGACTGAAGCGAGGAGATCATGGCGGTTCCAAAGAAGCGGACGTCCAAGCAGCGTCAACGGAAGAGGCGGACGCATTACAAGGCTCAGGCTGTGGTGACGCAGAGCTGCTCGCGCTGCGGAGATCCCAAACAGCCGCACCGGGTCTGTCCCAGCTGCGGCTTCTACCGCGACGAGGCGGTCATCGAGGTCGAGATCGACTGACGGAGAACCATCCAGTGCGAATCGCCCTGGATTCGCTCGGCACGGATTACGCGCCGACGAGTGAAATCGCGGGGGCCCTGGAGGCCATTCACGACCGGACCGGTGACCTCACGGTGGTTCTCGTCGGTGACGCCGAGGCGATCGGGGCTGAGCTCGGTGGGATTGACCCCTCGCTGCGCGATCGGGTGGAAATCGTCCATGCACCCGAGCGAATCCTCCCCGGGGAGCCCCCGGCGCAGGCGGTACGCCGAAAGCGGGACTCCTCGATCGTCCGGGGTGTGCGGCTCCAGCGGGAAGGAGCGGTCGACGCCTTCGTAAGCGGGGGCTCCACCGGTGCGATCATGGCCGCCTCCCTCATCCACCTCCGGGCCCTTCCCGGGGTCGATCGGCCCGCGATCTGCACCCTCCTTCCGACCTCCCGGCGCCCCACCCTCTTGCTCGATGCCGGAGCGAATGTGGATTGCAAGCCGCAGCATCTCCTCCAGTTCGCCAGACTCGGCGCCGTCTATGCCCGTGACCTGATGGATGTCCCCGAAGCTCGCATCGGCCTTCTGAACATCGGAGAAGAACCCGAGAAGGGGGATGAGCTGGCCATAGGAGCGCACCGGCTCCTCCGGGCGAGCGGGCTTCGTTTCGTGGGGAACGTCGAGGGGCGGGAGATCATCCGGGGGGCATGCGACGTCCTCGTTTGTGACGGCTTCGTCGGGAACGTGCTCCTCAAGTTCTACGAGTCGGTAGCGGAGTTCACGATCGGCCTCCTCACGCGCGAACTAGCGAAGGTCGGAAGGACCATGGACCTGGAGGAGGTGTTTCGGGTTCTCGACTACGCCGAGTATGGAGGGGCCCCCCTATTGGGGGTGAACGGCGTCACGATCGTCTGCCACGGTCAGTCCACCCCCAAGGCCATCCGCAATGCGATTGGGCTCGCCGGGCAGGCCGTTCGCTCGGGAGTCGTCAACCACATCGCAAATGAGTTGTCCGTCGGCATCGACGGACTCGAACCTGGACGAGGGGTTACCTAAGATGACGCTTGCCCTCCTCTTTCCCGGACAGGGGTCGCAGTATGTTGGAATGGGTCGAGAGCTGGCACGAGCCTTTCCCGAGGCAGCGGAGGTATTCGAGGAATCGGACGACATTCTCGGCTTGCCGCTTTCCCGGATCATGTGGGACGGTCCCGAAGAGGAGCTCACCCTCACCAAGCATGCCCAACCCGCCATCCTGACCCACTCCTTCGCTGCTCTCCGCGTCCTCGGAGAACGCGTCGGAACCGCAACGATGGCCGCGGGCCACTCGCTCGGGGAATTTTCCGCTCATGTGGCGGCTGGCACTCTCCCCTTTCGGGATGCCCTCGCTGCGGTTCGCCGCCGTGGCGAGCTGATGTTCGAGGCCGGGCGGGAGCGTGCGGGTACGATGGCGGCGATCGTGGGGATGCCGGATGAAGAGGTCGTCGACCTCTGCGAAGCCGCCTCCCGCCCTCCTGCGTCTCTGGTGGTTCCGGCCAACTTCAACTGCCCTGGACAGGTGGTGATCTCGGGGGACGTCTCCGGAGTGGACCGGGCCCTCGAAGTGGGTAAGGAGCGGGGTGCGAAGCGGCTTGTCCCCCTGAGTGTCTCTGGGGCCTTCCATTCCCCCCTGATGGAACCGGCTGAGGAGGGATTGCGGGAGTGGTTGGCTTCGGTCAACTTCGAACGGCCTCGATTCCCGGTTTACTCGAATGTGACTGCGGATTCAGTGCAGGAGGGAGAGCGGGCCAGAGACCTCTTGGTCCGGCAGCTTACATCCCCGGTGCGCTGGGGCGCATCGGTTGTGGCGATGGTGGAGGCCGGAGCCGAACGGTTCCTCGAGGTGGGTCCGGGCAAGGTGCTCCTTGGACTGAATCGGCGGAACGCGCGGAGGGTACCGGTCGATTCGGTCGGCGAGCCCGAGGACTTGTTGAGACTGGACTGACCACGATTGAGGGAAAGGGGGATGGAGGATGGAACTCAGGGATCAAATCGCGCTCGTCACGGGTGGATCGAGAGGGATCGGGTTTGGCATTGCCCGGGCGTTGGCCGAGGGCGGCGCGAGGGTGGCGGTGGTAGGTCGAAGCGAAGAGGGAGCGGTGGCGGCCGCCGATGGCCTTTCGGGAGAGGGCCACAGGGGCTTTTCGTGCGATGTGTCCGATCCGCAAGAGACCGCTGAGTTGATCGAACGGGTGTCGGCGGAGCTGGGACCGGTGGAGCTTCTGGTGAACAATGCCGGGATCACCCGTGACCAGATCCTCCTTCGGCTCACGCATGAGGATTGGGATGAGGTCATGGCAGTCAACCTCAAGGGGGCTTTTAACATGACCAAGCTTGTCGCGCGCGGGATGATGAGGAAGCGGAATGGGGTGATCCTCAACATCTCCTCTGTGGTCGGAGTTTCGGGGAACGCGGGACAGTCGAACTACGCCGCTTCCAAGGCCGGATTGCTCGGCTTCACCAAGAGTGTAGCGCGAGAGCTGGCCTCCCGGAACGTTCGGTGCAACGCCATCGCCCCGGGATATATCGACACCGACATGACCCGGAGTCTTGACGAGGAGCAGACCGAGGCGCTAAAGAGCCAGATCCCACTCGGGCGCCTGGGTACCCCGGAGGACATCGCCGGCGTGGCCCGGTTTCTCGCCGGACCGTCGGCGCGCTACATTACCGGGCAGGTGCTCACGGTGGACGGCGGCATGGTGATGTGATCGGACGAGTTGGAGGCGGCTTTCGGGGAACGGAGCGCCCATTACAGGAACGATATTCAACCGAAGAGGCGGACTGATGGCGGCAAGCATTGACGAGCGCGTGAAGGAGATCATCGTGAATGAGCTTGGGGTGGAGGCCGAGAAGGTGACCACCGAAGCATCGTTCGTCGAGGACCTCGGCGCGGACTCCTTGGATACGGTCGAGCTGGTCATGGCGTTCGAGGAGGAATTCGGGATCGACATTCCGGACGAGGATGCCGAACAGATGGCCACGGTGGGCGAGGCCGTCGAATACCTGAAGAAGAACTCCAACTCTTGAGTTGACCCCGCTCGTGGCTCGCATCAAAGCTCGGGGCCATGCGAGCACGGACAGGCGCACACAATGACTCGAGAACGGTCGAGGCGGGAAGCCGTGGTGACCGGGATGGGCCTTGTTACACCGATCGGGGTGGGACTCGGCACCGCCTGGGCGGCGCTGCTGGAGGGGCGATCCGGGGGAGGCTGCATCTCCCACTTCGAGGCGACTGACGTGTTCGCGACCCGCATAGCCTGCGAGGTCAAGGACTTCGACCCTTCCGGGGTGCTGGAACCCAAGGAGATCCGGCGGTACGATCGCTTTGCCCAGTTCGCGCTTGTCGCGGCGGATGAAGCGATGCGGCACGCGGGCCTCGAGCGTACGCCGGACGGTGTCGTTCCCGAGCGCTTCGGGGTGATCATGGGAAGTGGGATCGGGGGGATCGCCACCTTCGAGGAGCAGTGCAAGACACTCCTCGAACGGGGAGCGGGGCGGGTGAGCCCGTTCTTCGTCCCGATGTTCATTCCGGACATCGCGCCGGGCCTGGTGTCCATGCGCTACGATGCCCGTGGCCCGAATTACGCCACCGTCTCCGCGTGCGCGTCCTCGGCCCACGCGATCGGGGACGCGGCCCGCATCATCGAGCGAGGTGATGCGGATATCATGATCGCGGGAGGAACGGAGGCGGCGATCACCCCACTCTCTGTGGCTGGCTTCGCGGCCATGAAGGCGATGTCCACACGGAACGACGATCCCGGGAAGGCGAGTCGGCCCTTCGACGCCACCCGGGACGGATTCGTGATGGGGGAAGGTGCGGGGTGCCTGATACTCGAGTCCCGCGAGCTCGCGGAACGTCGGGGAGCTCCGATTCTCTCGCGCTTCGCCGGATTCGGGATGTCGGCCGATGCGTACCACATCACCTCTCCTGCTCCGGAGGGGCGCGGAGCCCAGACGGCAATGAAGGGGGCTTTGGCCGACGGGGGTATCACGCCCGAAGAAGTGGATTACATCAATGCGCATGGTACTTCGACCCCGCAGAACGATGCCAGCGAGACCGTCGCCATCCGCAGGGTCCTGGGCGATCGTGCCGACCAGATAGTGGTCGGCTCCACCAAGTCCATGACGGGGCACCTCCTTGGCGCTGCGGGCGCGGTGGAGGCGGTGGTCTCGATCATGGCCTGTGCCGAGGGGCGGATTCCGCCCACGATCAATCTCGAGCACGCCGATCCGGAGTGCGACCTGGACTATGCATCGGATGGGGCCCGGTCGCGGTCGGTCGAAATAGCTCTCTCGAACTCCTTTGGGTTTGGGGGCCACAACGTGTGTCTGGCCTTTCGCCGCGAAGGATGAAGAGTCGGTCGCGAAGGAACAGTTCCTCTCGTCCCTGGACATGATGAGGATCGGCTTCGGATATGACTCCCATCGGTTCGATGAGGACCGGCCGTGCATTATGGGGGGAGTGGTGTTCCCGGGAGCCCCGGGGTTGCGGGGCTTTTCGGATGGGGACGCCGTGGCGCACGCCTTGATCGACGCGATTCTGGGCGCTGCTGCACTCGGAGATGTTGGTCGTCACTTTCCTCCGGGGGAGGAGCGGTGGCGAGGTGCCGACTCGATGGAACTCCTGCGGAAGGCGGTCGCGCTGGTCGAGGAGGAGGGGTATCGAGTCGGGAATGTGGATGTCACGGTGATCTGTGAGAGTCCTCGGATCAGCCCCGCCTCTGACGCGATGCGGGATTCGTTGGCTCAGGCCCTCAATACCGGTGCCGAAGCGGTGTCGGTAAAGGGAAAGACGAACGAGAAGATGGGGTGGGAGGGGCGGCTGGAGGGAGTGGCCGTCCACGCGGTCGCCCTGCTGGTTTCCGCGTCCTGAGGCCCGTAGTCACCCGGCTGCCGGAATCGTCTGGGCTCGCGGATCCGCATTGGTCGATACAGACGGACCGCCGGGGCATCCAATGACGCTGAATCGCGCCTTCCACATCGAGTCGTTCGGCGACTACCTGATGTTCGAACGGGGGCTCGCAGACCGGACGGTGTCCGCGTACTTGGGGGACGTCCAGCGGCTCGTGACCTTTCTTTCCGCCCGGAACCTCCAGGCCCCCAAAGAAATCTCCCACCTGGATCTTCGCGATTACGTCTTTCACCTCAAGGACTCGGGTCTCGCTCCCGCATCGATTCGCCGGTCCATCTCCTCGACGAGGACGTACGCGGCCTTCCTGATGGATGAGGGGATCCTGGACGCGGATCCGACGGAGCACCTCGAGTCCCCGAGGGACTGGAGAAAACTTCCAACCGTCCTCTCCCGACAGGAGGTCGAGAGGCTGGTGGAATCCCCTTCGGAGGATCACCCCCTTTTTTGGCGCGATCGCGCCATCTTGGAGTTGCTCTATGCCACGGGGATCCGTGTCTCGGAACTCGTGACGATCCGGACCTCTGCGCTGGACCCGGAGCAGGCGATCCTCCTCGTTCTCGGGAAGGGAGCCCGGGAGCGACTTCTACCCGTGGGACGAACGGCGATTCGCGTGTCGCGGCGGTATCTCCGGGAGGTACGACCTGAGCTGGACAGGGGGGAGGGGAAGGGCTTCTTGTTCCTGAACAAGAGCGGTCGACCGATGACCCGGATGGCCATCTGGACCCTCGTGAAACGTGCAGCCGAGCGAGCGGGCGTCGAGAAGCAGGTGTCCCCCCACACCTTCCGCCATACCTTCGCCACCCATCTCCTGGAAGGCGGCGCTGATCTCGCTGCGGTACAGGAACTCCTGGGCCACGCGGACATCTCAACAACCCAGATCTACACCCACCTGGATCGAGAGCACCTGAGGGAGGTGCACCGACGGTTTCATCCCCGTTCCTGACGTGAGCCTGGAACGTTCTGGAGAGACTCCTCAATGGCCTCCAACATCGACGGGGACCCCTTCGTCCCGGGAGGCATTCTCGGCGGCAGCGAGGGCGAAGAGATCATCCTGGCTCCGGGCTGCCTCGAGGAACCTCACTGCCGTGGAGAGCACCGGATCCCTCGTGCTCTGGATCTCCAGCGCGCGCTGCTCCATCTCCAGGCGCTGAAAGTAGGTGATCTCCAGCCGCCACCTGAGGTAGTTCCGAATCTCCGCAGTCAGTTGGGACTCCGCGATCCCCTCATCGACCAGCAAGTCCAGGAACTGCTCGAAGGTGTCCTCCGGGAATCCGAAGGTACCCGAGGGGATGTCCGAGTTTCGCGTTTCCTGCGCAGCTCGAAAGCTGACTTCCTGGATCCGGAGGGAGAGGGGAATCTCTGCTTCCACCATGGCGGACAAGAATGCCTGCTCTGCATCCGAGAGACTGTCCGCAGTGACCTCGAGATCCGGGAATACGCCGCCTCCCCCCAGGAGCGATCGGCCACCTTCCGATGTAAACTCGGGGATCGAGCTCGGTTCGATGACCCGTCCCTCCCGGTCTCGTGGCCGATTGAGGGATCGTCCGATCGGGGTGTACCACTCGCCCGAGGTGAGTCGGATCAAGCGGCCCTCTGGGAGAGGAACCACGCTCTGTACCGACCCCTTTCCGAAGGTGCGTTCGCCCAGGACGAGGGCACGGTCGTGGTCCTGGAGCGCTCCCGCCACGATCTCGGCTGCGGAAGCCGAAAACTGGTCGACGAGAACCACGATCGGAAGTCCGGTCATCCTGGGGGCCATCCGCGCTCTGGCCGAGTCCTCGCGGACCCGACCCTGGCGGCCTCGGCTCCTCGAGCGTGTGGTCACCAGGATCGATCCCCGGTCGAGGAAAAGGTCTGCCAGGTTCAGTGATTCGTCGAGGTAGCCTCCGGGATTTCGGCGGAGATCGAGGATCAGACCCTGCACTCCGTCCAGCTCTGTCAGCACGGAGTCGACCTCGGCCGCCGAATTCCGGGCCACCCGGTCCAGCAGCACGTACCCCAGGTCGTCGAAGATCCGCTCCGAGGTCACCGCGGGGATGTGTACCTCCTCCCGCTTGATCTCATGGGGGATCGGTTGCGACATTCCGTCCCGCTCGACCGTGACTGTCACCAGGCTCCCGGGTTCTCCTCGAATTCGTCCCGAAGCATCGCTGACCGTCCAGTCCTCCGCCGATTCCATATCGACCCCGACGATCCGATCACCCACCTGAAGACCCGCATTGTCGGCCGGAGTGTTCCGGAAGACCGCAGTGATCGTCACGGCCTCGTTCAGTTCGGTGATCTGAATGCCGACCCCGGCGTAGTTCCCGGTGCTCTGTTCCTCGAAGGCTCGGACCTCGTCCGGAGATAGGACCCGGGCGTAGGGATCGCCCAGCTCGTTGATGAGCCCCTCGATCGCCTTTTCCCAGAGGGTCGAGTCGCCGGGAGATTCGAGGGCCAGGTCCCGGATGGCCTCCATGGCGCCCAAAAAGACCTTCGCTTCGCTTCCGAGCTCGGGTGTGAGATCGTCGCCGGATCGAGAGGACTGCTGCGCCTCGATCCCCATGGGGAGGAGGAGGGCTCCGGCCAGGAGCGCGGGGAGGAATCGGAGGGTCATGGCAGGAGCGTCCGTTCTGAAAGGAGCGTCGGTCCAGCGCGGAGTGTCCGGGGCGTCCCGGCGGGCCTCGAATGCCGATGATCGGATAGTAACCCCAGAGGTGCCGGTCGTTCCAGCCTTTCGTGGATGTTATCTTTTGCCGCTCATCGGACTTACGCGCTGTCGGAAGCTCGCGGGAGCGGGACCCATGTGCCGCGCGGAAGTTCATTCAGGAGAGGCGCACGCGATTCTGCGAGGTTCCCTTTGACTCGAAGCGAAGCGAACCGTCCGTCGGTCCCTCGACCGGCTTCCGGGGTTTGGGCGGAGCTGATTCAGATCCGTCCCCGCAAGGGACGGGTGAAAGAGAATCTCGAGCGAATCCGGGAGAAGCTTCGAGTGGCCCGGGGTGAGTTGGACCTAGCGGTCTTTCCGGAATGCGTGACCTCCGGGTATTTCGTCGAATCCGCTGCAGCGAAGGTCGCCTTGACGGTGGAGGAGGTCGCCGAGGCACTCGGCCCATCGGGGGCGGAGGAAGGCCCGGACGTGGTTCTGGGATTCTATGAGCGAGACGCGGGTCGGGTCTACAACTCAGTCGGCTGGTTCTCCCCCGATGGGGAAGGATACCGCCCGGTACACTGCCATCGGAAGGTCTTCCTCCCCACCTACGGCGTTTTCGATGAAGCTCGATTCGTCTCGGCAGGGACCGGATTCCAGGCCTTCGACACTCGGTTCGGGCGAGTCGGGCTCCTGGTCTGCGAGGAGCTCCTCCACACGATCTCTCCGACCGCCCTGGCTCTGGAGGGGGCCGAGATCATCGTGGCGGTCGCCGCGTCCCCGGCCCGTGAGTTCCGGCCGGGGATCGGGCGCCCCGAGAGCTTGGAGCGTTGGGACGTGGTGGGCCGCGCGGTCACCCTCGAGCACGGGGTGAATTTGGCCATCGCTCAACTCGTTGGGAGCGAGGGGGGAAAGCTGTTCTCCGGGGGAAGCGCCTTTTATTTCCCGGGTGGGAAGGTCGGTCCGCGGGCACCGCTCCTTCGAGAGGGGTCGGCCCGAGCCTTTCTGGACCGGAGCGAGGTCCAGCGTGAGCGCATTCGAACCCCACTGCTGAGCGATCTCGCGGAGAGATTTCCGCACTTTTCGAGCTCCGTTCGGCCACAGGGATCGACCCCCACGCCGGGCTCG
>SLFU01000079.1 GCA_007124095.1 Gemmatimonadota bacterium
CCTACGGGACCGAGTCGGTGCCCCGAGTGGATGCGGTGGTAGGACCAGGAAATCGTTGGGTTACCGAAGCGAAGCGCCAGGTGGCGGGAGAGGTCCGGATCGACTCGCCGGCCGGTCCGTCCGAGGTGCTCGTCGTGGCGGCGCCGGGCTCCGATCCGGGTCGTGTCGCGGGAGAGCTCGTGGCCCAGGCGGAGCACGACCCGGACGCACCGGTCGCGGTGGTGACCTGGGACCCCGCGTTGCTGGACCGGATCCGCACCGAGTTGGCTCGTCAGGTCGCCGCGACCCCCCGGCGCGAGGTGGTCGAGATGGCCCTTCGGAGATGCGGTGCTCTCCTGCTGGCCGACGATCGCGAGGAGGCGCTGGAGTTCGCCGAAGCGTATGCCGCGGAGCATCTGGCGCTCTTCACAGATGATCCTCACCGTGACCTGGAGACGCAGACGAATGCCGGAACGGTGTTTCTGGGCGAGGACTCGACGGTGGCCTTTGGGGACTACATGACCGGAGCGAACCATGTCCTCCCCACCTCCGGACGGGCTCGCTCCTTCTCCGGTCTCTCGGTCATGGAGTTTCTCCGGTTCTTCACCTGGCAGGAGGTCACTCCATCGGGAGCTGCCGCCCTCGCCGCGGATGTGAATCGGCTGGCCGAGGCCGAGGGACTCCCCGCCCACGCCGCGGCCGCCCGGGCTCGGGCGGGTGGGAAGGGCCAGCGGGACGCGGAGAGAGCCCGGTGACTCCATTTCCCCGGGAGACCCTTCGTCCCCTGACCCCGTACCGTCCGGACCGGCGCCCTATCGCGGTGGACCTCTCGGACAACACGAACCGATGGGGCGCGCACCCCGGAGCTCTCGAGGTGGTACGGGCGGCGGGTGCCCACGAGTTGACCCGCTACCCCTCCGTGTACGGCGACGGGCTGAGGGAGGCGGTCTCGAGACGCTTCGACGTGCCGCTCGAGGCGGTATCGACCGGATGCGGATCGGACGACCTGCTCGATTCCGCCTTTCGGGCTGCCGGGGACGCGGGGGAGTCCGTGGCCTTCATCCCCCCGACCTTCTCCATGGTGGAGATTTTCGCTCGAATGAACGGCCTCGAACCTTCCCCGGTATCAGCCGAGGAGGCGTGTGACCCGACCGCACTCCTCGAGGGAGGTCCGGCGCTGGTCTACCTCTGCCGTCCGAACAACCCCACCGGCGAGGTCGCCCCGCGAGACTGGGTGGAGCGGCTCGTGGAGGCGGCCGGCTCAGGAGGCCCGGTGATTCTGATTGACGAAGCCTACGCCGACTTCTCGGACGATACCTTCCTCCGAGAGGCGGTCGACTTCGCCCGGACACTCGTCCTTCGCACGTTTTCAAAGGCCTACGGGCTCGCCGGGCTTCGGGTGGGCTACGCCGTGGGGCATCCCGACGTCGTGCGGGAGGTGGAAAAGGCTCGAGGCCCCTACAAGCTGAGTCGCCTGGGAGAGAGCGCGGCGCTAGCGGCCTTTGAGGACATCGAGGGGTGGGTCCCCAGGGTCGTGGCGGAGGTGCGTCGGGAGAGGGAATATCTCTTCGAGGAGCTGGATGCCCGCGGTTTGTCCCCACTCCCCTCCGGAGCCAACTTCCTCCTCCTTCCCCTCCCGAAGGGGGATTCGCAGGAGGCCACTGCACGTCTCCGTGAAGGCGGGGTGGCGGTCCGTCCGTTCCCCGGATTGCCGGGGATCGGCGACGCGATCCGAATTTCGATCGGCCCGCGCGCCGAGATCGACCAATTCCTGAGGACGCTCGACGAGGTCCTGGCATGACACATGTGGCGCTGTTCGACTACGGAGCGGGAAATCTCCACTCCCTGAAGAAGGGGATCGAGGCAGGGGGAGCCCGCGTGACGGTTACGACCAATTGGGACGAGGCGCTGGATCGCGATGCCCTGGTGCTCCCCGGAGTCGGGTCTTTCGGAGCCGCTGTCCAGGGGCTTGGAGAGCAAGGGCCCCGGGTGCGCCGCGCCCTCGAGGACGGCCTCCCCTGCCTGGGAATCTGTCTGGGGATGCAGCTCCTCTTTCCATCGAGTGAAGAGGCGGAGGGAGCGGGCATCGGCTTCCTCCCGGGAAGGGTGCGCCGACTCCGGGCCCGAACGGTGCCGCAAATCGGGTGGAATGACGTGGTGACCTCCTCCGACCCTCTCCTCGAGGGAGTCGGGGACGCTCTCACCGCCTACTATGCGAATTCCTTCGTCTGTGATGTGGAAAGCGACCAGGAGGCCCATGTGGTGGAGGCCCGCTCCGAATACAAGGGGGACGAATTCGCGGCCGCGGTGCGAAAGGGTCGAACCTGGGGATTCCAGTTCCATCCGGAGAAGAGCTCGCTACCTGGCCTGCGGATCCTCTCCAACTTCATTCTGGAGGTGAACACTTGATCGCGATCCCAGCGGTGGATCTGAAAGAAGGCCGGTGTGTCCAGCTTGTGGGAGGCCGCCCCGAAGAGGCGCGAGTCACCCTCCCCGATCCGGTGGCCGTCGCGAGGCGGTGGAGGGATCGCGGATTCCGGGTTCTCCACGTTGTGGACCTGGATGCGGCGCTGGGATCCGGGGGAAACCTCGATCTGGTGGCGCGCCTCGTCCGGGAGGTTCCCGGGGAACTCCAGGTGGGCGGGGGCGTCCGCGACGACGAGAGAGCCCGCACCCTTCTGGAGCTGGGGGTCGATCGAGTCATCGTGGGCACTCGTGCGGTGGACGACCCGGATTGGCTGGCCCACCTTGCGGAAAGCCATCCGGGTCGGATCGTAGTTGCCGCCGATATGAGGGATGGCTGGATCTTGCGGAAGGGCTGGACGGAGGCGACGGAGCTGCGGGTGGGTGCCTTCCTGGACGGCCTCTCCGCACTGCCTCTGGCGGGGGTCCTCTGTACGGATGTAGGTAGGGAGGGGCAGGTCAGGGGGATCGACAGGGGGGGTGTGGAGGCCGTCCTTGCGGCCTCCTCGCACGCGGTCTGGATCTCCGGTGGGGTGACGACGCTGGATGAGCTCCGCTTCCTGCACCGGGCGGGTGCTGCGGGGGCGGTACTGGGGATGGCCCTTTATACGGGGGCCCTCGATGCGGACAAGGTTGCCGAGGAGTTCGGAGGATGAGTCGGATCGAACGGGAAACCAACGAAACCAAGATTGAGCTCGAAGTTCGCCCGGGGTCGGGCGCGCAGGAGGTGTCTACGGGGGACGGTTTCCTCGATCACATGCTGGTGACCCTGGCACGATACGCCGGCCTTGAGCTGGCAGTGACCGCGACGGGGGATCTGAGGCACCACCTCGTCGAGGATGTGGCGATCACTCTCGGCCTGGCCCTCGCCCACGAGGTTCCGGAGGGGGCCGACCGATACGGTTGGGCGCTCGTCCCGATGGACGAGGCGTTGGTTCAGGCGGCGGTGGATGTGGGGGGACGAGCCTTCTACGTTGGACGGCTTCCGTCGAGCCTCTACGAACACTTCCTTCAGTCCTTTGCCATCAATCTCGGGGCCACCCTGCACGTGGAGGTCATCCGGGGGAGGGATCGGCACCACATGGTTGAGGCTGCGGTCAAGGCCACGGGCCTGGCTCTCCGCCAGGCCCTCCAGGAGGGAGACCGGGTCTTTTCGACCAAGGGGTCGGTGGCTCTCCGCCAGGATTCCCCGTCCGGGGGTGAGCCCATCCACTCGGACGTGGAGGAAGGCTGACGCCATGCTTCGTCCGAGAGTGATCGTCTGCCTCGACGTCAAGGATGGCCGGGTCGTGAAGGGAACGCGATTCAAGGGCCTCAGGGACGTCGGGGATCCGGTGGAGCTGGCGCGCCGGTATGAACGTGAGGGGGCCGATGAGATCGTCTTCCTCGACATTTCCGCGTCCCACGAGGGACGGGGCACTCTTCTGGAGACGGTTAGGCATACGGCGGAGGTGCTCTTTATTCCCCTCACGGTGGGAGGTGGGGTCCGCACTGTGGACGACATGGACGCCCTGCTGAGGGCCGGAGCCGACAAGGTGAGCGTAAACTCGGGAGCGGTGAGGGATCCCGAGATGCTGACCCGGAGCGCCGCGAGGTTCGGCAACCAGTGCGTGGTGATTTCCATCGACGCCGCCCGGGACGGGGCGCACTGGTACCATTACACGCATGGGGGTCGGCAACGCACTGATCTCGATGCGGTCTCCTGGGCACAGGAGTGCGTGGAGCGCGGAGCGGGCGAGGTCCTGCTGACCTCGATCGATCGCGACGGCGTTCGCACTGGATACGATCTGGAGCTGACCAGGGCCGTGGCGGAGGCGGTTACCGTGCCCGTGATCGCCTCCGGGGGCGCCGGTAACGCCCGGCACCTGGAGGAAGGGTTTACCCGCGGAAAGGCGGCCGCGGTGCTCCTCGCGGGCATCCTCCACGATGGACTCACGACGGTCAGGGAACTCAAGGAGGCGCTCTCCGGATGGGGGGTCCCGGTCCGCCCGAGCCCGACCCTGTCCGACCGGACGATCCGGAGTCCGGCGGCGCTGGATGCGCTGACTTTCGATGGAGATGGACTGATTCCTGTGGTGACTCAGGATGCGACCGGAGGCGCGGTCCTCATGGTCGCGTGGGCCAACCGCGAGGCCCTCGAAGCCACCCTGGAGACGGGGATGATGCACTACTGGTCCCGTTCACGGAAAGCCCTCTGGGAGAAGGGAGAGACCTCCGGCAACACCCAGGCGCTGTCGTCGCTCCATGCGGACTGCGACGGGGATACGCTCCTGGCGCGGGTGACTCCTGCGGGCCCGGCTTGCCACACCGGAGACCCGACGTGCTTCGGGAGCGGCGCCCTCCCCCTCCCCGTTCCCGCGCCGGAACTTGGAATCGTGGAGGAGCTCTGGGCGGTACTCGAGGAGAGGGACCGTGAGCGGCCCGAGGGAAGCTACACCGTGCGGTTGCTTTCGGACGAGAACCTCAGGATGAAGAAGCTGGGAGAGGAGACGGCGGAGCTCATCTCGGCGCTCATCCGGGGGGAGGAGAGGGCGTCCGCCGAAGCAGCGGACCTCCTCTACCACGTGCTCGTCGCACTGAAGGCCGGGGGGCGGAGCTGGAGGGAAGTGGAGACTGAGCTGGAACGGCGGCGAGGCTAGGCGGACCCAATGAAGCAGGCGGCGGCGGGCCCGATCCAGGAAGAGGAGGCCCTCGGGAAGGCCTATGACGGCCGGCTTATGCGTCGCCTCCTGTGGTACATGGCGCCCTACTGGTGGAGGGTCGCCGGTGCCGTCGCCCTCCTCGTTTCCGCCGCCGGGCTACAGATCGTGGGCCCCTGGCTCGTTCAGATGGCCCTTGACGACGCGGTACCCGAGGGGGACGCCCGCCTTCTGGGCATCCTTGCCACCGCCTACCTGGTTGCGGCCATCCTCACCTTCGCCCTCCAGTACGCCCAAGCACTCCTCACGACCTGGCTCGGCCAGAAGGTCATGTACGATCTTCGAACCGAGATCTTCGAGAAGCTCCAGGAGCTGGACCTTCGTTTCTACGACCGGAATCCGATCGGGCGCCTGATGACGAGGATCACTTCCGACGTGGAAACGCTGAACGACCTCTTCAGTTCGGGGGTGGTAGCAATCTTCGGGGACCTCTTCACTCTCTTCTTCATCGTCTCGGCGATGTTGTTGATGGACTGGCAGCTTGCACTCGTGACCTTCGCGGTCCTGCCGTTCGTGGCCTGGGCCGCCTTCCTCTTCCGGTCACGCATCCGGCATGCTTACCGGGACATCCGAGTTCGCCTAGCCCGCATCAACGCATTCTTCCACGAACGAATCACCGGGATCCGGGTGGTCCAACTCTTCAACCGGGAGGAGGCGGACTCCAGGAGGCTGGACGAAGTGAATCGGGACTACCTGGAGGCGCATCTCAGGTCGATCACCTATTACGCGCTGTTCTTTCCCGTCATCGAAGTCTTCACCGCGATCGCCCTCGCCCTGATCATCTGGTACGGCGGGTTCTCGATCTTGGCCGGCACCACCACGGTGGGGGTGGTAACCGCCTTTCTACTCTATGCGAGGCGCTTCTTCCGGCCGATTCAGGACCTCTCCGAAAAGTACAACGTCCTCCAGGCAGCCATGGCCTCCTCGGAGCGGATCTTTCGCCTCCTGGATCGCGAGCCCGAAGTCCTCGACCCCGGAGTGACCGCACCCTTGCCGGAAGGGATTCGCGGTGACATCGAGTTTCGGAACGTCTGGTTCGCTTACGAGTCCGGGAACGAGGGGGAGCCGGAGTGGGTTCTCAAGGGGCTGTCCTTCCGAGTGGCTCCGGGTGAGAAGATCGCGATCGTGGGACACACGGGCGCCGGAAAGACCACGATCATCAATCTCTTGATGCGCTTCTACGACCCCCAGGAGGGGGAAATCCTGATCGACGGCGTGCCCGTCCGCGCCGTGCCCCAGAAGGAGCTGCGCCGCTGGGTGGGGTTGGTTCTCCAGGACATCTTCCTGTTCTCCGGCGATGTCCGCTACAACGTCCGGCTGGGGAACAAGGGGATCTCGGAGGAGCGGGTCCGATCGGCGGTGGAGGAGGTTGGCGCGGCGCCCCTAGTGGAGCGCTTGCCCGGACGGTATGACGAACCGCTCGGGGAAAGGGGAAAGTCCCTCTCCGTCGGGGAACGGCAGCTGGTTTCCTTCGCGCGGGCGCTCGCCTTTGATCCGGCCATTCTCGTCCTCGACGAGGCTACGAGCTCGGTGGACTCCGAAATCGAGGCGAAGATTGACGAAGCGACCGCGCGGCTCATGGAAGGGAGAACCTCGATCGTGATCGCCCACCGGCTCTCCACCGTCCAGAGCGCGGATCGGATCCTGGTCCTGCACCACGGTGAGCTTCGCGAGGAGGGGAGCCACGAGGCGCTCCTCGCGGAGGGAGGGCTCTATTCCCGCCTGCACGAGCTGCAGTTCGCCCCCATCGAATCGTGAAGGCGCGGAGGGGTCAGTACGCCTGGAGCGAGGGGTCCACTTCCTCTCGCCAGGCCAGGATCCCTCCTTTCAGGTTCCAGACTTTTTCGTGGCCCTGGTCCAGGAGCCGCCGTGTCGCCCAGGCGCTCCGGGACCCCGATCGGCAGTATAGGACTACAGGCTCGTCAGGGCTAAGCGACTCGGCCTGATCCACGAAGTCCCCGACGGGAATTCGTAGCTGCCCGTACTCGGGGAGGTCTGCGATCTCCCTCTCGTGGAGCTCGCGGACATCCACCAGGGTGATCGGCTGCCCCAGGTCCATCCGCTGCTTCAACTCGGTCGCGGTCATCTCGGGGAGGTTCGTCCTCGAACGGTCTGGTTCCGTCAA
Organism: Gemmatimonadota bacterium; assembly: GCA_007124095.1. GTDB lineage: Bacteria > Gemmatimonadota > Gemmatimonadetes > Longimicrobiales > Gaopeijiaceae > SLCK01. The sequence continues at coordinate 7,267 of SLFU01000079.1, forward strand.
CTGTCACTCCGACGACGAAGAAGAGAGGAGGCTACGGGACTCGGTCGGCCTGCGCCCTGGGAGCATTCGATGTGGGAAGGTACTCCGCAAGCGCTCGGGCCGTCCTCCGAGATGCGCCCCGATGCGCCTCAATATACTCGGAGGCCCGCCTCCCGGTTTCCTCGAGGAGGCTTCGGTCGCCCAACCAGGCCTGCAGGTGTTCCACGATCTGCCCGCTATCGCGAGCGACCCGCCCTCCTCCCTCGGCCAAGAGGTCTGCCGCGGCCTGGGAGTTCCGATGCCTCGGGCCGAAGAGCACGGGAAGGCCAGCAGCCGCCGGTTCGAGGACCGAGTGGAGGCCGAACCGGTGGAATCCGCCCCCAACGTAGGCCGCATCTCCCACGGTGTACAGGTGGGCGAGGATTCCCACCCGATCGATGAGGACCACGTCGGCGGCGGCCGGCCCCGCTCCCCCTCGCGCCTCGATCCTCCTCAGGCGCTCGGTTTTCAGCTTCCGGGAGCCGCAGGCATCCTCCAGCTTCCGAAGGTGAGCTTCGTCCGGCTCGTGCGGGGCGACGAGAGTGAGAAGGGTGGGGAAATGCTCGCGGAGCTTCACGAGAGCCGGGACGAGCTCCTCCTCGTCGGCTCCCCATGTGGATCCCGCTACGAGGGTCGGTCTGCCGGTGTCGAGAAAGGGGGAGAGATAAGGTGCGCGGCGATTCGCCTCCCGGGACCGCTCCCAAGCGGAGTCGATTCCGGGATCTCCGGTGACTTCGATCCGGTCCTTCGGGACACCCAGGGCCAGGAACCGCCCAGCGTCCGCCTCGGAGACCGCCAGCACTCGGGTGAGGGACTCGAAGGTCGGGCGGAGGAGCCGGCGGGAGGGGAAGCGGAGTCGCCCCGCATTGGCTGGGAGCGTCGCCGCCACCAGGACGACGGGGATCGCGCGTGTGGCTGCGGCGCTCGCGACCCCGGGCCACACCTCGGTCTTCGTGAATGCCAGGAGATCCGGGGTGAGGACGGACAGCAGCTCGGACATGTCGCTGTACACGTCCCACGGGAGATATCCCGCGATCTGTGCGGGTATTCGGCGGGCGAGGTCGACCGCCGAGGGGGAAAAATGGGTGAAGGCGGACTGGAGGTCGGGGCGAAGCTCGAGGAGGTGGCTAAGCACGGCGTGCGCCTGCAAGCCCTCGCCGACGGAGGGAGCGTGCATCCAGACCAGAGGTCGACTGGAGTCACGGTGGTCTTGGCCCCATCCTCGAAGTGTGTCGAGCGCTTCCCTCCGCCCGCGGATCCCCACCGCCACCTTCGACGTTCCCCGGGCGAAGAGAGGGGAGAGGCGGCGGAGAAGGCGGATGCAGGCGTCGTAGGTGCGGGAGATCGTCGGCATGGAGGGGAATAGAACCCCGGCGCGGTGACCCTTCAAGCTCGATCCGGGGAGGCATGGAGGCACTGGAACCGGCCTCCGACTTTCGGGTCCCTCACTCTACGGAGCCTTCCTGTCGGGAAGCTCGGAGGAGTGGCTCGAGCCGGTGGAGGTTCGGATGGCGGAGTACCAGGTGACTGTTCGCTATGGCAACGACCGTCAGCGCTACCACATCTTCACCGTCGAGGCCGCGGGGACGGTGGAAGCCCTCCGAAAGGCCGCTGAAGAGCTTCCCGACGAGGTCGCCGTGAGCGGAAACCTGGTGGAGCTGAGGGCCGCGGTGGATCCGGAAGGTCGGAGCTATCTGGGCGAGACGTAGGAGTGGGACCGAGGCCCGGCGAAGGATCGGAGTTCGTAACTGTGCCACGTAGGTGAGATGAGGTCGATTGCTATGGAGGATCCCTGGATCATCTTCCTGGATGAACTGCGGGAGCGCGCGGAGGACATCCCGTACCAGGAATTCAACCGGGAGGAGGAGATGGTGGAGGCTACGCACGAAGCTCACGAGGCGACGTCGGACCTCCTTCAGGAGCAGCTGGGGTGGAGCGAGGACGATGCCCTCGATCTTTCCAGCGGCTTCGGGCAGGTCGTCCACGACTGGATTTCCGAGGGGGTTCTCGTTTGGGAGGAGCTTGAAGAACGCCTCGAGAGTTTCCAGGAAGAGTGGGATCGGGAGATGGGCTCTTCGTTGGCCTGAGGCCGACGGGCACGCCGTATGGCCCTATCCCTTCCGTCATTTGGCGTCGGCTGGTGGACTCCTGCTCTGGCCGTGCTCCTCCTCCTCGCGGGATGCAATCCGGTCTACGTCGCAAGGGCGGGGTGGGCACAGGCCCAGATCCTCTCTTCCAGAGTCCCCCTGACCGAGGTCATGACCGATCCGGAGGTGAGCCCCGAGGTGCGAGCCAAGCTTCGCCTGGTCCGGGACGCTCGTTCGTTCGCGCTGGAGGAGCTGGGCTTCCAGAACGTCGGTGACTCCTACACGACGCTGGCCTCACTGGAATCGGATACCTTGGCCATGGTCCTCTCGGCGGCGTACCGGGACCGGTTGGCCTCCCGAAGCTGGTGGTTCCCAGTCGCCGGGCGGGTGCCCTACCGTGCGTACTTCTCCCTCGAGGCCGCGGAGCGGGCCCGGGATGGATTGGAGGAGGAGGGGTTCGATACCTACCTCCGGCCCACCGCGGCCTTTTCCACTCTCGGGTGGTTTGCCGACCCCCTTTACTCCACACTGCTCCGCCTCGACGAAGTGGGGCTCGTCGAGACGGTTCTCCACGAGTTGGCCCACAACCATCTCTACCTCCCGGGGCACGGGCGCTTCAATGAATCGTATGCGACCTTCGTCGGACATGTCGCGGCCGGGGAGTTCTTTTGCCGCCGGAGGGGGGGAGGGATGGACACGGTCAAGTGTGGTAGGGCCCGGGACCGGTGGAGTGATGCCCGGAAGGTCTCCCGCTTCGTAGGGGAGCTCGAGAAAAGCCTCCGCGCGCTCTACGCCCGCGAGGACCTGGAGCTCGATGGGATCCTCTTGAGGAGGGATGAGCTCTACCGCGAGGCCTGGGGTGCCTTCCGGGATGAGGTCCAGCCCGGGCTCGGGGCCAGCACCTACGGGTACCTCGCTGCGGAACCGCTGAACAACGCCACCTTCTTGGCCCGGGTTCTCTACTTCCACCGTCTCGACGAGTTCGACCGGATCTGGAGGGAGTGGGACGGGGACTTCAGCTCCTTCATGGCGTGGATTCGGGACGAGGCGCCTCGGCTGGACGAACCTTTCCTGATTCTGGGAGACTGAGGCCGTCGCCCTGGGAAGAGGAGCTACCCCTCCTTTCCACCGATTGCGACCCCCCCTTGTCGGCGTGGGTCTGCGGCGGCGGTGAAGCCCTCGACCGGATGGTGGAGGGTGGCGCCGGCACCTCCGAAGTACATATCGAGTCCTTCAAAGGCCCGCCGGGATACGTCTGTGAGCGCCTCGACCGGATGCCCGGGTTCGTGCGCAGCCCGAAAACCCTCGCCGACCCGTTCCAGATGGACGCGTGGGTAGCCGATGGCCTCGGGGAGAGTCATCCCCCCGTTCACGAAGTTGACGAGCACCTGCAGGATCGCGCTGGTGATCCGGTCCGCCCCGGGGCTTCCGATCGAGAGGGAGGACCCATGCGGCCCTCGTGCGACGGTCGGGGCCATGTTGGACGAGAGGCGGGATCCCGGGTCGGAGGCATGGAACCCCTTCCGGTTGAGCTCCCGCTCGCCCAGGCAGTTGTTCAGCCACACACCGGTCCCCGGCGGCATGACTCCCGATCCGTAGCCCGACGAGATCGTCACTCCGCACGCCAGTCCGTCGGCATCCACGGTCGACGTGTGGGCGGTGGAGTCGGATCCGACCCGGCGCCGGAGCGCTGCCATCCCCTTCGGGCCGAGGAGGTCCGCCATCGCCCCCCAGGGGTCCTCGGCCTGGTCGAGGTGCTCGGCACGGTATTCGAAGACTGCCTCCTGAACCCGGACCATACGAGCCGCCTCCTGCGGGGTCCAATCCCCGCGAGGTCGGTTCTCCATCAGGAGGAGCATGGCAGCGAGGGTAGCGCCCCCGACCGCTGGAGGCGGGTTCGTGGCGATCTCCCAGCCGCCGAACTCGATTCGGATCGGGTCGCGCTCGATCGGCTGGTACGCCTGGAGATCGTCCAGCGTGAGAATTCCCCCGTGGGCCTCGACCTCCGCGGCGATCAGTTCGGCGGTCCGTCCTTCGTAGAACTCCCGTGCGCCCTCCGCTGCGATGCGATCCAGCGTCGCCGCGAGCCCGGGAATCCGAACCGTTTCTCCCTCTTCCAGGAGCGCCCCCCCCGGGTGATAGAGGGCCTTCCGGCCCTCCTCGTGCCACCCGAAAATGGCGTCGGCCGAGAACCCGAGGTAGAAGCGAGCCGTCTTCGACAGGGGAAATCCCCGGTGCGCCCATTCGCGAGCAGGAGCGATCAGCTTGGGCCAAGCGATGTGGCCGTGCCGCTCCCAGGCCAGGCCGAGGGCGGCAAGAGCACCTGGGGTGGCGATGGCGCCGTGCCCGACGGTGGTCTCGACGCCTCCACCGTATCCGAGACTCACTTCCCGGGCACCCTTCCCGAATCGGTCCGCGCGCAGCCCGCGTCCCGGCATCTCCACATAGCCGTCCACGGTGACCGGATCTCCCCCCGGAGGGAGAACGGTGACGAAGGCACCCCCCCCGAGGGAGCAGATCCCCGGCTCCACCACCGTGGAAACAAGGATCGCCGCGACAGCCGCATCCACAGCGTTCCCGCCTTCGTCCGCGACGCGGGCGCCCGCGTCCGCTGCAATCTGAGAGGAGGAGGAGACGGCCACACGGCTCATGGATGCGGATTCCGGATGAAGGGAGGTGCGGCCGGGCTGACGAACTCGCCATCCGTCCGACGGACTTCGGTCGGTGCCGCTTCGCTGGTGCCCAAATATGTGTGCGGCATGGAGGCAGTGCTCGTTCCCCGCCGCCCTCCGGGCCGGGGAACCCGATTTCCGGTCTTGGTCCCGACCGGGCCGGAGATTATCATATTCCTTCTCTCGCGGAACGGTAGGGGCTTCATCGGAGCCTGGGACCCTCCGCTTCACTTCGTGGAGTGGGCCGATCCCCGGGCCCGTTCTCCGATCGAGGCCCACCGCGGGGCCGACCAAGGCAGAAACCCGATCTTATGGCCGACCAGGAAACCGACCGCTACGATCCCGGCGAAGTCGAGGGGCGGTGGCAACGCAGATGGGAGGAGTGGGGGACGAATACCTTCTCCGAGCAGCGCTTGCGCTCGCCTACTGATCCCTACTACAACCTGATGATGTTCCCCTATCCCTCCGCGGAGGGGCTTCATGTCGGGAACATTTACGCTTTCACCGGCGCTGATGTCCACGGCCGGTATCAGCGACTCCAGGGGCGCGATGTCTTCGAGCCGATCGGGTTTGACGCGTTCGGCATCCACTCGGAGAACTTCGCTCTCAAGGTCGGGGTCCACCCGATGGACCTGATCCCCGGCAATGTGGCGAACTTCACCCGCCAGCTCCGCCGTGTAGGTGGGATGTTCGACTGGAACCACGCCGTCGACACGACGACACCGGACTACTACAGGTGGACGCAGTGGCTCTTCCTCCAGCTCTTCAAGGGGGGATTGGCCGAGCGAAAGGAAGCGCCGGTGAACTGGTGCCCCTCCTGCAAGACTGTGCTGGCGAACGAGCAGGTCGTGTCCGGCCTCTGTGAGCGGTGCGACACCCCCGTCGAGCAGCGCCGGATTGCCCAATGGTTCTTCAAGATCTCGGCGTACGCTGAGCGGCTGCTCGAGAATCTGAAGACACTGGATTGGTCGGAGTCGACGAAGAAGGCCCAGGAGAACTGGATCGGCCGGAGCGAAGGCGCGGTCTTGCGCTTCCCGGTTCTGGGAGTCGAGCCGGACGTGGCCGACCTCGAGGTCTTCACGACCCGCCCCGATACGGTCTTCGGTGCTACCTACATGGTACTCGCCCCCGAGCATCCGCTCGTGGATGCGATCACTTCCTCGGATCGCAGGGCCGAGGTGGAGGAGTACCGGCGGACGGTAGCCCGGATGGACGTGGTCGCCAGGAGGAAGGTCGAGCAGTCCAAGACCGGAGTCTTCACGGGGGGGCACTGCGAGAACCCCGCGACCGGTGAACGAATTCCGATCTGGATTGCCGACTACGTCCTCATGGATTACGGGACGGGCGCGATCATGGCGGTCCCGGGACACGACGAGAGGGATTTCGAGTTCGCCACCGCCTTCGGGCTTCCGATCCCCCGGGTCGTGGCTCCCGGCGACTCGACCGCCCGCACACCCCTCGACGAAGCCTACCCGGGAGAGGGGATCCTGGTTAACTCCGGTCGCTTCGATGGGATGGATACGAGGGAAGGGGGGCGGGCGATCGTGACCTGGCTCTCGGAGAGGGGGCTCGCCGAAGCACGGGTGAACTTTCGACTCCACGACTGGTGCATCTCTCGGCAGCGCTATTGGGGGCCACCGATTCCCATCGTCTACTGTGACGAATGTGGCCCGGTGCCGGTCCCCGAGGACGACCTGCCCGTCCTGCTCCCGCGAGTGGAGGATTTCCAGCCCGACGATTCCGGAGTGAGTCCCCTGGCCCGGGTCGAGGAGTGGTACAGAACCACTTGCTCCGAGTGCGGGGGGACCGCGCGCCGTGAAACCGATGTCTCCGACACCTTCCTCGATTCCGGGTGGTACTTCCTCCGCTACCCCTCTGCGGGGCGGGATGAAGCGGCCTTCGACCCGGAGGTGACCCGGACCTGGCTCCCGGTCGACTGCTACATCGGTGGGAACGAGCACGCGGTCCTCCACCTCCTTTACTCCCGCTTTCTGACGATGGCCCTGCACGACCTCGGGCATCTGGATTTCGAGGAGCCGTTCACGAAATTCCGGGCACACGGCCTCATCGTGCGAGAGGGGGCGAAGATGTCGAAGAGCCGGGGGAACGTGGTGATCCCGGATTCGATCATCGAGCGCTACGGCGCCGACAGCTTTCGCCTCTATCTCATGTTTCTGGGCCCCTTCGAGGAGGGGGGAGACTACCGGGATCAGGGGATTCAGGGGCCGGTCGGATTCCTGAAGCGTCTGTGGAACGCCGTCGTCCCGGTGGACGGCCTCCGGGATGCCGCTCCCGATGTTGCGGTGGAGCGCAAGCTCCATCAGACGATCGAGCAGGTGAGCCGGCAGCTTCCCGATCTTCAGTACAATACCTGCGTGGCCGCGCTGATGGAGTACTTGAACGTGGTGCGTGCGGAGGGCCGCACTCCGACCCGTGCCGAGGTGGAGCCCCTGGTCGTGATGATCGCTCCCTTCTGTCCCCACATTGCCGAGGAGCTCTGGAATCGCCTGGGGCACGAGGGGAGCATCTTCGATGGGACCTCCTGGCCGAGCTTCGATCCGGAGAAGCTCCAGGAGGAGGCAGTTACCGTCGCGGTGCAGGTGAATGGAAGGGTCAGGGCGACCATCGAGGTCCCACCCGGGGTATCCGAAGAGGTGGCCATGGATCGTGCCAGGAAGGAGCCCAATGTTGCCCGATACCTCGACGACGCGCAGCTTCGTCGAGTCATTTACGTGCCGGACCGACTCCTGAACCTCGTGGTGTCGACGTAAAGCCGCCCCGCCTCGTTTTTCGAACGCCAGCGAACCCTGGACACGTGAGCACCCATGACTGAGACCCGGACCGTATCGAAAATTCCGGCCCTGTTGGATACCCCGGACGTTCGCCTGGCCATCGACGCGGTCCGGGTGCTCTCGATGGATGCGGTTCAGGCCGCCAACTCAGGGCATCCCGGCACGCCGATGGCGCTGGCCCCAGCGGGCTATTTGCTCTGGCGGCATCACCTCCGCCACAACCCCGGAAATCCGCTCTGGCCGGACCGCGATCGGTTTGTCCTCTCCGCGGGGCACGCCTCCATGCTCCTCTACTCCCTCCTGCATCTAACCGGGTACGATCTCTCACTCGACGACCTGAAGAGCTTCCGCCAGTGGGAGAGTCGAACCGCGGGACACCCGGAGTTTCGGGAGACTCCAGGGGTGGAGACCACGACCGGGCCGCTCGGGCAGGGCGTCGCGAATACCGTGGGCATGGCGTTGGCCGAGCGCACTCTGGCGGCTCGCTTCAATCGCCCTGGCTATCCCGTGGTCGATCACTTCACCTATGCCATTTGCTCGGACGGGGACCTCATGGAGGGGATCTCCCACGAAGCCGCCGAATTCGCGGGTCACCAGCGGTTGGGCAAGCTGATCTGGATCTTTGACGACAACGAGATCACGATCGAGGGAAGCACGGAACTCGCTTCGTCCACGGATCAGGTGCGGCGGTTCGAGGCATACGGGTGGCACGTTCAATCCGTGCACGACGGGAACGATCTCAGCGCTCTGGACAGTGCGCTTCACAGGGCCCGGGTGGAAACGCGTCGCCCGTCGCTGATCGCGCTCCGCACCACGATTGCCTGGGGCAGCCCGAACAAGGCAGGGACTGCGGCGGCGCACGGATCCCCCCTCGGCGAGGAAGAGATCCGGCTGACCAAGGAAGCGTTGGGTTACCCGTCGCACGAGCCCTTCTGGGTCGCCGACGAGGCGAGGGCCGAATGGGGAAGGGCGGTCGAGCGGGGTGAGGCTCTCGAAGGGGAATGGCGTGAGAAGCTCGAGGCCTATCGGGAAGCGCACGGAGGGCTCGCGGAGGAGTTGGAGGGATGGCTCTCCGGCAACCTCCCTCGCGGTTGGGAGGATGCGATTCCCGATCTCTCCGAGTTGGAGAAGCCCGAAGCGACGCGGGTAAGCTCGGGTCGGGTCCTTCAGGGGTTGGCCGGAGGCGTGCCCAATCTCGTGGGGGGGTCCGCGGACCTGGCGCCGTCGAACAAGACGGAGATCGAAGAATCCGACTCGTGCCTATCCGGCAATCCGGAGGGAAGGAATCTCCACTTCGGTGTTCGAGAGCACGCCATGGGCGCGATCTTGAACGGGATGGCTCTGCATGGGGGGCTTCGGGTCTATGGCGGTACCTTTCTGATCTTCTCGGACTACATGCGGCCGGCGATCCGACTCGCGGCACTCATGGGGCTCCCCGTCACCTACGTCTTTACCCACGATTCGATCGGGCTCGGGGAAGATGGCCCGACCCACCAGCCGATCGAGCACCTTTCCTCCCTCCGGGCGATGCCGAACCTACTCGACCTCCGACCGGCCGACGGAATCGAGACCGCGCAGGCCTGGAAGCTCGCCCTCGAACGCTCCGACGGCCCAACCTTCATCTCGCTCTCCCGGCAGAAAGTTCCCAGCCTCAGCCGGTCGGGTACGCCGGATCCGGAGGCGGTTCGGAGGGGCGCCTACATCTTCCGGGAGGCGTCGGGCGGGGACCCGCAGGTGATTCTTCTCGCCTCGGGATCGGAGCTCCAGGTCGCACTGGAGGCTCGGGTGACGTTGGAAGGCGAGGGGGTCCCCACCCGGGTGGTGAGCTTTCCGAGTTGGCATCTCTTTTCCCAGCAGGATGCAGCCTACCGGGAGCACGTCCTGCCCTCACGGGTTCGGGCGCGCGTGTCCGTGGAGGCGGGGGCTACCCTTGGGTGGGACCGGTGGGTCGGGCACTTCGGAAAGGCTCTCGGAATCGATCGCTTCGGAGCCTCGGCTCCCTCGGACACCCTCCTTCGCGAGTTTGGATTTACCTCTGACAAGGTGGTGGAATGTGTGCGCGAACGGGTCGGTGGAGCGAAGGGGGAAGAATAGCCTCGGCCCCGGATTCATGCGCATCGTGGTCACTCCCCGTGACCGGCTCGGGCGAGACGAGCCCGTGTTGACGGCCCACCGCCGCGATGTATCTTATGAGCCGTCGACGGCCCAAGAACCCGCGAATCCGGCTCAATGACACTCCTTCTCATCGTACTCCTTCCCCTGGTCGGGGCACTTCTCCCGGCCTGGTTCATCCGTTGGGGGAGGAATCAGAGCGCGCTTGCGGCCGGAGCCGTCACCGCCGCGGCGTTCCTCCTTCTCCTCTCCCTGGCGCCGCAGGTCTTCAGGGGAGAGGTGCCGAGCGCCGCGTGGCCGTGGATGTCCGCCATCGGGCTCTCCCTCGGCTTCATGGCGGATGGGCTGGGGTTCCTCTTTGCCTTTCTGATCCTGGGGATCGGGCTGCTCGTCGTTCTCTACGCCCGGTACTACCTATCCGAGAAGGACCCCATGGGGCGCTTCTACGGATACCTCCTCCTCTTCATGGGTGCGATGCTCGGCGTCGTGCTCGCCGACAACCTGATCGCCCTCCTGGTCTTCTGGGAATTGACCAGCCTCACCTCCTTCCTCCTGATCGGTTACTGGAAGCATCTGCCGGAAGGCCGTCAGGGCGCGCGGATGGCGCTCGTCGTGACGGGAGGGGGAGGACTGGCGATGCTCGCGGGCTTCATTCTCCTGGGACACATCGCGGGAACCTATCAACTCTCGGAGGTTCTCCAGTCCGGCGACCTGATCCGGTCCCACGAGCTCTACGCTCCGATGCTGATTCTGGTGCTGCTCGGGGCCTTTACGAAGTCAGCGCAGTTCCCCTTCCACTTCTGGTTGCCCCATGCGATGGCGGCGCCCACTCCCGTGAGCGCCTACCTGCATTCGGCCACCATGGTAAAGGCGGGGGTCTTCCTCTTGGCGCGGCTCTTTCCCGCCCTGTCGGGGACGGAGCTCTGGTTCTTCCTCGTCACCGGCGTGGGGGCGGCGACACTTCTCTTCGCCGCGTACATAGCGCTGATCAAGCATGACCTGAAGGGGCTCCTGGCCTACTCGACGGTGAGTCACCTGGGCCTCATCACCACGCTCTTCGGGATCGGCACCCAGATGGCGGCCATGGTGGGAGTGTTTCACATCATGAACCACGCCGCATTCAAAGCCTCGCTCTTCATGAACGCCGGGATCGTGGACCACGAGACCGGTACGAGGGACATCCGGCGGCTCTCCGGGCTCTGGGCGGCGATGCCGATCACCGGGTTCCTCGCGCTGATCGCCGCGGCCTCGATGGCGGGAATCCCGCCCTTCAACGGATTCATCAGCAAGGAGATGTTCTTCGAGAGGACCGTCGAGGCGGGGTTCCTTCCCGGAGTTCCGTGGCTCCTGCCGCTGATCGTCACACTGGCCGGGCTGTTCAGTGTCGCGTATTCCATCCGATTGGTCTGGAGCGTATTCTTCGGCCCGCCCGCCGAGGACCTTCCCAAGCCACCGCACGACCCCCCCTTCGGGATGCTCCTTCCCGTGGGCCTCCTCGTTGCGCTATGCGTGCTCATCGGCCTCCTCCCGAACCTCTTCGCAGGTCCCATGCTCGCCGTGGCGACGGGCGCGACGATCGGGGCCGAGTGGGAGCCGTACTCCCTCTCCCTCTGGCACGGGTTCAACGTTCCGCTCCTCATGAGCGCGCTGGCCGTGGCGGGTGGTATTCTCGCGTACCGGGCGCGCTGGATCTTCATCAACCTGCAAGAGGGGCGTCTTCCCATCCCCGAGGCGAAGCGGATTTTCGACGGAGCAGTCGATCGTCTCGCGGCCGGGTCCTACTGGCTCACGGGTTCGATGGAGAACGGGTCACTCCAGCGGTACCTGGCCCTTCTGGTCGGCGTTGCGGTGGTCGCGATCGGATGGCCCTTCCTGACCGGGGCCTGGGGCACCGGACCCGGGGGGACGACGCCTGTGGACGGCATGAGCCTCGTGGTCTGGGCCGTCCTCGTCTCGGCGGCCATTGGGACGGCTGTGCTGCACCACCGACGACTCATCGCGGTCATCGTCTTGAGCGTCGTGGGTCTCATGCTTGCGCTCGCGTTCGTCCACCTTTCCGCTCCGGATCTGGCTTTGACCCAGATCTCCGTCGAGGTGGTGACCATCGTGCTCCTGCTCCTCGCTCTCCATCTCCTTCCCAAGGAAAGCCCAAGGGAAGACTCCGGGGGGAGGCGGGCCCGGGACCTTCTCCTGGCTGTGGGAGCCGGGGCGGGAGTGACGGCGATGGCATGGGTGATCCTCACCACTCCGATCTCGACGATCTCGGACTTCCACCTCGAACAGAGTTACCCGGGCGGCGGCGGCACGAACGTGGTCAATGTGATCCTGGTCGACTTCCGCGGCTTCGACACCTTCGGCGAGATCATCGTGCTGGCCATCGCCGGGCTCGGCATCTACGCGATGATTGACGCCCTGGGTGTCCCGGATCGCTGGCGAATCGGAAGCCCCGAGGACGAGGTGCGCTATCCGCTATTGCTGACGGTGATCACCCGGCTCTTGCTGCCCTTGGCCCTTCTGGTTTCGATGTACCTCTTCCTCCGGGGCCACAATCAGCCCGGCGGCGGGTTCATCGCCGGCCTCGTGACGGCAGTGGCCCTGATCCTCCAGTACGTGGCGAGCGGGATCGGATGGACCACTCATCGGTTCGTGAGGGACTTCCACGGAGTGATCGCCCTCGGCGTGCTGGCGGCCGGAGCGACCGGGCTGGGGAGCTGGCTTTTCGGGTTTCCATTCCTGACCGGATGGTTCGACTACTTCGAGATTCCGCTCCGGTTCATCGGGCCCGCCATTGGCGAATTCGAGCTGGCGAGCGCGGTCCTCTTCGACATCGGAGTGTACCTCACCGTGGTGGCGGGTGTGCTCCTGATGCTCGTAAACATGGGTAAGATCCGAAACGCCAGTGCGGCTTCCGAATCCGCGGAAGGAGAGGGCTGACCGATGGAGCTGCTCGTTGCGAGCGGAGTTGGGGTGATGGTCGGCGCGGGAGTCTATCTTGTCCTCCGGGCCCGGACCTACTCGGTCATCCTCGGACTCGCGCTACTGGGGTTCGCCGCGAACTTTTTCCTCTTCGCCTCGGGGCGGCTGCAGCTGGGCCTCGCCCCCGTGATCGTGGTCGGCGATGAGACCGTGGCCTACCCGGATCCCCTCCCGCAGGCGCTCGCCCTGACCGCAATCGTGATTGGGTTTGCGATGATCGCCTTCGTCGTGGTCCTCGGCCTTCGCGCTCACTCCGATCTGGGAACCGATCATGTCGATGGACCGGGAGGCGAGCTCCGATGAGCCACTGGATCACTCTCCCGACCCTCATCCCTGCCTTCACCGCAGTCGTCCTGCTCCTCGGGGCAAGGCTCGATCTGGGCACCCAGAGGTCGATCAGCGTGCTGTCCACCCTGGCGCTGGTGGGGGTGAGCCTGGCCCTCGTCGTCCAGGCCGCCTCCGGCGACTACATGGCGTACGAGCTGGGCAACTGGCCCGCTCCTTTCGGGATCGTATTGGTGCTGGATCGCCTCAGTGCCCTGATGGTGCTCCTCACGGCGTTGGTCGGTCTGCCGGCGGTCCTGTACGCGATCCATGGCTGGGACACACGAGGCAAGAACTTCCACGCCCTCTTCCAGTTCCAGTTGATGGGGTTGAACGGTGCTTTCCTGACCGGCGACATCTTCAACCTCTTCGTCTTCTTCGAGATCCTCCTCATCGCCTCCTACGGCCTGATCCTGCATGGTGGTGGCGAGAAGCGGGTGCGGGCCGGGATGCACTACGTCATCTTCAACCTGACGGGATCCGCCTTCTTCGTCATTGTCCTCGCTGTGATCTACGGGGTCTTCGGAACCCTCAACATGGCGGATCTCTCCCTGCGGGTTGCCGAAGCTGGTCCCGAGCAGGAGGCGATCCTCCGGGCGGCCGCTCTGCTCCTACTGGCGGTATTCAGCGTCAAGGCCGCCCTGTTGCCCCTGTACTTCTGGCTGCCCCGCGCGTACGGCTCCGCCAGCGCACCGGTGGCGGCCCTCTTTGCGATCATGACGAAGGTCGGCGTCTACTCCATCCTGAGGGTCTACACGCTCGTATTCCCGGGCTCTGTTCCCCTCCTGGACGGTCTTCCGGGCAAGGTCCTCTTCCCGGTGGCCCTCGTCACCCTTGCCGCGGCGATGATCGGGGTCGTGGCGGCCCGGTCGCTCCGCAGGGTGGTCGCGTACCTGGTTATCGCATCCGTAGGGACGCTCCTTGCGGTGATCGCCATCTTCTCGGCGGAGGCGCTGGCCGCCGGCCTCTACTACATGATTCATTCGACGCTCATCGTGGCTGCCCTCTTCCTCCTGGCGGAGCTCATCGCTGACCAGAGGGGATCCCGGGAGGACTCCCTCGAGCCCTCGACTCCCGTGGCACAGCCTGCGATTCTCGGATCGCTCTTCTTCATCGGTGCCGTGGCGATCGCCGGGATGCCGCCCCTGAGCGGATTCCTCGGGAAGATCTTCATGCTCCAGAGCAGCCTCGGGACCGCGCAGCTCCCGTGGCTCTTCACGGTAGTCCTGGTAGGGGGCCTACTCGGCCTGATCGCGATGGGAAGGGCCGGGAGTGTCCTTTTCTGGAAGACGGAGGGGGACACGGTTTCGAGTCCGGCAGCGACCGCAGCGGTCTTTCCGGTGGTCCTCCTTCTCCTCCTGATAGGCGGGCTTTCGTTTCTGGCCGAGCCCATCTCTGCCTACACGGCTGGAGCGGCCGAGCAGCTGATGGAGCCAGGGCCCTATATCCGGGCCGTGCTGGGGCAAGGAGCGGAGACGCCATGAGTCGAGACAAGGCCCCGGCCACGAAGCGGTTCACCCTCCTGCCTCACCCGGTCCTCACGGTGGTGCTCGTGGTGGTGTGGCTCCTGCTGGTCAACAGCGTCCATCCCCGGCTGATCGTCCTCGGTCTGGGCTTCGGGATCGCCATCCCCCTCTTCAGCCAAAGGTTTTGGCCCGATCATCCGCGCATTTGCCGGCCAGGGGTGCTGCTGCGTTTCCTGCCGGTGTTCCTCTGGGACGTCGTGATCGCCAATCTCCAGGTCGCCTGGCTCATCATCAATGTTCGGCGAACTCTCCGTCCCACCTGGGTGGTCGTGCCGCTCGAGATCACAAACCCCTACGCAATCACCACCCTCGCGAACGTGATCTCTTTGACCCCGGGAACGGTCTCATCGGAACTGGGTCCGGGCCGGAGGACCCTCCTCGTCCACTCCATGGACGTGGACGATCCGGCGCAGTTGGTCGACCGAATCAAGAACCGGTACGAGGCACCTCTGAAGGAGCTATTCGAATGCTGAACCTCGCGCTAACCTTCGGGTTCACGGCGATGGGTCTGGCTATGTTGCTGAACGTCTTCCGGCTCGTGAAGGGACCCGACGCCGTGGACCGGGTCACGGCGCTCGATACCCTCTACATCAATACCATCGCGGTGCTGATGCTCGTCGGGATCCGGATCGGCAGTGACATCTTCTTCGAGGCCGCGCTCCTCATTGCCATGATGGGGTTCGTCGGGACGGTGGCCTTGGCCAAACACCTGCGGAGAGGGAGCATCATCGAATGATCGGCGAGCTTGTCGTCAGTCTCTTCATCGTGGTTGGGGCGACCTTTGCCTTGATAGGGTCGATCGGTTTGGCCCGGCTTCCGGATTTCTATACCCGCCTCCATGGTCCCACGAAGGCCACTACACTGGGTGTGGGCGCCCTCCTCCTGGCGTCCGTGATCTATTTCAGCGCACTCAGGGAAGGGCTCACCGTGCACGAGGCGCTCATCACGCTCTTCCTGTTCATGACAGCTCCGGTGAGCGCGCACCTGTTGGTGCGTGCCGGGCTCGCTGCCCAGATCGAGTCCAGGACTCACGCGCTCGACGTGGATCATGGCCACCCGGATCCCGATTCCAGGGGTGAGGCGTAGGAAGGGTCAGGGCCCGGAGCTGGGGCGCTTTCGGAAGCTCTCGGTCCACCAGCCGTCGACGGTCCTCTCTCCGGTGGAGCGCAGGCCCTCCCGGAGTGCGGCTGACCTAACCGCTCTCCGCTCGTCTCCCGGTGCCCCGGAAAAGACGACCCACCCGCCCGGAGCGACAGCAGCCACGATCCCCGGGACCAGTCGAAGGAGGGTGTCCGGCTCGAGGTTTGCGAGCGCGCCGCCGAACGGTCCAAGGGGGGGCAACGTGTCGGGCCGGACCTCCACCTGATTCACTTCCACCTGGCAGGCGACGTTGTTGATTCGCACATTCTGCCGCGCGCTCTCGGCGCCATGGGGATCCATTTCGAGGGCGAGCACCTTCCCCGCACCGAGGAGGGCCGCCGCGATCGAAAGGATTCCGGAGCCCGCTCCTACGTCCACCACCGAGTCGTTCGCCTCGATCACCTCCTCCAGGAGCTGAAGGCAGGCTCGAGTGGTGGGGTGCTCCGCGGTGCCGAAAGCGAGACTCGGGAGGAGTCGGATGATCGAGGGGTTTTCCTCGACCGAAGCCTCGCCGCCGCGGGGGCCGAGCACTTCTGAGGCGCCGAGTGAGCCCGGGTGGGGGGGCGAGGGGACGATCAGGAAACGCTCGGAGACCCTGCGGGGCGCCACGTCGCGTTCCCAGACCTTCCTCCAGCCTTCCCCTGTCTGCAGCTCCCAGGAAATTGCCGGGGCGGGAGGCGAGAGGCTCGCTCCGATCACCGAGCGTGCCTGGGCAAGAAAGTCGGAGGGTTCGGAAGGGGCCTGGAAGTAGGCGACGAGCCGGCTCCCCTTGTGGTCCACCAGTCGAGCTCCTAGCCGCTTCAGGGCGTCCACGAGGAGCATCTCCTCTCCCCTTGGGGGCGCGCCGATCGTGAGGACCAACCAGCGGGGGGGCGGGCCCGTGGAGTCGAGGTCGCTCAGAGCCATTGGGTGACGGCCTTCCCGCCCCGTGAGGGACGGACGGGTTCAGGGGCGACGCCGCGGGGGGCGGGCAGGGGGGATCTCCCGATCTCGAAAGGAGGCGGGGTCCTCGATGGGCTCGATGTGGGTGAACACGGTCGAGCCCTTGATCTGCTCACGAATGCGCTCCTCCACCGATTCGGCCAGGTCATGGCCCCTCTTAACGGTCCAATCGCCCGGCACCAGGACGTGCATCGAGATGAAGCTCCTCTGCCCCGCCGTGCGGGTCCGGAATGCATGGAATCGGATCCCCTTCGACTCGTACTCCTCCAATACGGCTCGAATTCTCGCCAAGTCCCCCTCGGGAAGCGCCGAATCCAGCAATCCGGAGGCGGCTCGCCGAAGGAGGCGGAGTCCCGTGTACAGGATGTACACGGCCACGAGGAGAGCAATGATCGGATCGAGGCGGTCCAGCCCAGTGAACTCGACCGCTCCCACACCGGCGAGGATACCGAGGGAGGTCCAGACATCGGTCATCAGGTGATGCCCCGAGGCCTCCAGGGTGATGGAGCCGGATTCCCGACCCGACCGCAGGAGGACTCGAGCCATAGCGAAGTTGATGGCGGTGGCGACGAACGCCACGCCGAGGCCCAACCCCACGCTGCTCAAAGGCTGCGGGTCCAGGAGGCGTGGGAGTGCGACCCAGGCGATCCCTCCCGACGCCACCAAGATCAGGCTTCCCTCGAAACCGGTTGAGAAGTATTCGGCCTTCGAATGCCCGAAGCGATGCTCCTCGTCGGGAGGCCTCTGCGCGAGGGAAAGCATGAGGTAGGCCACGACCGCTCCGGCCAGATTGGCGAGGGACTCCACCGCGTCCGACAAGAGACCCACCGAACCTGTAAGGAACCAGGCGCCGAGCTTGAGCCCGATCACGGCCACCGCAGCGGCGATCGCAATCCTGGCGAGGCGAAGGAGGGCCTGGTGGCTCATCCATCCGCCGCGCAGATGCCAGGGACCACCCCGCCGGCACCAGGGACCGAGTCTGGGACCCCCCTCCTCAGGGCGATGGCTTCCCCTGGATGGCGGCCGGCACCACAAGCTCGTCGAGGAGGTCGTGGACGGCGCGGTTGTGCGGCCCTTCGCGCGGCGAAACCGGATCGGAGGTGAAGACCACGGTCAGCTCGAGCGCCGGGACGATGAAGAGGAACTGGCCTCCATAGCCCCATCCGAAGTGAACCGAATAGCCGTGCGATTCCCGTCCCCACCAGCCCAGACCGTAAGCGTCTCCGTTCCTGGGCGAACGGCCATGGACCTTCCAGGATTCCTCCACCCATTCTTCGGGCACGATCTGGCGGCCGTCTTGACTTCCCCCGTTCCGATAGAGTTCTCCGAACCGGAAGAGGGCCCGGGGACTCATCTGCATGTCGTTCCCCCCGAAGTAGATTCCCTGGGGGTCGGTCGGCCAGGGAGGCAACTGAACTCCCAACGGTTCGCTCAGGTGAGTCCGGGCGAAGGCGAGTGTGCTCTCCCCCGTCGCCTTCGTCAGGAGGGCCGAGATCAGATGGGAATTTCCGGTGCTGTAGACCATCCGCTCACCCGGCTCGTCGATCATGGGCCGAGTGAGCGCGTACCTCACCCAGTTCGAACTGGTGACCCAGCGTCCGTAGTTGTTGAACGAGGTGGACTCGAGTCCGCTCTGCATCGTGAGGAGATGGCGGAGGGTGATCCGACTCCGCGCCGCCTCCGGCTCCTCGGGTAAGTAGTCTCGAAAGCTCGGCATGATCGGTTGATCGAGGCCCTCCAGGTATCCCTCCGCTACCGCGATCCCGACGAGGGCGGAGAGGAGGCTCTTCGAGACCGACTTCACATTGGCCGACGCGGTAGGCCCGGGACCCCTGAAATGTCGTTCCACCTCGATCTCACCGTGTCGCGCGATGATCATGTTGTAGAGGCGAGGGAGGGAAGCCGCGCGTGCGAGCGCTTCCTCGAGGAGCTCCGGGTCCAACCCATTCGTCCGGGCTCGCGGTGCTTGGGTCAGCGGGTGGGAAAGGGGAGGGGTTTCCAACTCCCCGGGAAGGAGCTCCTCGACCGAGTCTGGACGACCGGAATCGGAGGTCGCCTGTGCGCTCGTGTCACATCCCACCAATACGCACAGCGAGAGGACGAGCGGGAGAAGGTGACGCCGCTTTCGCGTACCTCCTCCGGTTGCCGAAGTGCTCATTCCATCTCCCGGAGGGAACCGACTCGATGGGGTCCTCCACTTGAGCGGACCCACGCCACAAATGAAGATGTGAAGGGACGGGGGGGGTTGGCAATCGGCCGTCGAGATGTTTAGGTAGGCAGGTGTCCAAATCTGAGCGATGGTGATTTCCGTGCCCATATTGGTTTTCGACTTCGACAGCACTCTCGTATCGGTGGAAGCGCTGGACGAGCTATTTGCCCAGTCACTGGACGGCCTGCCGGACCGGGAGGAGCGTGTCGCCCAGTTCCAGGAGATCACCGACCTCGGAATGGCCGGCGATCTCTCTGCGGAGCGATCGCTCGCACAGAGGCTCGAGCTCCTGGAGGCGGACCAGTCCCTCATTGCCCGTGTAGCCGATCAGATTCAGCGAAGTCTATCCCCGTCGGTTAGCCGCAACTTGGAGTTCTTCAGGGATGAGAGGGACCGGATCCACGTGGTTTCCGGAGGCTTTGAAGAGTTGATCCGTCCGACCTTGCTCAGGTTGGGCCTTCCGGAGTCCCGGCTCCACGCTCACCGATTCAGCTACGATGAAGAGGGCCGAGTAACGGGTCTGGATCCGGATACCCAGATGGGCCGAACCGGCAAGCCGGGTGTGGTGAAGCAGTTGAGGGGCGATTCTACCGAATTGTGGGTGATTGGAGACGGAGCGACGGATCTGGAGCTGAGGACGTTGGGGTTGGCCGATCGGTTCTTCGCTTTCACCGAAAACCGGCACCGGGAATCCGTAGTGAGGAGAGCGGACCATGTGGTCCGCTCGATAGATGAACTCTTGACCTTTATGGAGGCGAAGTGACCCCTCCCATAGATACATCGAAGGCTGGCGAAAACGTCCTGCTCCTGGAGGGCATACATCAGGAAGCCGCACAGCGGTTCCGAAGTGCCGGATACCAGGTCCAGGAGATCTCCTCGAGTCTTTCCGAGGACCAGCTGATAGAGCACCTTCGTGGTGTCACGGTCCTCGGGATCCGCTCGAAGACCCATGTGACCCGCCAGGTGGTGGAATCCGCTCCAAGCCTGGCCGCGGTGGGGGCGTTCTGCATCGGGACCAACCAGATCGATCTGGAAGCCTGCCTCGCCCGGGGCGTGCCGGTCTTCAACGCGCCCTTTGCCAACACCCGCAGCGTGGTGGAGATGGCGCTGGGGCAGATCATCATTCTCTATCGGAACATCTTCGAAAAGAGCAACCTCCTCCACCAGGGGACGTGGAAGAAGCGATCGAACGGTGCCCGTGAAATCCGCGGGAAGAAGTTGGGGATCATCGGGTATGGAAACATTGGAGCCCAGCTCTCCATCGTGGCGGAAGCCGTTGGGATGGACGTCTACTACTACGATGTGACCGAGAAGCTGGCGTTGGGAAACGCGACCCCGTGTCGGACCCTTCGCCAGCTCCTCGAAACCGTGGACGTGGTCACCGTACATGTGGATGGAAGGCCCGAGAACCGGAACTTCATCGGGGCCGACGAATTCAAAGTCATGAAGGAGGGCGCGGTCTTCCTGAACCTCAGCCGGGGCTTCGTGGTGGACCAGGAAGCATTGAGGACAGCGCTCGAGTCCGGGAAGATTCGCGGCGCCGCCATCGACGTCTTTCCCGAGGAGCCCAAGACTGACGGCTCGTCCTTCGAGTCGCCTCTGCAGAACCTGCCGAATGTGATCCTGACCCCGCACATCGGTGGGAGTACGGAGGAGGCGCAGGAAAACATCGGATACTTCGTGCCCGACAAGCTCATGGACTTCCTCGAAAGAGGAAACACCACCCTGTCCGTGAACTTTCCGAACCTGCAGCTCCCCGAGTTCAAGGGCTCCCATCGGATCGTCCATGTCCACCGGAACGTGCCGGGGATCCTGGCGAGGATCAACCAGGTCTTCGCGGATCGCGGCATCAACATCACCGGGCAGTACCTCAAGACCGGTGAGGGGATCGGCTACGTGATCACCGACATCGTTGGCGACGAGCCCGAGGATCTCACACGGGACCTGACCGAGATCCCGGATACGATCCGGGTCCGGGTCCTCTACTGATCGGGTGGGGGGCTGGGGCACCTTTGCGAGCGGACGGTGCCGTCCCCCGGTCCGCTTAGGGAGCTTGTGGTGCTGGTGGAGCGCTCGATTCCCCGGATCTTCGTGGAGGGCGTGGTGGGGGCAGTCGGGGGAGCCATCCTCGGGACTGTCCTGACCGACCCCGGCGCGGCCGTTGCTCACTGGGTGACCATCGGGGCGCTTGCCGCTCCCACCGCTCTCCTCCTGACGCCCCTTCGGGGATCGGTGTCCTACCGTGCGACGCGCTACGGCCTGGCGCTTTCCGTGCTGGTCATGCTCCTCATCTCGTTCTTGATGGGAAGGGAGGGGGTCTTCCTCACGGACCTTCTGGCCCTTGGGGCCCTCGTCCTCGGAGTGGGTGCGGCCGGACACGGCGTGATGATCCTGGCGCTCGAGCGCGGCAGAGGAGATCCCAGGGGCGTGAGTGGATGAGTGTGGTCGGTCGAGGGCGCCGGAAGAAAATCCTCCCCTCAAAGCCGACGGATGGACACCGTGCCCTCCGTTGAGTAGAATACAGAGATTTATGATCCCTTCGCTCGCCGGCCCCGGCGAGACCTTACGTCCAGCATTTCTCGGAACGGTTCACCATGCGACGTGCAATTCTGTGGCTCGGGCTCCCGATGTGCATGATCTTCCTCCTCTCCTGCACGACGGATCTGGAGGAGACGACCGCCGAAGGGATATGGGACAGCGTCGGGGAGCTCCAGAGGTTGACCGGTGGGGTCAAGCTGTACCTGACCGCCGGTCCGAGTGGAACCGTTACCGGCCAGTGGCAGAGAGGTGCGAGCTCATCGAGTGTCACGGGGATGACGGACGATAACGGAGCGATCTGGCTCACCCTGACAGGGTTCAACGCCGGGCAGGCGGCTCACTTCGAGGGCGAATTCACGGATGCGTTCCGGATCGAAGGCGAGCTCGGGGGGGTGGATCTCTCCGAGGAACCGGCGGTCTTCAGGCGAGCTTCCTTCTCCCCGTGAGGCTCACCTCTTCCTCTTAGTCTGCCTCACACCACACTAGAGTCCGGCAGTGAGGGAGGGGAGCCAGGGTGAGTGTGATTCCTGGAAGAGCTCGAAGTGGACCGTTCGACCGACCCGAGCCAGGGGGTCGGCGGTCCGGATCACCTCTTGATAGGTTTCGTAGCAGTCCAGGGCTCTGCGTGCCGTCTCCACATCGCTCTCCCCCACCGCGATGGCACAGTCGATCTCTTCATCGGTCGATGTGTGGAGGTCGTCGGGTCGGTCCGAGGCGGCGAGGGTGAAGAGGGCGAGCCGGCGCGGCGCACGGCGTTCGTCGAGCTCCCGGAGTTCGCAGAACACTCGCTTCGCGACGGCATGGGTCACGAGATGGTCATGGAAGCCACTGATCCCGTGCACTGCATAGGTGACGAGGACATCGGGCTCTCGGCTCCGGATTCCGGAGGCAATCGCATCTTCCAGGATGCGCGGATCCATTCCCTTCAGCCCGGAATCCGGGAAGTCCAGCACGGTCATTCCGGACAGATCCAAGACCTTTTCCACCTTTGACATTTCCCTGAGCCGAACCTCTCCCATCTCTTGCACGGAGAGTCCGAGCCGATGTCGCTCCTTCGTGGCCCCGCCCCTGGTCAGCGTAAGAAGATGGACTTCGTGCCCTTCCTCGCGCTGACTGGAGATCGCCAGGGCCGGTCCGAAGGACTCGTCGTCCGGATGGGGAAACACGTAGAGGATGCGCATCTTTCACCTGTGGCTGTGGGTGGGCGACGGTGGTCGGGCGTTGACAGGGCGAAGGCCTTGGGGCACCATGGCCTCCGGGAGCGATGCGGCATCCGAAGCTGCGACGGAGCGGTTCTCTTCGGCTCTTCCCCCCGATTGAAGGTTACAAGTCCAGGTGGTCGAGCGGGACCCGTCGGTAGCTTCGACCCCAGACCTTGGAGAGGTGTTCGAACGTGGAAGGATCCCAGCCGCCCCTGAGAGACTTTTCC
>SLFU01000084.1 GCA_007124095.1 Gemmatimonadota bacterium
AAAGACCAGGACCGAGGCGGCCGCCATCAGAAGCCCCTGCAGCACATCGGTGTAGATGCCCGCTCGAATACCGCCCCCGACCGAGTACAGGAGGGTGATCCCCGCCCCGATCCAGATTCCCCACCCGAGGCCCACCGCGAGAACCGCATCCAGCACATATCCCATCGCCAGAACATTGGTGGCCATGTACCCGATGACCGCCACGAGAATCGCTGTCCCTGCCAGTCCCTGTGCGGCCGGAGATCGATACCTCGCCCCGATGGCGTCGGGGAGGGTGTAGACGCCGCGGACCTCCGCCAGGAGGCGCAGCCGCTTGGCGAGAACCCAGGCGCCCACGGCGTTCGTGATACCGGCCGGAAGGATGATGAAGAGGGCACCCAGCCCCACCGCGTAGACCAACCCGGGCCCCCCTATGAAGGTGAATCCGGAGAGCGTCGCCGAGATTGCCGAGAGGGAGAGGGCCACGAGCCCGATCCCCTTTCCCGCGAGAAAGAAGTCACCGGAGGTGCGGGTCCGGCGGGTCGCCCACGCCCCGATCGCCATCACCGCAGCGAAGTACACGAGGACCACCCCGACGACGAGAGGCTCGGTCGCAGCCGGCATCGGCTCCACCTGGAGGAGCACGAGACTCATTCCGGCCCCGCACCCCCGACATCATCGATCGGCGCGGTCCCACGGGAAGTCGCCTCGCGCTCTGCTGCGAGCCGAGCCCGGTCCCGGATTTCCTCCATCTCCCCGGGCCGAAACCCGATCGCCGGAAAGGTCCAGGCGTAGGCGAGCGGAACGACGAGGAGAGGGAGAAGGCCGACGCAGTACACGAGAATCGCCGCCCCGAGAGGGAGCCCCAGCACGAGTGGATCTCCTGCGACCGGCTCAGGAAGCGCGAGCGCGAGACCAAGCCCTCCGGCCACGAGG
This sequence comes from Gemmatimonadota bacterium, assembly GCA_007124095.1. Lineage (GTDB taxonomy): Bacteria > Gemmatimonadota > Gemmatimonadetes > Longimicrobiales > Gaopeijiaceae > SLCK01. Next base: position 916 of record SLFU01000084.1, read on the forward strand.
AGGAAGGTCAGGGCGAATACCCATCCCAGCCGTCCAACACCGCCTTCCGCGGGTGCCGCCCCCAGCGCTGAGATCGCGAGGATCGAGACCACGGTGCCTCCCAGCAGACTCCAGGAGGCCCAGGGCGGCGGACCTCCCGGAAGAAATGCGGCCGCGTAGGCTCCCGCAACCGCGATCAGGGCGAGGACGAGCACACGCAGGCTGAGGGACCTCGTCACTGGAACTCCCGGTCCAATAGGTGGTTGAAGCTGCGCGGACACCTGCTACGGTAACCGTCGCCAGGCAGCTCCTCCACCCTGACCCGAAACCAGGAGTCGGACCCAAGATGCGTGAGCTCCCTCTATTCTTCGAGCAGGTGAACCGATACTTCGACCGGGCGAAGCCCCTCCTGGACCACCCCGAGGGCCTGCTCAAGCAAATCAAGGCGTGCAACGCCGTCTATCACCTCAGCTTTCCCTTGCGCCGGGATGACGGCACCATCGAGGTCATCCACGGATGGCGGGCGCACCACTCCCAGCACCGCCTTCCCGTGAAGGGTGGCTTCCGACTGACCGTGCACGCCTCGGAAGACGAGGTCACAGCCCTCGCAGCCCTGATGACTTACAAGTGTGCACTGATGGATATTCCCTTCGGTGGGGCGAAGGGGGCTATCAAGATCGAAAAGGACGACTACTCCTCCGGGGAGCTGGAGAGGATCATCCGGCGCTACACCTTCGAGCTGGTGCAGCGCAACTGCATTGGTCCCGGAGTGGACGTGCCGGGGCCCGACATGGGTGTGAGCACCCGGGAAATCGCCTGGATGTCGGATACCTACTGTCAGCTTTCCAGAGGTGAGGAGTCCGCACTGGGGGCCGTCACCGGGAAGCCGCTCGGAAGTGGAGGGGTTCGCGGCCGCGTCGAGGCCACGGGACGGGGCGTCTATTTCGGGATCCGGGAGGCGGTGTCCTTCCGCGAGGACATGGACCGGCTCGGGCTCTCGACAGGCCTCGATGGCAAGCGGGTCGTCATCCAGGGCCTCGGCAACGTCGGCTATCATGCCGGGCGCCTCCTGACCCAGGACGGCGTCTTGGTGGTGGGCATCCTCGAACGGGACGGGGGTATCTACGATCCGAAGGGGCTGGATGTCGAGGAGGTCTATCGGCATCGGGAGAACGGGGGATCCATCCTCGAGCTGGAAGCCCCCCGGAAGGTGGGCCGGGAGGACCGCCCTGCAGGACTCGAATGGCCCTGCGACATCCTCATTCCTGCGGCGCTCGAGAACGTGATTGGAAAGGAGAACGCACCGCGGATCCAGGCAAAGATCGTGGCCGAAGCCGCAAACGGGCCCACGACGGCGAATGCGGGAGAGATCCTCGAGGAGCGCGGGGTCCTCCAGATCCCCGATCTCTATCTGAATGCTGGAGGAGTGACCGTCTCCTACTTCGAGTGGATCAAGAACCTCTCACACGTCCGCTTTGGTCGACTCGAGCGACGTTTTCAGGCAGCGTCCAATCACCGAATGCTCCGTGCCATCGAGAGTATCACCGAGCGCGACTTCGACGTCGGGACGATCGACGAGCTGGCCGTCGGAGCCTCCGAAGAGGATCTTGTGAACTCGGGGCTCGAGGAGACGATGGTGGCGGGCTACCACGACGTGCGGGAGCTGGCTCGAAGGAAGGGAACGGGCCTCCGAAACGCGGCCTTCGCGATTGCGATGGAAAAGGTCGCGACCTCCTACGAGGAGCGAGGGATTTTCCCCTAGACGCGTGTCCGGGCTCGGGGAGCGCCGCCGCGCTCCTGGGAGAATGCGGAGTCCGGTTGGCGGGGTAGGACAACCCAGAATCGGCTTCCCTCCCCGGGCCTGCTCTCCACCCCCACCTGTCCCCCGTGCGCCTCCACCGCCATACGGCAGAACGAAAGGCCGAGTCCGGTCGACTGCACCGGTCGCTCCTGCCCCTCGGGAATAGCGTGGGTGAACCTCTCGAAGAGGGTCTCGTGGAGGTCGGGATGGATGCCGGGTCCGTCGTCCTCGACCTCGATGCGGATGGCGGGGCCGTCCTCCTCGCCTCGGACCCGGATCCGACTGCCCGCCTCCGTGAACTTGAGCGCGTTGCCCACCAGATTCACGAGGGTGCGGCGGATGAGGTCAGGATCGCAACACAGAATGATAGGCCTTTCGGGGAGCACCACATCGAGGTGATGCTCCCCAACGAGGGCATCGAGCCCGGAGAGGCTTCGTTCCACCAGACTCCGGAGGTCGACCTCCTTCACCTCCAACCCCATCCCCGCCTCCTGGGCCTTCGCCGTCTCCAGAATCTGGTCGATCAGTTCCATAAGCATCCCCACACCGGTCCGGGCCTCCCGGAGGTCCTGCTCGGCTTCCTGGCTCATCTGGTCGCCGAGGGACATCTCGAGAAGTTCGAGGTTGGCGCTGATCGTGGTCAGCGGTGACCGCATGTCGTGGACGAGCATCTGGGTGAGGCTTTCCCGCATTCCCTCCAAGTCGCGCAGACGGCCATACTTCAGCGCCAAGTCGTCATAGAGTCGCTTCCGGTAGACCGCGTTTCTGACCCGGAGCTTGAGCTCATGGCGGTCGACCGGCTTGTTAAGGAAATCGTCCGCCCCGTCGTCGATCCCCTGAATCCGGTCGTGCCTCTCGGAAAGCGCGGTGACGAGGAGAACCGGCACGTGCGCGGTCTCCTTGGCCGATTTGAGCCGCCTGCATACCTCCAGCCCATCTATTCCCGGCATCATTACGTCCAGCAACACCACGTCCGGCAGGGCCTCGGAGACCCGGAGCAGCGCCTCCCTTCCGTCCTGTGCCTCACGAACCCGGTACCCATAAGTCTCCAAGATCTCGCGGAGAAGCTCCCGGTTGAAGCTTTCGTCGTCCACGATCAGGACGTCCGCGGCTCCTGGATCATCCAAAGCCAATGCGCTCGATGCGGTCGGTTCATCCATCCTTGTCCACCCCCACTCCCGGCAGGCCGCGATCTTCGAGGCAGCGTTTGACCTCCCGCACCAGGTCCCGCGTGTCGAAAGGCTTGGTGAGGTAGCCGACCGCACCCGCCGCGAGGGCTCTCTCCTTGTCCCCCCGCATCGCGTGGGCAGAGATGACCAGCACTGGGATGTCCCGGGTTGCACCGTTCCCTCGCAGGCTGGCCGTGGCCTCGAGCCCGTCCATCCCGGGCAGTTGAACGTCCATGAGGATCAGATCGGGCTGTTCGCGTCGGGCCAGTTCCAGCCCGGCTTCCGCCTTCTCCGCAACGAGCATCTCGAATCCCTCTCTTTCCAGAATTTCGATCATAAGCTCCGAATTCATGGCGTTGTCTTCTACCAGGAGAACTCGATGGATCGCCTCCGGAGATGGTCGTCCATATTTAGCTCCCATCTTTGCCCCGCCCGTTTCCCACCCGTGCAACAGCCGCGACCCCCTTGCTCTCCACGATCCGGTCCAGAGAGGCGAGAAGGCTCTCCCTCGTGCCCTTCCGACTCACCTCCCGCGCCTGATTCCCCAAGCGCACCTGGTCCTCGGAGGTGAGGTCCTTAGCGGTCCACACCAAGATGGGAATCCCTGCGGTTTCGGCTTCACTCGAAAGGACCGCCGCCACGTCGAAACCGGTCACCTCCGGCATGATGAGGTCCAATACGACGAGGTCCGGTCGCGCTTCACGAGCCAGCCGGATTCCCTCCTTCCCCCCAGCAGCGGAAAGGACGTCGTACCCCGCCTCTGAAAGCGCCTCCTCGAGCAGCTCTAGGTTGTCCGGTTCGTCGTCCACTACCAGGACGCATAGGGCTTCCGAGCCGGGAGCCCTTCCCACGAGGTCCCGGATCTCCCCCAGCAGGAGTTCCGGGCTGATCGGTTTGCGGAAGAATCCCGTAGCGCCGAGGGTGACGCCGACTTGCCGGCCCTCCGACACTGTCACGATGAGGACGGGAATTTCCTGGGTCGCCGGGTCGTCCTTGAGCTCCTTGAGGATTTCCCAGCCGTCCTGCCCGGGAAGTAGGATGTCCAAGGTGATGGCATCGGGGCGATGCTTCCGGGCCAACTCCAGCCCTTCCTCCCCGTCTCGGGCGTGCAGGGTCCGATATCCGTCGTTCTCGAGGTAGCCGATCAGGAGGTCCCGGGCCCATGGGTCGTCCTCCACGATGAGGATGAGCGGAAGCCTCCTTTCTTCCCGACCTGTGGGAACCGGGGTTCCGCTCTCCTCCCTTTCCGGAGGGCCGATTGACGTATCCGAGCCCGAGCGGGCCGCCGAACCAACGTCGCCCTTGCGAGGCCCCTTTACCGGAAGTTCCACGGTGAACGTGCTCCCCTCCCCGACCTCGCTCTCGAGCGATACCTCACCCCCGTGGAGACCCACCAGCATCGAAGTGAGGGTGAGACCGAGCCCGGTGCCCTGCTCCCTGCGACCATACGAAGAGTCCACCTGCTCGAACTCCTCGAAGATCCGTGCGCGATCCTCCTCTGCCACGCCAATGCCCGTGTCCCGAACCCAGATCCTCAGGGATGAGCCATCGGGCTTCTCGACCACCCGAGCTCCAAGCTCGACTCGGCCGCCTTCCTCGGTGAACTTGATCGCGTTGCTGAGGAGGTTGTAAAGCACCTGCTTGAGTCGACCTTCGTCGACCACGATCGGAGGGAGCTCGCCCTGGAGATCCAGTTCGAGGGCCAGACCCTTTTCCCGTGCGATGCTCCGGACGATTTCGAGCAAGTTCCGGAGGACCGGCACCGGGTCGATCTCCTCGAGGTCGAGCTCTACTTTTTCGGCCTCCACCTTCGAGAGGTCGAGGATGTCGTTGATGAGCTCGAGCAGATGCCGTCCGGATGAGGCAATGTTTCCCACGTAGCGCTCCTGCTTTTCGTTAAGCTCCCCGGCGACCCCATCCTGGAGGAGCTCGGAGAAACCGATGACCGCGTTCATCGGGGTCCGAAGCTCGTGGCTCATGGTTGCGAGGAAGGCGCTCTTCGCACGTGTGGCCGCCTCCGCCTCTCCGCGAGCCTGCTGGAGCTCTTCCTCCCGGCGGCGACGGTCCGTGACATCCGTGTGAGACCCCGAAAGGCGAACGGTGCGTCCCTCGGCGTCTCTGACGCAGCGGCCTCGAGCCAAGATCCAACGCCAACTCCCGTCCCGGTGGCGCATACGGACTTCGGCCTCGTGCTGGTCGGACACCCCCGTGAAGACCCGATCCAGTGACGCTTCGACTTGAGGCAAATCCTCGGGATGGACCCGACTCTCGAACTCGTCGAAGTCATGAGGTATCTCCTGGTCCCCGTACCCGAGTTGCGCCTTCCACTGGGGAGAGAAGTAGATCCTTCCCCCCTCGAGATCCCAGTCCCAGAGTCCGTCCCTCGAACCTTCCACAGCGAGAGCGAACCGCTCCCGGCTCTCAATGAGCGCCTCCTGTCGCCCATCCAGGATCCGCTTTGCCTCCTCGAGCCCACTGGCGAGTCGTCCGATCTCGTCCCGGGAAGCGATCGCGGGAAGTAGCGCCGCCCCCTCCCTGGGTAGCCGGCGGGCGTTGCGTTCCAGTGTCCGAACCCGTCGACTCACGCTCGAGCTGAACAGGAATGCAGCGAGAACGCCGCCCAGAACGCCCGCCACCCCGGTCGCCACGACGATTCGCCGGGGGAGAACCTGGGAGGCCGCCACATCTCCCTGGAATCCGGCCAGGACGGAGTCGCTTCGAGTTCGAAAGGGATCCATCACCGTACGAATCGAGTCCATGAGCGCCCGCCCCGCCTCGACTCGTTGCCCAGCGTCCGGTCCGGAGGGCTGAAGGGAGACCGTGCCTCGAAGATTTTCCAGCTTCCGATCAACCAGCCCCTCGAGCACCTCCACCCGGGAATCCTCCGCGCCCTGGGCTTCCAGTGCGAGGCGGAGCTGCAACATCGCCTGAGGCACTCCGGACTGGGCTCGTTCGAACTCGTCCAGCCACGATGAATCACCGGTTAGGGCGTGGCCCCGAATCTGGGCCCGAACCTCCTGGATGGCGATGATCAGATCCTGACTTCGCTTTGCGAGTTCCAGCGCCCCGTGCAAGTCACGCTCGAACCGCTGCGCGCGCCAATCGGCTGGAAAGTAGAGGAGGTTCAGGAGAATGAGGGGCACGACTGGAATGACTACCACGACGAGCCCCTTGAAAATCAGAGGGCGATCGTACCACCAGCGCCGAGACTGTTGAATCCACTTCCACGCGATCAAGGGCCCTCCGAACATCCAAGGCGCTCGCCCGGCCCCACACACGTCCACTCGGCCCCCCTGGGCACGACCCGGGCCACGGCCCAAACGCCCGAGCGCCTCCCCCATCTGACATAGTTTTCGATGGAAACCATTCCCCGACGCTCGCCTCGTATCACCGCAAGCAGGATCTCACTTTCACACTAGAAAGCTGGCTATAAAGAGGACCTCCGGACTGGAGACGGTCGTCATCAATTCCCAAGGCGTCGGTCCTCCTTAGATCAATCTATCCCATGAGACCACATTTTTCCACCGAAACGATATGATGACGTGCACACTGGCGAGCGTCACCCGGAGGCCATCCCATTCGAGACCCATGCCGCCCCCGGGATTGACGTGGTCGCCTCGCGAACGGTAGGATGCGACTCGGAGTCCAAAGTGGCCGACAGAGGGCGGAGGTCAGATGATCACGAAGCGACTCAGCCCGAAGGGTCGGTCGATGCGGGTGACATTCGAACTCCCGGGCGAGGCGGCGGCCGAGCAGGTGGCGGTGGTGGGGGATTTCAATGACTGGGACCACACCCGGCACACCATGAAGCTCGACCCGAAGTCCGGCACGTGGAAGGCGGCGATTTCATTCAAACCGGGAAGCGTGGTCCAGTTTCGCTATCTGGCCGACGGCCACTCGTGGAGAAACGACGAAGATGCGGACGAGCAGGTCCGGAACGAGCATGGGACGGAGAACTCCCTCCTTCGACTCTAGGGGCGCGTCCCGGCATCCGGGTGAATCACCACCGCCATCCGACACTGGGGCTGGAGGCACTGATCCGGCCCATTCGCCGATCCAGGCGCGCCGATCCAGGCGCCGATCCAGGGGATTACGATGAAGCCCCACCCCCGCTCGACCATCCGGGGTGGGGCTTCAACGTCCGACGCTCACTTCACGACGGAGGGGGTGGGACTCGAACCCACGCGGGCATTCACCCGACCTCGGTTTTCAAGACCGGTGCCTTAGCCGCTCGGCCACCCCTCCAAAACCGTCCCGGCCACTCACCTCTCGCATAGCCCCGCACGCTGTGCCATCCTTGCGAGCCGCCGGGCAACGGAAAGTACCCGAAGTCCAGCGTGGGCGAGGGGGACCGGACCCTGATCTTCGCCATCCGACGAGGGTTGAACAAGGGGCGCCCCCGGCGCGCCGGGGGGGACTCGTTGCGTCTGCAAGCCGGATTCGCACGCCACGCATGCGTGGGGTAGCATCAACCTGGAGCCCCACAGCCGCGGAGCCCATGTCACCCGTCGGGACGTCGTAGGCGAGTCCACGAGGCGGTCCGGCTCCCGGTAGCCCCGTTTGTTCGTCCACATACAGCCGGAGAATCTCATGGCACAGACCGTCGAAGTCCTCCACACCGGCTTCATTACGCACGATGTGAAGCAGATCATCACCACCCGCCCCGACCGGCTTGACTTCGAGGCGGGACAGGGGGTGGACCTCTCGCTCGACCGAGAGGGGTGGAGGGAGGAGGGCCGTCCGCTGACGCCAACGTCACGGACGGATGAACCCGTCCTCGAATTCACGATCAAGGAGTACCCCGAGCACGACGGCGTCACGACGCGACTGCATGGCCTCAAGGCGAGGGAAAAGCTTCTTGTGTCGGACGCCTTCGGGACCATCACCTCCAAGGGACCCGGCACTTTCATCGCCGGAGGCGCCGGGGTCACCCCCTTCCTCGCCATATTTCGGCACATGTCAACCGACGAGCTCGCGGGCACCACGCTCCTTTTCAGCAACCGGACCCCCGCCGATGTGATTTGCGAGCGGGAGCTCCGGCATCTCCTCGGAGACCGGTGCCACCTGACCTGCACGGCCCGGAGCGGGGAGGGGTATGACGATCGAAGGATCGACCAGAGCTACATCCAGGAGCGGATCGGCGGCATCGACCAACCATTCTATCTCTGTGGCCCTCGGAAGTTCGTGGACGACATCCGGGACGCCCTGGTGGCCCTCGGCGCTGCCCGTGCCCGAATCGTGACGGAGGAGTGAACGGGTCTCCGGTGTGGCCCGGTGTATGCAATGATCTACCGGATTTTGGCCGACCTCACCCTGGCAGTTCACTTCGCATTCATCCTCTTCGTCGTCCTGGGTGGGTTGCTGGCCGCCTGGCGGCCTCGTGTGGCCTGGATCCACGTCCCTGCCGCCCTGTGGGGGATCCTGATCACCTTCATTGGCTGGACCTGCCCCCTGACACCTCTCGAGAACTACTTTCGTCGACTTGGAGGCGAGGCAGGGTATACGGGAGGCTTCATCGAGCACTACCTCGTCCCCCTCGTCTACCCGGCCGGGGTGGATCCCGCCGGATGGATCCTCCTAGGGATAGCGGTCGTGGCGATCAATCTGGCGATCTACGGCTGGATCCTCCGGGGCTGGATCCTCCGGCCGGCCCGCCGCTCTCGCTCCCGATGAACTCGTCCTTTTCGCGAAGAAGTTCCTTAGATACCCGAAACGAGGCTGAAGTGAGGAGGACACCTGGATGAACGATTGGGAAAGCGGAGGGAGGGCGACCAACGTGGTGAAGGGCCTCGTGGGCGGAAACATCGCCGTCTTCCTCCTGTGGGTCCTCCCCATCGTCCCGCCCGAGTTCATGGCCACCCACTTTCTCGTCAGTTGGGATTACCTGATCGCGGGCCGATTCTGGGTGCTCCTTACCGCTGTCTTCTCGCACCACCTCTTTCTCCACCTGTTGATCAACATGATCGTCCTCCTGGGATTCGGTCCGCCCCTGGAGCGCATCATGGGATCGTTGGGATTTCTGGCCTTCTACCTGGCAGCCGGGGTCGTCGGCTCCTTCGCACATGCCGCCGTATCCTTCGCCCTCATCGGAAGTCCTTCCCTGCCCGCTCTGGGCGCGTCCTCGGCTATCGCCGGGCTCCTCCTCCTCTTCGCCCTCGTGTTTCCGACGGCAAAGATCCTGCTCTTCTTCGTGATCCCGATGCCGGCCATCGTGGCGGCGCTCGCCTTCATCGGAATCGACATCTGGGGCCTCATGGCCCAGATGGAGGGAGGAGGCCTTCCCATCGGACACGGAGCCCATCTGGGAGGCTCCTTCACCGGGCTCGTCTGCTTCGTGGTCTGGGGAAGGGCCCTGAGGGCGAAGGGGCGCCGCCTCAGGATCTAGTGATATAGCTCGGAGAGGTCCTTAGTGCCGGAAGAGCCTCCTGCCCGTGAATATCATCGCCATCCCGTGCTCGTCCGCCGCGGTGATGATCTCCTCGTCGCGGACCGAGCCTCCGGGCTGTATGATGGCGGAAACCCCCTCCTCAGCGGCGGCGTCCACTCCGTCCCGGAAGGGAAAGAAGGCATCGGACGCCAGCACGCACCCCTCCAGGTCCAGCCCCTGGTCCTGGGCCTTCTGGACCGCAAGTCGCGAGGCATCCACTCTCGACATCTGTCCTGCGCCAATCCCGAGGGTCGCTCCCTTCCTGGCCAGGAGGATGGCGTTCGACTTCACTCCGAAGACCGCGGCCCAGGCAAACTCCAGATCGCCAAGCTCGCGGGCCGAGGGTTTCCGATCCGTGACGACCTTCCAACGAGGATCGGCAGCCCCCACAAAGGGTGGGGTGGGTGGGCCCTGAACGAGGATCCCCCCGTAGATCCCCCGAATCACCGCCGC
>SLFU01000083.1 GCA_007124095.1 Gemmatimonadota bacterium
CGATTTAAGCGTCCGGTACCTGGTCAATGCCCGCGAACGGAGGATCTGGAAATCGCAGCTGGCCAAGGCAGCGATGGAGGCCTTCAACGATCCCGCGCAGGAAGGACGGATCAAGCCGGCTTACCCCCGGCGCCAAATCATGTTCATCGACGCAAATGGACGGCCCTCGGAGGCGTCGGAGCTTCCCTGAGGGGCAGCTCTGCTGGCCGGGAATCGAGTGCGAATCAAGGTGGAGACGACGTTCACCGTCTTTGGATACCCGGGGTTCGCGATGATCCCGAATTGGACTGTCCACGGTCCCTGAACGGAACGTCCCGCCGGAAGGCCGGTAGAGCCGTATCCGGTTGCGATTCCCTTCGACGAACCCGATCCCCGAGATAAGATGAACATGTCTCTCGGCCGCGTGAAGCGGCTCCTCCCCGATTCCGAATTTCGGATCGTAGCCCAGGTCGTGGACGCTCGGTCCCTCCCCGAGACGGAGATCACCCGGCTCCGGGGGCTGGTCCGGGAGTGGCGGGACAAGTACGTGGACAGGGCCCACCAGCAGGCTCGGGAAGCCCGGCGAAAGGCCAGGCCTCGCTCCACCCGGGGCTCGGACTCCAACGAGAACACAATGCGCCAGGCCGACATCATGGACTGGGTTCTGGACCGCCTGACGGAGCTCGAGGAAGGGGAAAGTTCGGCCACCACCGGCGACAAGCCGAGCGACCCCGCATCTACAGGCCCGGCCCCTGCCGGACCCACCCTCGACCAGGTGCGCGATGCCATCGCCCAGCCCCACGTCTCCACCTTCGGGGACCTGTGGGCCGAGTTCCCCGACGCCGCTGTCCCCCACCTCAGAAAGACTCTCTGGGCACTGGTGGAGGCGGGCGAAGTGGACCTCACCACCGCAGGCGGGATCGAACTCGCGGCGGAGGAGGAGGTGGCCTTCGTGGAAGAGGTCCAGCGGATCGAAGGTGTTCCCGCCTCCCGCCGAACTCGGGACAAGGGCCTTGGCAAGCCGCAGCGGGACCGGTTCGCCCGTACGAAGGTGGTCCGAATCCACGCCCACAAAAGGGCGAGCGGGGCCCGGAATCAGGCCAGGCGGGACAACCGGGGAGGCGGGCGGCGGTAGGCGGGAGCGTGCCCGGGCCGCTCTTCAGGCAAAAGAAGGGGACGATCGATGCCGTCGGCGAGGAGGGACTCCTCGTACCTGGCGGTGGGAGAAAACCGAGTTCGTCCACCTCGAGGCGGACCGTCTGCTCCACAGACATGTGCAAGCGATTCGCGGGGCCGGCTCACTCCCTCGAGTGGTCGGGATCGACCCCGGAGGACTGCCGACCCTCATGGCTCCCCTTCCGGTCCCGCTCGTCCGGCTCCGGCGGGATCCGGTAGAGAACCTCCTCGGGGAGGCGCGCACCCGGCTCGAACTGCTTGAGGAAGCGCGCCGGTACTCCTCCGAAAGCCGTGTGCGCCGGGACTCGGGTGTGCTTCGTGGCGAAGGAAAGCGCCCCGATCTGTCCACTTTTCCCCACGTGCACCCCAGGGGACACGATGCTCCCCGTGCCAATGGTGGCCCCTTCCCGAAAAACGACCGGGGAGATCTTCAGGAGTCCGCCCTCCACGAAGTGGCATGTGACCTGAGCGCGGCCTCCCACCACTACCCGGTCCTCGAGGGTAAGGAGGTTGAAATCGTAGATCGCCGTTGAGTTGATGTGCACCCCTCGGCCGACCTTGGCGCCCATGGCCCGAACGAACCACGACCACACCGGAGTGGCACGGAAGAGCTCACCGCAGAGAGTCCGTACCACGTGTCCAGCCACACTGTACTTGACCCAACGCAGGACCTCGGGAGAAAGGGCCCGGATCGAATGCTCGCCCACTGGAGTGTACCAGCGAAGAATGCGGCAGAAGAAGGCGGTCAGGACCATCAGGGCAGAGGCGAAAAGGAGATAGGACGGCACCAGGGAAACGGAAAGCACCATGGTCCTCAGGATCCAGGGCTCCCACGTCCGGACCCCTCCGACCCAGTTCCAGAAGGCTACGGCGGGAAGGGCTGCGATCCCGATGACAAGGCTCTCCACGACGACGATCTGGGCGAGGGTCCCAGCAATCCTCCACCCTCGCACGAAGCGGTTGGTGGACGCCGAGGCGTGTCGGTCCAGGCGTGCCCCCCCGCTGGGTTCTTCACCCTGATCGGTCACCTGGGTCACGCCTCCTCTCTTCCGTTCACGATCAGAACTCCCTTCAAACTGGCCCAAGCCGGAGGTCGCCGCCGGCTACGGGATACTCCAACGTGCGTCCGGTCGGGCCGCCCGACCGGCTCACCTTCCTCACTCCTCCGCAACGGCCGCGAGCACATCCATCGTGGTGACGATTCCCATGAGGCGTTGCCCTTCCACCACCAGGGCCCGGTGCATCGGCCCACGGCGGAGGAGCGCAGCCAACTCCCGCAGTGACGCGTCAGGCCCGATGGTCACGGGGGCAGGCGTCATCAAGTCCTCCACCTTGTATCCGTCGAACAGACCTCCGGGCAGTTCCCGCACCTGATCGCGCACGTCCACGAACGTCCCCTGGGGGGTGACGTAGTAGGCGAAGAACTCGCCCTCGACCGGAGCGTTAGAGAACCTGGACTCCCTGGCCGTTCCCGTGATGGCGAGTCCCCAGCGCCGGGCTTCGGGGACGGCATCCAACTCCGCCGCCAGGCGAAGCACGTCCCGCATGGAAACCACGCCGAGAAGTCGCCCGTCGTCGCCCACCACTGGAACCCCTGAGATGCGCTCCCGCTCCAGTAGCTGGACCAGCTCGGAGATGGGCGTTCCCGGGGACGTCGTGATTACATTTTCCTGCATCACATCTCTCACAAGGGGCGTCGTGGATGGCATGGTCAGGCTCCCAGGGGGAGGGTGGACGGCGCGACTGCTCGTGTCGGCGAGGTTGGTTGCAATCTCCATGCCCTGCAACACCCGTAGGGGGAATCGCGGACGGGCCCGTGAGCGTGCGCGGAAGCGGACCTTTCGTCTTCGGAGGGGACGGACCGTCCCGCAGAGCCGAGCCCGAGGGGCAACGAGCTTGTCGAGATGCGATCGGCGAAGGACCTCCGTGGCCAGGTGGTCTGAGGCCTCGCCCAGGGCAGAGGGAAGCAGCTCCACGCGTTCCTCTTCCGAGTCCCGACTTCCGGCACGGATCTCGCACTAGTCGAATGTTCCCGGGCGGACTTCCGTTCCGGTTTCTCGCATCTTCGCACCCCTGTCCCACGGAGGCACCCATGAAGATCCTTCCGACCCCTCGCCACCGGCCCGCCCGCCCGTCCCCCTGGCGAGATTTCGATCTCCTGGAAGATCGCATGCAGAGGCTGATGCAGAGCTTTCCTCTCTGGGAGACCCCTGCCGAAGCCTTCACCTGGACCCCACGCGTCGACCTCGTCGGCGAGGAGGGACACTTTGTCCTCACCGCCGAGATCCCTGGCATCGAGCCCGACGACATCAGCGTCGAGGTGGAAGGCAACGTGCTGACCATCAAAGGCGAGAAGAAGTTCGAGAGGGAGCAGAAGGACGAGCACATGCATGTGGCGGAGCGGCGCTACGGCACCTTCGAGAGAACCTTCACGCTCCCCTCGGGCGCAGATTCCGAGAACATCGAAGCGGAGTTCGAGCAGGGGGTCCTGACCCTCCAGATCCCCAAGCGCCCTGAAGCGCAGGGGCGGAAGATCGAGGTCAAGGCAAAGTAGTTTGGAGCGAACCGGCCCGGGACGGATCGCAACGTGTCCGCCACAGTTCGTTCGACATCCCGGACGCCAACTCCGGGAGGTGCCCCGGGGCCAGGGTTGATCACGCCTCTGCGGCTCGATCTTCGGAGGACACGGCGATCGTGAGAAGGATCGCCGTGTCCTCCGAAGCCCGGATGTCGTGCGCGTCGCCCGGTCCGAAATAGAGGATCTCGCCATCCCCCAGCTCGTACGAGCGCTTCCCGATCCGGAACCCAATGCTTCCCGAGAGAACTAGGAGGGTCATCGGGAATTCCGTGTGGTGGGTCTCCACCTCCGCGCCCTCGGCGAGCGCGACCAGGGTCAGGCGGAGGGGTCCTTCCTTTGCCAGAGTCCGCCCCGTCCGGCCACTCCGGTGGTAGGCGGGCTCACTCCGGAGCTCTCCCAGTTGGGTCTCGAGGTCGAAGGTGAGGAGGGGGCCAGTGAGAGAGCGGGTGACGGGGGTCATGGCATTGCCTCCGACCGTGGGAATGGATCTGATGACAGTCTACCTATACGATCAACCTAGCCCGGATTGGATGTTCACCACCATTCCCTTCGGGCCCGCGTTCACGATTCGCGTAGGACCGACAGCCGATTCCTCCCGCCAAGCCGAGTGAATGTGACCGCAGACCACCAGCCTCGGCCGCGTCCGCTCCACGGCTTCCAGGACCACACGGCTCCCCAGGTGCTCCCCCCGGGAGACGTCGACGTGTCCGAATGGGGGTGAGTGGCTGACCAGGACCGCTCCATCCGGGCAGTCGGCCAGGAGCTCCCGCGCCTCGTCCTCCGTGAAGTCCCAGCTCCAGTCTCCGAACGGGGTCACCGGGATCCCGCCGCCGATCCCCCAGAAGGAGACGCCGTCGATCTCTGTGCCCGAGCCGTGAAGGACCTGGGCGGACGACCAGCCTGCGGCCTCGCAGGCCGACGCCAGCTCATCTGCCGACTCCCCGTTGCCGGCTACCAGCACTGCGGGACTCCGTACCTCGGAAAGGATGTCGACGACCGGCTGGAGTCCCTCGCGCATCCCGGCCAGGTCGCCGGCGCAGACCGCCACGTCCGCACTGCCGCTCCGCGCGACCAGCTCGCGAGCGACGTCGAGGTCCCGGTGGACGTCGCTGAAGAGCAGGAGCTTCATGGCGGGATCTCCTACATTGGATGAGCCTGGGCTGCCAAGGATCTCTACGCGCAAGTGGGGGAAAGGATTCTTGGAGGGGGGCCCGGAGCTTCCGCCGAGTCCGCACACGTTTGGGTATCGCCCCCATCCTTGGCTGCCGCTGCGGGGCATGTGTCTTGCTTTGTCTCGCGTGGACGACAAGGTTCCCCTCGGAACCTTGCTCGGACGTCGGGGACACACGGAGCGACTTCGGGAGGGAGCCGCGTAACGGATCCGCGTCCAGGCCCGACGTCACCCCTCACCCTTCGACGGCCAGGAGATGAAGTGATGCGCTCGAAGCGCGTACAGGACGTGAAGACGCGCGAGGTGACGACCACCCGTCCCGATGCCTGTATCGCCGGCTGGATCGGGTTCTCGCGAGATTTCGGGGATCGAGGCGCCCATGGCCCCTGAACGCCGGGGCGAGCCGCGACCGCCTCCACCCCCGCGGGGTGGGCCGCCCGGGGGGCGTCCGGGACCCGAGGACGACGCTCGGCGATCCCGGACACTGGCCAACCTCGCTTTTGCGGGGTTCCTCGCTCTGACCGCGCTCCTCCTTTGGCGTGTGACGTCCGATCTCACGCAGCCCCACACGGTCCCCTACTCCGCCTTTCTCCAGGCGCTCGATAGCAGCGACGTGACCTCGGTGGCCATCGGCTCCAGGGAGGTGGTGTGGAGCAGCGTGGAGGATGGGACTGAGATCCGATACCAGGCGACCCGGGTCCCCGGGATCGACGACGGCGAGATCGTGGCCCGGCTCCACGGGCTTGGAGTCGAGTTTTCCGGGGAGCCGGCGAGCGAGTGGTGGCCGCTAGCCCTGGTGTGGCTCCTTCCCACATTCGTGATTCTGGGCATATGGCTGTTGATCCTGCGGAGGATGGCAGGAGGGGCGGGAACTCAGGCGCTCACCTTCGGTCGCAGCGGTGCCAAGATCTGGGACGAGAGCAGCGCCCGGATCACCTTCGAGGACGTGGCGGGCGTCGACGAAGCGGTGGCCGAGCTCCGCGAGGTGGTCGACTTTCTCCGGAGGCCCGAACGCTACGCCCTAGTGGGTGCCCGGATTCCGAAAGGGGTACTCCTGGTAGGACCCACCGGGACCGGGAAGACACTCCTTGCCCGCGCGACAGCGGGTGAGGCGGGGGTGCCCTTCTTCACCATCTCCGGGGCCGAATTCGTGGAGATGTTCGTGGGCGTCGGGGCGGCACGGGTCCGGGATCTGTTCCGGCAAGCCCGGGAGCGGGCCCCGTGCATCGTCTTCATTGACGAGATCGACACGCTTGGGAAGGCACGGGCCGGCGCGGGCTCGCCGGTGAGTCACGAGGAGCGCGAGCAGACGCTGAACCAGCTCCTCGTGGAGATCGACGGGTTCGATCCAGCCGGGAAGGTGATTCTCATGGCGGCGACCAATCGACCCGATCTCCTGGACCCCGCTCTCACCCGCCCCGGCCGATTCGACCGGCAGATCACCGTGGACCGGCCAGACCTGAATGGCCGGGAGGCGATCCTGCGCGTCCACGCCCGGCCCCTGGCCCTGAATCCCGACGTGGACCTCCGCGTAGTGGCTCAACGAACTCCGGGATTCGCCGGAGCCCAACTCGCCAACGTCATGAACGAAGCCGCGCTCCTCACGGTGCGACAGGGTGGGAATCGGGTCACCATGGAGGCGCTGGATGAGGCCATCGATCGGGTCATGGCGGGCCTCGAGCGCACGAGCCGGGCGCTCACATGGAAGGAACAGGAGATCGTAGCCCACCACGAGATGGGACACGCCCTGCTGGGCATGTTGCTTCCCCTGGCCGACCCCGTCCACAAGGTGAGCATCGTTCCCCGAGGGGCGACGGCCCTCGGGGTGACGATCCAGACACCCTTGGAGGACCGCTACCTTCTCACGGAGCGAGAGCTTCTGGATCGGCTCACGGTGGCGCTGGGCGGGCGCGCCGCCGAAACGATTGTGTTCGGGGAGACCAGCACGGGCGCCGCGGACGATCTCGTGCGGGTCACCGAGCTGGCTCGGAGAATGGTGGCCCAGTTCGGGATGACCGACGGCATCGGTCCATTGAGCCTGGAGCGCCCCGACTCCGACCCGGGCGAAGGGGGCCTGCTTCTCCGCCGCACGTACTCGGAAGCCACGGCTGAACGCGTCGACCATGAGATCCGGCGTCTGGTGGAAGAGGGTCAGGCCCGGGCAATCCGCATTCTGGGCGAGCACGAGCCCGTGCTGAGGACACTGGCCCATGAGCTCCGGGAACGGGAAGTCATGGACGGCCCGGAAATCTCTCGCAGGCTCGCCGAGCTCGGCGTCTCGGTGCAGGCCAAGCCGCAGTCTGCGCAATCGGGACGCTCGACGTCCCCTGTGGCCACCGATGCGGGGCGGTCGCGCGGCACAGATGAAGGATCGCGGTGAGCGACGGCGGCCTGAAGTGGGCACCTCGCCATCGACTCCCTTCGCAGGCAATGTCCCTTCTCGATCGTGGCACGCGAGATGCCACTACGGACGGTGCGCGGCCGTGTCATCAGCCTCGGTGAGGGCCGAGCGACGGACGTGCCGCCCGTCGTAGCAGACACCTTTGAGGAGGAGGGGGAGCTGCGACGCGAACTTCGCGGCGTCCGCCTGATATGGGCCGGGGGAACGCGTCAGGGGCTTTCGAAACTCTCGGGCTGAATGCCGACCTTCTCAAGGCGGTCGACGCGCGGGGCGCATGGACTCCGGTGGAAGGCGGCCGACTTGCGGGCCTTCGCCCGCCGGGGCATCGTGAGCCCCCTTCGAGCCGGAGGATGGCCCCTCGGGGGACCTGACCGGGCGAGGGCACTCTTTCATCAGCGGACCAGGGAGACGAGCATGCGAATCACCGGCGCGGCCACTTCGAAGAATCCGTACGGGGCGGGATCGCCCGTCACGGTCGAGCTCTCGAAGCTCTTCGCCCGCGTGGCACTGGGCTGGTTTCTCCTCCACCAGGGCTGGGGCAAGGTCCTCCAGGAATGGGAAGGAGGGCCGGGCACATTCTACCGGGGGGATCAATTCCAGAACAACAACCCCGAATGGCTTCCTGCCTTCATTTCGGCCCCGTACGGCCATGCATTGCCCTGGGCCGAGCTGGTCTTCGGGGGGCTTCTGATGCTCGGAGTCGCCAATCGGATGTCGGCCGGCATCTCCACCGTGATATTCCTGAGCATCCTCGTGGCCTGGCTCGACGCCGGAAACCTGCTTCCGCGGCACATGTTGATGATCTACACGCCTCTGGCCGCCTACTACTTCTTCGCCGGCCCGGGTCGCTACAGCCTCGACGCCATCCTCTCCGGGGGCGGAAGGAGGTAGGGGGTAGACATGTCGACCGGGAAGCCGTCGGGCGGAGGCGGCGCGGTCCCCGGGCCTCTTCCCGAGCGTGCGAAGGGAGATGTCGACCGGCATCCGCTCCGTCGGCTCATTCGATACGCACGACCGTACCGATTCCGGATCTGGCTCGCGTCGACCTGCTCGGTTGTGAACAAGATCTTCGATCTGGGCCCTCCGGCCCTGATCGGGGCGGCGGTGGACGTCGTGATCCAACAGGAGCAGTCGTTTCTGGCGCGCCTCGGCGTCGTCGACGTCTGGAATCAGTTGCTGGTTCTTTCCGCCGTCACCTTCGTGATCTGGGTGCTGGAATCCGCCTTCCAGTACGCCTACGCCCTTCTCTGGAGAAACCTGGCGCAATCGATTCAGCACGACCTCAGGGTGGACGCCTACTCCCACCTGCAGGCGCTCGGCCTCTCGTACCACGAAGAGCGCAGCACGGGCACCCTGATGGCGGTCCTGAACGACGACATCAACCAACTCGAGAGATTCCTGGACATCGGGGCGAACCAGATCCTCCAGGTCGCGACGACGGTGGTGGTGATCGGCGCGGCCTTCCTGGTGCTTGCTCCTTCGGTCGCGTGGATGGCCATCCTTCCCATGCCGCTCATCGTGTGGGGCTCGATTCGGTTCCAGAAACTCCTGACTCCCTACTACAGGGAGGTCCGGGAGCGCGTGGGCATCCTGAACGGCCGACTGGCGAACAACCTCGGGGGAATCACGACGATCAAGGCCTTTACCGCCGAGTCGTTCGAGACCGAGCAAGTCCGGAGGGAAAGCGGAGCCTACCGGGAAAGCAACCGACGCGCGATCCGGGTGAGCTCGGCCTTCGTACCGATGATCCGGATCGTCATCCTGGTCGGGTTTACGGCCATCCTCCTCTACGGGGGATGGGAGGCGGTGGAGGGCCGCCTAACGGTGGGCACCTATAGCGTGCTGGTCTTCCTGACCCAACGGTTGCTGTGGCCGTTGACCCGTCTGGGCGAGACGCTTGATCAGTATCAACGGGCGATGGCGTCCACGAACCGCGTGATGGGCCTCCTCGATACTCCCTTCGAGATCCATCCCGGTACGGAGCCTCTCCCGAGGGATCGCGTGCGGGGAAGCCTCGAGATCCGGAGCGTGACCTTCGACTACGGGGGCGGCGGGGACCCTGCCCTTCGGGACGTGTCCCTCTCGATCCCCGCCGGGGCGACCGTGGGCGTGGTTGGATCGACGGGATCGGGAAAGAGTACCCTGGTGAAGCTCCTGTTGCGCCTCTACGAGGTTCGAACGGGAGAGATTCTCCTCGACGGCACTCCGATTCGATCGCTCCGCCTCGGCGATCTCCGGCGAGCCATCGGCCTCGTCAACCAGGACACCTTCCTCTTCCACGGTACGATTCGGGAAAACATCGAGTACGGAAGTTGGGGGGCGAGCGAGGCGTCGATCCGAGAGGCCGCCCGGCTCGCGGAAGCCCACGACTTCATTCTGCAGTCACCGGACGGATACGACACCGTGGTCGGTGAGCGCGGACAGAAGCTCTCGGGAGGACAGAGGCAACGGATCGCGATCGCTCGCGCGATTCTCAAAGATCCACCGATCCTGGTGCTGGATGAGGCCACCAGCGCGGTCGACAATGAGACCGAGGCGGCCATCCAGCGATCGCTCGAGCGAATCTCCCGGGACCGGACGACCATCGCTATCGCGCATCGTCTCTCGACCGTGAGAAATGCCGATCGCATCTACGTCCTCGAGGGGGGAGCGGTAGTGGAGGACGGCCGTCACGAGGACCTGGTCGAGCGGGGTGGAGTGTACGCGGGGCTCTGGAGCGTGCAGACCGGAAGCGACGGCGATCGCCCCGGGGCCGCAGCCTCGCGCATAATAGGTTAGATCAGCCACATCACGGGCACGAGGACGAACCACACGATGTAGAGGAGGGCAGTCACCATGATCGGGTCGATCCTCCTCTCGGGTGCGCCCTTGATCAGGTAATCCCTGACGAGCGATGCGAGGAGGAGCGCATGGGGCACGGCGAGGAGGGGGAGGCCGTCCGCAACCGATGGCAGACCGAGGCCGAGGGCGACTGCGCTCAACGCGGAGATCAAGGTCAGGATGATGGCGAGCCGCGCTGCGCCGGCCTGACCGAGCCGCACGACGAGGGTTCGCTTGCCGGCATCGCGGTCCGCTGAGAGATCGGGGATCCCCGACAGGATGATGGCCGGCAGCACGGCGAGGCCAATGGCGAGGCCCAGGATCCAGGGCATTGGATCCAAGGGACTTCCCCCCTGTGCGACGTAACCCATCAGGACGACGCCGGGACCGTGGGTGAGGGCGACGTCGAGCTCGCCCAGGCTGCGATGACTGAGCTTCAGCGGCGGCAATGTGTATCCGATCGCCAGGACGGCCAGGGGGAGCCACACGGCGAGGACGCCCAATGGATTCGGGGTGACCAAAAGGAGCCCGAGGGCCGCGAGCGTCGACACCACGAGGCCCACCCCGGCACCCCACGCCAGAGATCCCGTCTGCATCCCTCCCTCCTGGAGGCTGC
>SLFU01000099.1 GCA_007124095.1 Gemmatimonadota bacterium
CTGGACCGTGGAGGCCGCCTCCGGTGATCAGTCCTCGGCCGATGCGTTCTTCACCATCGAAAGGCAGTGAACAGTTCAGGGGCCATGCAGGCTCGAAGCCTACTCCGCGGCAGACAGGTATTGGCACTGCGGAAGCCGTGTACCTAAGGTATACGGACGTCATCAAGGAATTCTCTGCTTGCATTGACAGAAATGCCGCTTTGCGAGTTCTACACCGAGCGTGGCCGATGAGCACCAGTTTTCCACACTGCGCCCAGCATTCACGAGCCTCCCTTGACTTCTGGCGGGCGGTACTCCCGATCCTCCTTGCGTTCCTTTGCCCGCTGTCGCTTTCAGAGGCGCGCGGCCAAAGTGAAGGCGGAGCCCCGGTCATAGAGGGAACGCTTCTCTACCGAGGCGAACAGGTGCCTTCCCGGGCCAATCTGGACCGTGACCCCGAGAACCATGTGCGATTCATGGGGAGCCGGCCCACGATCGACATCCGCTACCGGATCTCCCTACTGATGGCGGAGCCCATCCGGACTTTCGAAGCCCGCTACGAGATCCCAGGGGAGATGCAGGTCGTGAGAAACGGTCTCGTCGTCTTGACGATTCGGGAGAGGAGGTTCCCGAACCGGGTGAGCTGGTCCGAGAGATCAGGCACACCCCCCTTTGCGGAGCAGTGGCTGGACATCAGGGTCCCTAGGGAGCTCTATCGCAAAATCCGCATTACTTCTTTCCGGTTCAGTGCCACCGCCCTCCGCATCGATACCGACGCGGTGCGGGAGGGATGGGCCATGATCGACTTGGAGAACCCGGGTGTGCCCGGGACGCCCGGGGAGTGGGGATGGGATGTTCCCGCCGCACCCTCTTGGGAACGACTCTTTCGTCGCGGAGACCTCACTTCCCACGGAAACGGAGATCGTCCCTGGATGGACAGCGAGTCAGCACAGGCGAACTTCCGCCGGCTCGCATCCCGGAGGGGCAACGAGAACACGTGGGCACATCTGGGGAGCAGCGGTCCGTTCCATGCTCGGGACATCCGTGAGCTGAGGGTCGACACCTGGCGCCTCATCCATGTACTTCGGAATGAGGTTCCCGGCATCGTTGGTCGGTTCTATAGCCGGCCGCGAGACGGGGAAGCGGTGACCCTGCTCTCGGCTCTGGAGCGTCAGGAAGGATCAGTCGCACAAGGTAATCGGGAGCAAGCAGCGCAGGTGGTTCGTCGGACCCTGGAGTCGATGGGAACCCAGGTAAGCCCCGAACTGGTGGAGATCGCGAGAGAGTTCGAACACCGGCCCTTGCAGCAGGAGTTGGAGCATGAGCTTCGTGCCTTAGGGTCCGCCACCACAACGATGATGCAGCAGATAGGCGAGACGGAGGAGCCAGAGTGGCTCGAGGAGTTGTCACTCAGGTTGGACGCACTGGAGGCGCGAGCAGCCAGGACGGGACTTCCCGGAGACGACCCAACGGTTCGTCGGATCGCGGCCCTCCAGGACGCCTTGGCGGGCGGGCTGGGCCGGAGCGGCTCGATCTGGATCGTGGCCACGGCGGAACGCAGGCCGAGGGGCCTGTCCCCTCCAGTCGGATTCCATTTGACCGTCGTACCGGCCACTCCGACGACTCGCGACGAGACCGCTCGGGAGCGGGAACGCCGGCTCGAAGCGACACGTGAGGCGCAGAGGGACAGAGCCCGACTAGCCGAGGAAACCAGGCGAGAACAGGAGGAAGTGCTCCGCCGGGGATGGGTGAGGAGCGATCCGATTCGAATTCGGGTTCCAGAGGAGTTTGTCGTCGAGTCGGGTCAGGGCAATCGCGAACTGCCTAGCCTGCATCAGTGGGCCCGGGTGCAGCTCGGGGAGCACCTGATCGCAAGACCGGACTGGCAAACCGCCTCTTTCTTCAATGTCAGAGCCTTCACCTCCGAGGCGGAAGCTTGGGCTTGGGCCGAGAGCCTTGAAGATCATCGCCCCGTGCCCGTCGAGGCGCCATCCGAGGAGCAACTCCAGTGAGCGACTCAGCTCTCGACCGGCCGGCCTGTCGACCGTCCCTACCAAGGAGGGTGACGGACCGCGCGCTCGCCGCCATAGCTGTCGTCGTCGTTGTTGGGAGTGCCTTGCATCTCGCGGGGGCAGTGGACCTCTGGGAGGCTCGCGACCATGTCTTTCCGCCGAGGCTTTCGGTGGCTGAAGCAGCGGACCGGGACGAGGCGCTGCTTCTCCGCAAGCGGATCGAGGAGCAGGAGAGGTTCCTGGAGCGCTACCGAATCGGAGGCCAGACGCTCATGCAGGCTCGGGCCAACGGGACCGAAGCCGCCGCGCAGCGCCGACTTGGCGATAGATCATTTCGGCGCAGTGACTTTCGGGCTGCGGCGACCCACTACGAGGCTGTAATCAGCACGTACGATCGGCTGATGGATCCGTTTATGACCCCCACGGAGGTCCGACCGGCCAGGGACGCCAGCCGGGAGGCGCGGACCCGCTGGACTCGTCTCCAGACGACGTTTGGCCTCGCTGACCATCCCTCGGCGGACCGCGCTGAGGAAAAGTACGGATCCGCACGCCTGCTCTGGCAGGACCGTGACGCCCAGAGTGAGGCATGGCTCACGGCGGCGGCCCTCTGGAACGAGGCAGTGGCCGACGGGGAGGCGCGGACCGCTCCGATCCGAATGCGAAGATCCGAGGTCAGCGCACAACTCGGCGAGCGGTTCCAGGAGGTCGAGCTTCGGCTTTCGGAGCTCGACAGGGCCTTGTCACGGCGCTGGTCAAGGACAGACAAGGAAGACATGCGGCGGCGAATGTCACTTCTCGAAAAGCGGGC
>SLFU01000004.1 GCA_007124095.1 Gemmatimonadota bacterium
CCACCCGCCCAGGTTCCTCGGTGCGTAGCGGACCCGGGTGCGCTCGAATCGCGCCTGCGCGTTCCTCGCCCGGGATCGCAGCTCGGAGGAGTCCGGGACGGCCTCCGAGATCACCAGGACCGAAGACCGCTCCAATCCTCCCACACGATCCGACACATCCGTCCGCACCCGATCCGGGGGCGCCGACACGGCGTCGGCTGGGGCGGTCAGCAGCAGGAGGCAGCACGCGATGAGAGAATTCCGCATCTTCTTGTGGGTGGAGCGCTTGGCTCTCGCGGCGACGAGGTGTTCGGAGGACACGACAAGCAGCAGCCTTCACTTCCACTGTAGTGGCACGCCACAGCCCAACTCACCACACCCGAATCTCCAGATTCAGGTTAAGAGTCCCACCGATCGAGTGCAATGATCCGGGGAGGGGACGATTCGGGACGACTCGGGGTCGGGACGCCCCCGCTGGACGAGGGAGCGCAATTGAGGTCCGGGGGGACGAGCATACGAGTGCAAGACAATTGGCCCGGGTGGATTCGAACCACCACCGCCGGTTCCAAAGACCGGAGTCCTGCCATTAGACGACGGGCCAGGGATGGGTCGACCGATCCTCGACCGACGACCGTCCGATCCATCGTAGCGACAACCCGATCAAGCGTAAAGATCAGGTCCGGGTCCGCGTCCTCAACACCCGTCCCTCCGAAATCAGCCGCCGCAACACGGTCTCGGCTTGATCGGCCGCCTCCGTTCCGGCGAACACCCCGAAGACCGCGGCACCGGTCCCCGAGAGGAGCGCCGGCTCTCCTCCCACAGCGGCCAGGGCCGTCTTGAGCCTCTGGAGGTCCGGGCGTTGGGGAAAGAGCACACCCTCGAAATCGTTTCGAGCCGCGGCGGCGACCTCTTTCCAGTCCCTGGCCGCGTGGGAACGACAGAGACTGGGAGGCGCACGCCTCCACCCCGCTTCTTCCCGGTCTCCGGCGAGCATCCCATAGGCCCAGGGAGTGGACACCCCCGGGACGGGAAGTGCGAGTATCACCTCCCTCGCCGGGAGGGACGGCAAGGGGAGGAGGCGGTCCCCACGCCCCCACGCGAGGCTTCGCTCGCTTTCCGAAAGGAAGAACGGGACATCGGATCCGAGCTCGGCGCCGATCGCCAGGAGCGCGCGACCTCCCAGGGGCTCGCCGAGGAGCCGGTTGAGGCCGCGGAGGGTGGCCGCCGCATCCGAGGAACCTCCCCCGAGTCCCGCCTCCGTGGGGATCGTCTTCGTAAGGCGGATCGTCACCCCGGGGGACGGCGTTCCGGAGGTTTCAGCTACCGCCGCGCGAAATCGGCGGGCGGCTTGGACCACGAGGTTGTTCTCCGCGGGCCCCATCCGATCCGAAAACTCCCCGTGCCCCTCCAACATCACCGAGTCGTCCGGCCTGAGCTGAAACTCCAGTTGGTCGGACAACTCCAGCGCCTGAAAGACCGTCTCGATGAAGTGAAAGCCGGAGCCCTCCTCCCGGCCGAGCACCTCCAGGTGGAGATTGACTTTGGCCGGAGCCTCCTCCACCGCCTCGACTCCCTGCGTCATGACCCGTCCCCCTTCGCCTCGGGCTCCTCGCTTCCCGCCCTCCCTGCCTCAGCCCTCACATCCGGTGGAGAGACGCCCCCCAGATCGTTGGGCTGCCTCCCCTCCGGTCGATCCATCTCCGAAGCCACCACCTCGTCGGCTCGACCCACCTCTCCGAGGGTAAGGCCGAGCTGTCCCGCGTACCAGAGGCCCATGAGAGTCACCGGGATGAAACCGCCCAGGTGGTAGCCGAAGGCGAAGGCGAGCGTGGCACTCCCCCCGACCCCATAGACCTCCTGCAGCCCCACGACCGCCGCTGCGTGGAAGGTGCCGAAGAACCCGGGCGCCGAGGGCACCGCCACCCCGAGAGCGATGATCGCCTGGACGAAGAGCGCGGTCACGTACCCCTGTTCGATCCCGAATGCCTGGAAGGCCAGCCAGAAGGAGACGGCGTTCCAGGCCCAGAAGCCCACCGACCACGCCAGGCCCCGAAGAAGGAGTCGAGGGTCCTGCAAGGCCCCCAGGCCCGTGAGGAAGGCGTCGACCGTCTCCCTGAGGGTTCGCCCCACCCGGTCCGGGACGACACGGACGACCCACTCGGTGAACCGGACCAGGAGCCGGGGAAAGGCCACGAGCAGGGTCAGCGCGACCAGGACGAGCGCCATCGCTCCCGCCACCACGAGGAGCGCATCTCCGATCGGGCGTCCCCCCACCGTCGCGTTTCCGGGAAAGGAGGGATGGAGGAGAGCGACCAGGAGGAGGAGGAAGATCGCCACCGCGTCCAGGAACCGCTCGACCACCAGGGATCCAACGGCCCCACTCACCGAGACGGGTTCGAGCTTCGAGATCGCCCAGGCGCGCGCAAACTCGCCGACCCGGGCGGGGAGGAGGTTGTTCGCGGCAAATCCGATGTTCACCGCGGCGAATCGGGCTCGAAAGCGGGTGCCCGCCCGGATGGGATGGAGGAAGATCTTCCAACGGAGGGCTCGCACCACGAACCCCGATGTCGCGACGGCGACCGCCGCCAGGAGGAGCCACCAGTTGGCCCGCCGGAGCTCGCCCCAGACCGCGGCGGCGTCCACCCCCCGGAGCACCCACCAGATGAGGAGGGCGCTGATCGCGACTCCAAGCGTGGCCTTCCAGTCCCACCTCACCGAGCTCCGGCTCCGGCCTCAGAAGCCAACCGGAGGGTTCCACCGGCCCGGTTCGGCCACCCGGTCGGGAGCTGCCCGGATCAGCTGCCGCATCTCCCGGACGGCCCGCTCGATTCCCACCAGAATCGACCGTGACACGATCGAATGTCCGATATTCAGCTCCTCGATAATCGGGAGAGCCGCCACGGGGGTGACGTTCTCGTAGGTCAACCCATGCCCGGCGTGGATGGCCAGATCGGACTCGGCCCCGGACCGAGCGGCGGAGAGGAGTCGGGTGAGCTGCCGTTGCCGGGCCTCGTCGTCCGAAGCGTTGGCATACTCGCCAGTGTGCAGCTCGATCGCCTCGACTCCGAGCTCGACCGCGTGGTCCACCGCCTCGTCGGTGGGATCCACGAAAAGTGAGACTCTGATCCCGGCCGCCCTCAATCGATCCACGGCCGCGCTGACAGCCCGGCGCGGTGCCTCGGCGGCCAGGTTGAGGCCACCTTCCGTGGTGATCTCCTCCCGACGCTCGGGAACGAGGGTGACCTGCATCGGCTGCAATTCGCACGCGATTCCGATGACTTCGTCCTCTGCCGCGACCTCCAGGTTCAGGCCGGTACGAACGGTCTCGGACAGGATACGGAGGTCACGGTCCTGGATGTGTCTGCGATCCTCCCGAAGGTGGACGGTCACTCCCTCGGCGCCCCCCAACTCTGCCAGAACCGCAGCGCGAACCGGATCGGGTTCATCGGTGAGCCGGGCCTGCCTCACCGTGGCTACATGATCGATGTTGACGTAGAGTCTCATGAATATCGTTGAAAGAGCGCATCAAGCTCGGCCACCACCTCCGGTGCGAGCCGGTCCCGGACAAGCTCCAGGGACCTTCGTCCCAGGACCGCATAGAGCATCGCATCCTCTCGCTCCAGTGCCCGCAGGTGGAGCTCGACCGTGTCTACATCCCCGCGAGAGACGGGTCCGGTCAATGCCTTCTCGGCCCCCAACTCGGCGACGTTCTCGAGGCTGCCCAGGGCGAGCGGGGTCAGCGCCTCCTCCGCTTCCTCCCGGGACAGCCCCAGCTCCTCGAAGATCCGAATGGCCTCCGCAAGGAGGACCACCACGTAGTTGGACGCGACTACGGCAGCAGCATGATATACCGGACGTCGGCTGGTGGGAACCGCCAATCCCCTCCCGCCGAGGCTGGCGATGATCCGACGGGCCACCGCGAGCACCTCGGGATCGCCCGACAGGGAGACCGAAGCCCCTCGCAGACGCTCGGCCCCCGAGAGGGAGAAGGGGATCGCCTGGAGCGGATGGAAGGTTCCGACCGGGTATCCCCGGGCGTGGAGGGGAGCCAGCGGATCGCTCCCGAGAACGCCCGAGCAGTGGAAGACGCAACATCCCGGCGGCGCCGGTCCGAGCGCGGCAAAGGCCTGGGCCACTTCGGGGAGGGCATCATCGGGAACGGTCAGGAAGACGGCCGTGGTGCCGGGCTCCGGATGGCCCAGCCCAAAGCGATACTCCGCAAGGCCCTGGTGGAAGAGAATGTGGTCGGGGGGGTCGGGACGGCGTCCCTGGTATACCAAGGAGGCGACAGCGCCCGCCTCCGCGAGGGCATGGCCCAACGCGAGGCCCAACCGCCCGGGTCCGACGATGATGACCCGCTCCACTACGCCTCCACGAGCGTGACCTCGGGCTCCTGCCGCAGGCGTCCCAGAAGGGCCTCCGGGACCCTGGCGACGAGGTGGATTCGCGTGCCGTTGTCCCTTTGGTCCAGGACTTCTCCTTCCCGGTGGACCGCAGCAATGAGCTCCCCATCCGCGGCCGGCAGCTCCAACTCTACCCGGGGGTAGCGGGTCCGTACCCGGGCTCTCAAGGCTTCGAGGAGGTCGTCGAGCCCCGCACTCTCCGTCGCAGAAGTGAAGATGGCGGGAGTCGAATCGAAGGTTCGAACCCGATCCCGGAACACCCCCTCTTCCCGGTGGGTCAATCGGTCCACCTTGTTGAAGACCAGGAGCTGCGGCTGCCGCTGCAGGTCCAGATCCGAGAGCACATCCTCCACGACCCGTCTCTGTTCCTCCCACTCGGGGTGGGAGGCGTCCACGATATGGAGGAGGAGATCCGCCTCCCGCGCCTCCTCCAGAGTGGACCGGAACGACGCGACCAGGTGGTGGGGGAGCTTTCGGATGAACCCGACGGTGTCGGTGATGAGCACACGGTAGCCGGCACCCACGTCCACGGTGCGCGTGGTCGAATCGAGGGTGGCGAAAAGCCGGTCCTCCACGAACAGATCGTCCCCGGAGAGCGCCCGCAGGATCGACGACTTCCCGGCGTTCGTATACCCGACCAGGGCCACTCGGTATTCGCCGCGGCGGCGCTTTCGCTGTGTGGCCCTGGCGGCGGCCACGCTCTTCAGCTTCTTCCTGAGCTCGGAGATTCGCTGGTTGATCAGTCGCCGGTCGGTTTCGATCTGGGTCTCACCCGGGCCGCGAAGTCCGATTCCGCCCCGAATTCGTGAGAGGTGGGTCCACATCCTCGCGAGGCGGGGGAGGAGGTACTCGAGCTGAGCGAGCTCCACCTGCAGCTTCGACTCCCGGGTCCGGGCCCGGGATGCGAAGATATCGAGAATGAGCTCCGAGCGGTCCATCACCCGGACGTCGAGAGCTTGCTCCAGGTTCTTCGCCTGATCGGGTTTGAGCTCCTCGTCGAAGATCACCAGGTCGGCGGAGCTTCCTTCGACAAGTCTGCGTAGCTCAGCCACCTTCCCCTTTCCGATGTAGGTCTGTGGGGTAGGTGCGTCGAGGCGCTGGATCAGAGTGCCCACGACCCTTCCGCCGGCGGTCTCGGTCAGACGATGCAGCTCCTCCATGTGTTCCTGGATGACGCTCTCTTCCACATCGCGCAGCGGTGCCCCGACCAGAACGGCCCGCTCGACCGGGTTGCGATTGTCCAGAAGTTGTGTTGGAATCTTTCGTGTCCTCCCCTGAGTCTACGGTTCTGATCGCCTCGACTCGCCGTCTTGCCACCCATACACCACAGTCTACCCGGATTCTCCCGATTCGTGTCCCTGCCTCAGCTCCCGCCATCTGGACAGCCTTTCGGCGATCGCCTCCTCAAGTCCCGCGGATCCGGGTTCGTACAACCGGCGCCCCGCGAGTTCCTCGGGAAGGTAGTCCTGCCGGGCCAACCCATCGGGCTCGTCCGGATCGTATCGGTACCCTTCCCCATACCCCCACTCCTTCATTTCGGAGGTGGGGGCGTTCCGAATGTGCATCGGCACCGGCGCGCCGGCGGTCTCTTCGGCGAGGGCCATCGCCTTCTTCCACCCCACGTATACCCGGTTGGACTTGGGAGCCGATGCGAGATACACGGCCGCTTCGGCCAGTGCCAACTCGCCCTCCGGAGATCCTAGAAAGTGGTAAGAACGCCAGGCCGCCACTGTGAGCTCGAGCGCGCCGGGATCGGCCAGCCCGACGTCCTCCACGGCCATTCGCACAAGCCTGCGGGCGAGATAGAGTGGATCCTCGCCTCCCCGAAGCATCCGAGCCAACCAATAGAGGGCAGCGTCCGGGTCCCCTCCCCTCACGGACTTGTGAAGAGCGGAGATGAGGTTGTAGTGCTCCTCCCCCGACTTGTCGTAGACCGCGAACCGGTGCTGAAGAGCCTCCCGAGCCACCTCGAGGGTGACCGTGCCTTCCGCCTCCACGAGACCGGCCGACGCCTCCAGGAGGCCAAGTGCCCGCCTCGCATCACCGTCGGATGCCTGGGCGAAGAGGGTTAGGGCGTCATCATCCACTTCGATTCCGGACCCACCGAGCCCCCTCTCCTCATCCCTCAGCGCGTCTCGAAGAAGGCCCAGGAGATCGTCCTCCGACAGGGGCCGGAAGATGAAGACGGGGGCGCGGGAAAGGAGCGGGCGGTTGACCTCGAAGGAGGGATTCTCCGTGGTGGCGCCCACCAGGATCACGGTGCCGTCCTCCACGTGAGGGAGAAAGGCGTCCTGCTGGGCCCGGTTGAAGCGATGGATCTCGTCACAGAAGAGGATCGTGCGGCGTCCCGATGCCCGGCGGCGGGTGCGTGCCTCCGCAATGACCTCCCTCACCCTCGCGACCCCTTCGGTCACGGCGGAAAAGGAGACGAAGCTGGCGTCGGACCTCCGGGCGAGGAGCCTCGCGACGGTCGTCTTCCCGCTGCCTGGAGGACCCCAGAGGATGCAGCTGCCGATGGCCCCTCCCTCGAGCATCTTTCGGAGAGGGGTGCCCGGCCCCAGCACTTCCTCCTGTCCCCTCAGGTCATCCAGCCGGCGAGGCCGCATCCGAGCGGCAAGGGGAGCATGCCCCCCGTCCTCGGTCGGCTCCATCCTCTCCTCGGGGTCCGGAAAGAGCTCCAGTTCGTCACTCATCGGGCATCCTCGCTTCCAGCCATCGGCTCGCCTCGTCCCGCAGATACTCCGGCCGGTTCAGCTCGGGGGCTTCGAGCACCTGGTCCAGGAGAAACCGGAGAACTTCGCCGAAGAGGGGACCGGGGGAGTACCCCATCCGAATCAGATCGCGCCCGGAGAGGGCGAGCTCCCCCACCTCGAGCGGCAGCCCGGAGCGGGCGAGCGCCCGCAGGCGAGCCGCCAAGGTGTTGAAGTCCCCGCGATTCCAGGGGCCGTCGCGGAGCTCGTCCGCTCGGACCGCGGCGCTCCAGAGCCGCAGCAGCGCCGGCAGGCGCTCCCGCCCCGCGCGGGCCAGCCAGCGGCGCAGCTCCGCGTCGGTGCCTCGAGGATCCGGTGGCCGAGCCACCCAAGGGACCAGCTGGGAAATCTCGGCGATGCGGGCGTTGGAGGAGCGCAGTCGCTCCAGGACAGCCGCCGAGCGGAGGAGTCCCCGGTCCCACGGGTGGGCCTCCTCGTCCCCCGGGGCCTCCGGCTCCCCTACCCCCTGCAGGAGAGCCGCCCACCGTAGCGTCGGCCGGGATGCCGGGAGGAGGTCGACGGCTCTCAACGCATGGCTGAACCAGTCTCCACCCGCCCCGGAGCGCTCCTCCCCGACCGTCGCGTCGAGCTCGCCATAGAGCGCGGAGAGGAGACCGGAGGCGGCATAGAGGCCGAGGGCTCTGGAGGGAGGCGCCGCGCCTGCCAGGATCTTCTCGAGCTCCTCCCGGATCCTCTCCGGAGACAGCACCCCGACCCTTGGCACCGCCGCCGTCAGGGCTCGCCACGTGCGCCCTTCGATCCTCAGCTGAAAAGCGCCGGCGAATCTCAGGGCACGGAGAACGCGGAGATAGTCCTCCGCCAGTCGATCCTCCGGGGATCCGACGGTTCGCAGGACACCCCGTTCGAGGTCCACGGCCCCCTCGAAGGGGTCGTGGACCACCTTTCGGATCGGGTGCCAGGCCACCGCGTTGATGGTGAAGTCTCGCCGGGCCAGGTCGTCGTCGAGCTCGTCGGCGAACTCCACGACCGCGTGACGACCGGTCGTCTCGACATCCTTCCGGAAGGTCGTGACCTCGAACAGGGTCCCGTCCCGGGCCAGCACCCCCATCGTCCCGTGATCCACGCCGATCGGCACCGTGCGGCGGAAGATCCGCCTCACCTCCCTGGGAGTCGCCCGCGTGGCGAGGTCCCAATCGCCGGAGGGAATCCCCGCCAGTGCATCCCGAACCGCACCCCCGACCGCCCACGTCTCGAATCCCGCATCCTCCAGGGTGCGAACGATCCAGCGAACCGGGCCTGGCGCCGTCAGCCCGCGCATCCCGGCACCGATCCCCTCAGGTCGATCTCCACGCTGCGGCGACTGACTCACGATGGCTTCGCTCGACCTCGAGGATTCCCTGCAGGACGACACGGGTACGCTCGTCCATCTCCCTGGCGAGCGCCGCCTTGTAGAAGGCGACCTCTCCCGCCTCCCTCGCACGGGCCTCCGCCTCCCATCCCTGCAGATTCGCCGGCGTGTCCGGAATCGAAAGCTCTCCCGGATCGCTCCCGAACTCCCGGAGCCTCGACCCGAGGGCGGAGAGCTGCCTCTCTTCGTCGATGCGCAACTCGCGAAGGCGCGCCGCCTCCCGATCCCTCCCCGCCTCTCCCGCCGCCCTCGCCAGCCTCCGATAGAACGCCACCTGACCGGCCTCCCGTGCCCGTGCCTCTCGCAGGAGCTCGAGGACCGAGCGAACGTCTTCCTCGGGCCTCGAGGCTGTCCGGTCCGGACTCCCCGAAGCGCCGTCCGACGTGGAACCCTTGGCTTCCCCTCTCGTCATAAGTCCCCTCGATACCACTCAGCTTCGGAACAGGGAGAGCACCCTCTCCAGCAGTCCGGGTTCGCTTTCGATCGGAGGCACCGGAACGGGCCTCTCCCCCCGAACGATCCGCGCCGGATTGGTGCGGGTCAGGAGACGCCAGGCTTCCTCGGCGTGCAACTCCTCGAAGGTCCTTCGTGCACACTCCATGTAGAGCCGCAAGTGAGGCCGCCCGTGGAAGTCCGTCGCCAGGCAGTCCACCCATCCCTTCTCCAGAAGCCGCACCATCCGGGACCGGGCCTCCGATCCGTATCGCCCGCAGATCGCTCCGTAGTTGCACTGAAAGAGCGCCCCACTCTGCCGCCACTCCTCCACCAGGGCCATCCGCAGCCCGTACCCGCCATAGCGCTCCACGTGCGCGATCAAGACCTGCACCCCGGTCTCCGAGATCGCCTCGATCACCCGGGGGGTTTCCGGCGGAATCTGGAGCCTGGGCCATTCCACGAGGACGACGTTGGAGTTCCCCAGCCGGAGTCGCGGATCCGACAGGTCCGGATCCGGGCAATCCAGCATCACCTCGTGGCCCTGGAGAAAGCTCAGCTCGGGGTATCGATCCCGGATCGCCTTCGAGACCGTATCGAACGCCTCCTCGACCTCCCCCAACCGGAGCTCGAGCTCCCTCGGCCGGTGGGTCAGGAGCCCCGAGAGGTGGGGCGTGGTCACGATGGCCCCGACCTCGCGCTCGACCATCCGACCCACCCCTTCCAGGGCATCGTCCACCGTAGGGGCTCCGTCATCCACCCCCGGAACCAGGTGGGAGTGGAGATCCGTAATGAAAGAGGCCTCCATCCCGACACTCATAGGCCGGCACCCCGCACCTCGTCGCTCACGCCGCCGAGCAGCCCGCGGAGCGCCACCTCCGGATCGGGGTCCTCGGCCGAGCGTTCCGCTGCCCGGGTCAGGAGGGCGTCTCCGGCGAGGAGGGCGAAGGCTCCTTCCCGGTCCGGGCCCGGCCGGGCCAGCGCTTCCCGGAGCGCGAGAACGGCAGCCCGCATGAGCTCGTCCCCGCGCTCCTCGGAAGCGTCCCCGATGAACCGCTCCATCCATGCCTGGAGGTCCGCGGGCACGGTGGAGTCCGGCGCCGGGTCCCGTGTCACGCAGCCCCCACCTCGAGAACGCGGCGGAGGGCATCCTCTCCGAACCGAAGCGCCTCGTCCACCTTCTCGGGATGCTCGATTCCACCCTGGGCCATGTGGGCTCTTCCTCCCCCTCTGCCGCCGGCGACTCGGGCGATCTCCCGGACCAACGCACCCGCATTCACGCCACGCTCGAGGAGGTCGTCGGTAACGAAGACGAAGAGGGCCCCCTTTCCGTCGGCCGACTCGGTGGCCAGCGCGGCCACCGTCATCGACGCTTCCTCCCGGAAGGCATCCCCGAAGGCACGGGCGTCCTCGGCATCCTTTACCTTCATCCGAAGACCCCGATAGCGGATCGGATCGCCTCCGGAAAGTGGGATCTCGACCTCGTGGACGGGACGCTCCCCTCCCCCTCCTCCTCGGCGCAGATCGGTAAGAAGCCTTTCGAGCTCTTCTCGCTCCCGAAGGAGCTGCTCCACCCGCTGCGGTAGGTTCTCCCTGAGGGTCTTGAGCTGGGCCGCAACCCCCTCCAGCTCCCGTTCTGCGGCCCTCAGGTGATCGTAGGCCCGTGAGGCGGTGAGCGCCTCGATCCGTCGCAC
>SLFU01000139.1 GCA_007124095.1 Gemmatimonadota bacterium
AAAGAGATCTCTTAGCAGAGGTCTTTTTTTTTTTTTAACTTAGCATATTAGCAAAATAAAGTGTATAATTTTATTAACTAATTTCATGACATACATAATATTTCTAATTCCTTTTCCAAAATCAGAAACTAAATATTTATGTGGAAGTATATAACCTGAATATGATGTTTTTGAGCTAATTCTCGCTAGCAACTCTATAAAAAGTACATAAATATCATATTTACCTTTAGCCGAAGAAAAATTGTCATTATAATAGTCCTTGTTTTCTAATTGTTGAAACCCAATATATGGCGGATTCCCAATCACCACATCAAAGCCCACAAAATCGCCGTTGTCGTCCAGTACCTCCGGAAACTCAAAGCGCCATTCGAAGGCGTTTTCGTAGATTTGGTTGTTTTGAATCTCCTCCATCTCCCGCTCCACTTTTTCCAGGCGGGCGGCCAGTTTCTGCTCCTTTTTGCGGCGCTTCTCCACGTCCTCCCCGCTCTCCTCAAACAACAGGGAGCGATTGGCCAGATTGAAAATGTCCCCGCGCAACTTGCTGGCCTTTTTGACCAGCGGATCGTTCAGCCGGATCTCCGACCGAAAACTCTCCTTGATCTCCTCTATTAAACGCAGCAGGCGCGTCTTCTCCTCCGGGTCGGTGGCGTTGTGATACGTCCCCACAGCCACGCGGTAAGAGTCGATGCTGTACTTGCTCTTCTTCAGGGCCTGCGCCAGATCGGCATCCAGGTCAAAACGACTGATCAAACTGTTGCCGCACTTGATGTTGATGTCGATATTGGGCAAGGTCTCCAGGTATCCGTCCGGTTTGTAGTAGGCGTTTTTCAACAACTCGATCCACAGCCGCAGCCGACAGATCTTCACGCTGTTGGGATTGATGTCCACCCCGAAAAGGCAGTTTTCGATGAGGGTTTGCTTCTCGTGAAAAAGAGCCTCCTGCACCCGCTGACTCTCCCGGCTGCCCGGCCGGTACTCGAAGAGGGCGCCCTCCTCGTCCGTCACCACCAGCTCGTCGTTGACCACTTCAAACTGGTACTCCTTCAGCCGCCGCCCCTGCCGGTCCTGCAGTATGCGCAAATCGTTTTTCAGGGCGATGATTTCGTTGAGCGCCGACACCAAAAAGTGGCCCGAACCAACCGCCGGATCGCAGATCTTCAGTCCGTTTACGATGCGGTTGGCCTCCTCCCGATCGCCGATGCGGTCGTAGAGCTCGTCCGTATCCGCGCAATCCCAGCCCTTTTCCTCTTTGAACTTTTGCAGCACCGCCCGCCGGATGGTCTCCCGGCACATGTACATGGTGATGAATCCGGGCGTAAAAAAGGAGCCGTCTTTGTAGCCGTTGATCTTTTCAAAAATCAGCCCCAGCACCGAGGCATTGATCAGCGTCTTGTTGTCCTCCTGTATGTCCTCCCCGCCCTCGCTGCTGAAGTCGTAGTGATTCAAAAAGTCGAAGAGGTAGCGCAGGCTGCTGACTTTGCCCGTCCGCCGCTTTCCGTCGTAGGTCTTCAGGACGGTTTTGGGGTGGTAGTGGATCTCGCGGTCGTCCCGCAGTTGATTGATGTATAGGGCGTCTTCTTCCAGGGTCGTGGGCTCAAAGAGCGAGCTGTTGAGGTAGGGCACGCGCTCGTACTCCCCGCGCAGAAAGTCCGGGCGATCTTCCGGCCGGTGGGCCAGCACCGCAAAAAACAAAGAGTGCAAATCGTCAAAATTTCGGATGCGTTCCGGTTGCAAGAAGGCGTAGCGCTCGTCTTCTCGGTGGTAGTTGAGCAACTGGGCTTCCAGCAGCTTGAGGAAGAGGATGCGGTTGATCCAGGTGATGACCAGCTCCAGGGCGAGATTGTAGTACTGCTCCTCCTGCGTCTTGCCAAAAGAGGAGGGTTTTTCCACCTTTCTCAGTCGGTTGTTGAGTTGCAGTTGTTCCAGGGCGTTTTCCAAAAGCGAGCCGGAGTCCCTTTCCCCCGCGGGATGCCGCTCGATCAGTTTTTTGGACTTGCCCGTCTGTTTCAGGCCGATGAGGTGGAGCAGTTCGAGGTAAAAATCCTTGTTGAGGCTGTTGCTGTCGTTGGCAAAAGGTTTTTTCAGCAGGTGTTCCGGGGACAGCAGTTTGTACAGCGCGATCAGTTTACGGTCGTCTGCGGGATCGTCGTTCAGCAGCGGTTTTTTGTAGTCCTCCAGTCGAAAATGGGTGCATTCCAGTTCTTCGGTAACCGCCTCTATGGCCGGTGCGGCAATTTCTCTGTAAAAAAAATCGGTGGTTTTGCCGGACAGTCGCCCCTCTTCAAAGTCTGTGAATTGCTTCACCAGTTTTTTATTGCGGGCAAAAAGCTTTTCAAACAACTGCGCGTCGAAAATAAACCACTCGTAGATATTGGTCACCACGAGGTGGCGGAGTTCCAGGTTTTTTTCCGCTTTGCGCTCGCGAAAGTAATACAGCAGCAGTTCCTGCAGCGCTTTGGAATTGAGGGCATCGGCTCTCATCATCTCGTGGCGGTTGGTCGGTTTTTTCACCTCCAGCACCACGCCCACGCTGCTCCGGCTGTTTTTGCCGTTGTGGATCACCAGGTCGCTGCGCCCTTTGGTATTGATGAAGTGCTCCGGAGCGTACCACGTATTTTTCAAAAAATCCGAGATCAGGTTTTTGTGAAATTCTTCCGATTCCGTGTCGTTGCTGCGGTCCAGCACCTTTATGAGATGGCTCTTAAAACGCTCGATCTCCTCCCGGGTCGGCTTCACCTTCAAAAAAGCTTTGTTCA
>SLFU01000195.1 GCA_007124095.1 Gemmatimonadota bacterium
CAGGCAAAAAAAATGCTCCTGGCAGTGGAAAATATTTTCCATATATTACTTCTACAGAGTTGCATGTATTATTTCTATTTATATCAATACGATTATGAAATTTCCATGCTATTGGGACTATAACTTTTATAAAGTGAGATTCAGACAATGAATCAATTTCTCTCTTAATAAAAATGCCTAAATTTGGCCTATCAGGTTTTGGGTACAACTTGCTTATAATAAGAATCTTTTTCATAATGTTTTATTTATTAAATTAGTTATGAACTGTGGAATGCCATTATAGATTATTATGGAATTGTATTTCCTGATATATTTATTGCAAGAAGATCTGAAAAAAATTTACATGCCCAGTTCGGGTATTCAAATCTTGAATAACTGCCCCAGATAGGAATAGAGCCTGCAATACCACCGACCTGTTGTTTAATTTTTCCTGTAACCCTATGATTTGATTTCAGATACTGGATAGATAAATCCACGTTTCTCTTGAGATGAGAATTACCTGCCATGGTTGCAATCCGCATCCATATAATTCCCATTTGAGCCACTCCTGTTAAGCAGCAATATCTTGCTTTTGGAACCCAATTGTCAGCGTAGGTTCCCGCAAGCCATCCATCATTTCTTTGTTTTTTGGAGATAGCCAACGCAGCCTTTATTGCTGAATTTATCATCCTTTCGTCATCAAGCAGCAAACCACTTTCCAAAAGTCCTCTTATTGCGTATGCAATAGTGTGCGTGAAAGGATGCTCATTTGGCAGAAATGTATTTTTTCTGAACCAGCCGGAATCAGTCTGCTGGGTCATTGCCCAACGCAGATTATTGACTGCACCATTAATCAGTTCTTTTTCTCCCGATTCAATGCCGGTTCTAAGGAGAGCCCACGCAGCCCTTGTATTATAAGTGTGCGGAATATCGTTATGAACTGATCGTCGCCAGCACCCGTCCTGATCCTGTCTTAAAAGCATCCACATTCCAGCTTTTACGGCAGATTCCAAGCATTCGTCTCTTTTGAAGTGCTTAAAACCAGCCAACATCCCGTGCATTATTTGTCCCGTGTTGAATATCACAGGCTTGCTACCGGGCTGGCCATGATGACCTGGGAATGCTCCATCCGGTTCTTGAATGGAAAGCTCCCAATCGATTATTCTGTTAGCTCGGTCAAGCAATGAAGGCTTATTCAAGATTTGGCTTACAGCAATAAATGTTTCGATAATATACCCACTTGTCTCTGGATAACTTCTTAACCAGCCATCTTTAAAATTCCATCCTGCAGAGATACCTCCACGGTCAAAATCATTGAAACGGACATCCTGAGCTTTACATAGCCAATCAATAGCTGCTTGAAGATGAGTTTGGTCATCATAAATCGGCTGTTTTGAAAAGTACAACATATTGTCAAGCAATATACTGATATGTTGCATTTTCCAAAATCGATGCGAAAAAGGCAACAAAAAATGTTTTTTTTTTAGTATATAATCAATCATCTGAAGCAACCTCATACCAAGTTAAAAAGGAACTACTGTATAAATAACCTTCTAAAATTATTATAGTATAGACAGGATGATCCTCTTAAATCTTCAATGGTAAATATATCATCCTTGAACAAAAATAACCCTTTTAAAACAAAAATTGTTGAATAAAATATATTTTTTTTAGGGTAATCTAGTGCATTCAATTTGCATGTTATTGCAAAGAATAAATACTTCATCAATGCCTGCCTGCTTGAAGCTATACGAATGGTTGTACTTGAACTGTTTTTTGCAGAAATCCCGAATGACTTGAGTGCGTATAGAGGCTCATCACAACCAAGAGCATATACTTTCGCAGTTGTTCCTCCAATTCTTGTATTAATCTCAAGAAACCATACTTGATCAGTATCCTGTTTATAAAGAAACTCAAAATGAAACGGGCCAACAATATCCATCAGACGGACATAAGCTGTACATTTATTTTTTAACTCTGAATTTAGTTCAATATTTCTGACTGTTAAAGAAACACCCTCGAATTTATGTTCAACGATAAAACCCTCAAGAAACAAAATTTCCCCTTTCATCGATGACGCACCATGAACAACCAAGTTTGGTAAATTCATAAAAGGTTGACAAATAATCCCTTGATCAAAGTATTTGATACCGGCCAAAAATGTCTCGAACTCCTTGCTAGTATAAATAATTTTTACTTTAAACTGAGGATCAGTTGATCCAGGATTTACAGGTCTAATACACAGCGGAAAGTCCATATCAACAAATTCGTGAATAGGTCCATTAACCATTATTGTTGGCAGTACCTGAAAACCAGCTTGTTTTGCACAAACTATCTGCTCTGTCTTTGAAAGGGCACGGATTATTGATTTCTCCGAAGGCAACCATAGTGAAACACTTACAGGCAGTTTATGCCTTTCCCTATGTAGCCATAATGCAATCTTTTCCTGGAGACATGTTATTCCACTGATTTTTTCTTTTTCCAAAAACTTTGAAATAATTTTAAGGCCCTCATCAGTAAATAATTTATTTTTAGAAAGAGGAGTCCATGAATGTAAATATTTAGATTTTGGGATAAATTCTTTATCACCCTGAACGCTTACTATGCATGGCTGCCAGCTTTGCTTGCCCCAGCTCCTAATACATGCAAGTATTGGTGGCCCAAATTCGCCAATAATTGCCGGACGGAAATTATCAGAAATATTTACTGATACATTTTTATTCATAAAATCTCTAGCAATATGTTTGTTCCGGGTGGAGCGACTCG
>SLFU01000027.1 GCA_007124095.1 Gemmatimonadota bacterium
CGCCCCAGCACCCGGTGGTCCCTCTTCTTGGCTTCTTCGAGCCGGTCCAGGTGCTCCTCCAGCTCCTTCTCCTTGAAGAACGCCGTGCCGTAGATCCGCTGGAGCATCTGACGGCGCTCGTCCCCGCGCCAGTAAGCGCCCGCCGCCGAGAGCAGCTTGACGTTCCGGATCCGACCCGTGGAAGGAACGTGCGGCCCCCTGCAGAGATCGAGGAAGGGCCCGTCCCGGTAAACCGTGATGATCTCCTCTTCGTCAAACTCCTCCAGGCGCTCGAGCTTCAGCGGATCGTCATGGAAGAGCTCCCGAGCCTCCTCCTTCGTCACTCGCCGCCGTTCGAAGGGATGGTCGGCTTCGATGACACGGTTGATTTCCTCCTCGAAGGCCTCGAGGTCCTCCGGGGTGAAAGGGTCCTCCACCCCGAAATCGTAGTAGAATCCGTCCTCGATCGCGGGACCGAACCCGATCTCCGCTCCCGGAATCCGATTCCGCACTGCGGTCGCGAGGACATGAGCCGCCGAATGGCGCAGGAGCCCCAGGGCCTCGGGATCACGCTCCGTCAGGATCCGGATCTCGCAATCCTCCTGGAGAGGGCGGAAGAGGTCCACCGTTTCTCCGTCCACCTCGGCGGCGAGGGCAGCCTTACGGAGCCCCGGGCCGATCTGGGCGGCCACGTCTCCGGGGGTGGATCCGGCGGGGACCTCGAGGCCGGTGCCGTCGGGGAGGGTTACACGAATGATGTCCGGGACCATTGAAGGCTGAAGATGGAATGGACGCATGGGCGCACGGAGGATTGGATTGCCCTCTCTCATCGGGCGCGCCGGAGGCCGGAGCTTAATGCCGCAAGCGGGGAAGGGTCAACGGCGGCTCCTCGGGACGGGGGCACGCTCCCGGACGTGCCGCCGGCTCACCCCCAGAGAACCAGAACGCAGGCGCCCGTCACGGTGACGACCGTCCCGGCGAGCCGTTGTCCGAGGGCTCCCTCCCGGAATGCGGCGTAGCCGAGGAGCACGGCGAGGATCGCTCCCGCACGTTTGATGCTCAGAACGTAGGAGGCGAGGGCGAGATTCAGCGCTTCCATCTGAAGGATGAACATCGCGGCGAAGAGGAGTCCGTGGAGGAGGAGAGCGCCCCGGCCCGCCGGAGCGAGGAGGCGCGCCGATCCGGCGAGCCACCCCCCGCCCGATCGGGGCTCGGTGGAAGCCCGTCCGCCGGTGCCCGGAAAGGTCTCACCCCGGACCCCCAGCCAGATCAGAGGGAGGAAGAGGAGCGCCACTCCGCTGGAGAGCATCACCCCATAGAAGGCCGGAGACGACTCCAGGAC
This sequence comes from Gemmatimonadota bacterium, assembly GCA_007124095.1. GTDB lineage: Bacteria > Gemmatimonadota > Gemmatimonadetes > Longimicrobiales > Gaopeijiaceae > SLCK01. The sequence goes on from SLFU01000027.1 coordinate 1,322, forward strand.
CGCCACCCGGTCGAGTGTCCCAGTGACCGACCAGATCACCGCCACCCCCAACATCCGGACGCCCCCCGGATCCCGGCCGATCGCACCGAGAGGAGCGAGGATTCCGGCCCGGCGCTCCCCGAAGTTCAGGAGATACACTCCGCTCACCACGAGGAGGATTCCAACCGCGCCCCACGGTCCCGGTGTCCCACCCAGCAGGACCCACTCGACCGGAACCACGAAGATCGGCGTGAGTGCCAGAAGCGGGAAGGTGATCCCCAGGTCTCCCAAGCGAAGGGCCGACAGGAAAAGGTAGGACGCGCCCACGTTCAGGACCGCGTTCACTGCCCAGACCGGCCAGAATCTCCCTCCGATTTCCGGGAACCCTTGCACGACCAGGTAAGCTACGAGAAAGGGGAAGGCGAAGCTGAAGAGAGACCAGCCGGCGAGAAGGGGACCGATGCGCCCGGATACCCTCTTGGACCAGGCACCGTGCAGGGCATAGAAGACCGCGGTTCCCAGGGCCAGGAGTGCCCACATCATCCCTTGCCGCCTCGGAGAGGGATCACTCCCCGACCACCGTCACCACCACCGTGCGCGAACGGGGTCGGGTGTCCGAATCGATCAGTACCACCTGCTGCCAGGTTCCCAATGGAATACGACCCTCCACCACCGGGAGCGCGAGGGAAGGGCCGATCAAGCTCGCGCGGACATGGCTGTGGCCGTTGTCGTCACCCCACGTCTCCTCGTGCAGATACCACCCGTCTCGGGGAGCGATTCCCTCGAGCGCGACGGAGAGATCCCGCTCTACGAGCCCGGGCTCGAATTCGGTGGTGGTGATTGCGGCCGTGGAACCCGTGACCATCAGAGTGACCTGCCCGGTCGCCACCCCGCTCTCCGCCACGATCGCGGTCAACTCCCCGGTGAGATCCAAGACCTCGTCGTCCCCTCGGGTCCGGTGGCGAATCGTGGCGCTGTAAGCGGGCATCGGAGGTTCTCCCGAGAGAATGGGGCCGGGGGTAAGGCGTACCTGGATGGAGAATACGACCACGGGGCGGAGGACCGAAGTCCCCCGCCCCGTCGTCGGGACCAGCAATGTCGCGGAAGGGGATCAGTACATGCCACCCATTCCGCCCATGCCGCCCATCCCGCCCCCGCCGCCGGCTCCTGCACCGCCATCATCGTCCTCGGGGTGCTCCACCACGACACACTCCGTCGTGAGGAGGAGTCCCGCGATCGACGCGGCATTCTGCAGGGCGGTGCGTACCACCTTGGTCGGGTCGATGACCCCCGCCTGGACGAGATCCTCGTAGACCTCGGTCTGGGCATTGAAGCCGTAGTTCTTCTTCTTCGACTCCCGGGTCTTGGCAACCACGATCGACGCCTCCACACCGGAGTTCGTGGCGATCTGGCGGATCGGCGCCTCGAGCGCCCGACGGAGGATGTCCACTCCGATCTGCTCGGGTTGGTTATCGAGCGTGAAATCGCCGAGTGCGGTCTGGGCCCGCAGGAGCGCCACGCCACCGCCGGGCACGATGCCCTCTTCGACAGCCGCGCGGGTCGCATGCAGCGCATCCTCGACGCGCGCCTTCTTTTCCTTCATCGCGGTCTCGGTAGCCGCACCCACGTTGATGACGGCCACCCCGCCGGAGAGCTTCGCGAGCCGCTCCTGAAGCTTCTCCCGATCGTAGTCCGAGGTCGACTTCTCGATCGCCGCCCGAATCTCCTCGATCCGCCCGTGAATCTTCTCCTGTTCACCGGAGCCGTCCACGATCGTGGTGTTGTCCTTGTCGACCACGACCCGCTTGGCCTCGCCGAGGTCGGAGAGGACCGCGTTCTCGAGCTTGAAGCCGAGCTCTTCGGAGATAACCTGTCCTCCGGTCAGGACCGCGATGTCCTGGAGCATGGCCTTGCGGCGATCTCCGAAGCCGGGGGCCTTCACCGCGGCAACCTTGAGGGTGCCACGCAGCTTGTTGACCACCAGCGTCGCGAGCGCCTCACCCTCGACATCCTCAGTGATGAGCATGAGGGGGCGTCCCATCTGGGCGACCTTCTCCAGGATCGGGAGAAGATCCTTCATGTTGGAGATCTTCTTGTCGTGGATCAGGATCATGGGATCGTCGAGGACGACCTCCATCCGCTCCGGATCGGTCACGAAGTAGGGGGAGAGGTACCCGCGATCGAACTGCATCCCTTCCACGGTCTCGAGGGTGGTCTCCAACCCCTTCGCCTCCTCCACCGTGATGACGCCGTCTTTGCCGACCTTTTCCATCGCATCGGCAATGAGGTCGCCGATTTCCGCGTCGGAGTTGGCCGAGATCGTCCCGACCTGGGCGATCTCCTTCTTCCCTTTGGTCTCAACGGAAAGGCCCTGAAGTTCCTCCACCACCTTGACCACCGCCTGATCGATCCCCCGCTTGATTGCCATGGGATCGCTTCCGGCAGTCACATTCTTCAGGCCCTCCGAGAAGATCGCCTGGGCGAGCACAGTCGCGGTCGTCGTACCGTCCCCGGCGATATCGGAAGTCTTGGTGGCGACCTCCTTCACCATTTGGGCACCCATGTTCTCGATCGGATCCTCGAGCTCGATCTCCTTGGCGACGGTCACACCATCCTTCGTGACGGTCGGGGCTCCGAACTTCCGGTCGAGCACTACGTTGCGACCCTTCGGTCCGAGGGTGACCTTCACGGACCGGCTGAGCTTGTCCACCCCGGCCTTCAGCTTGGCCCGGGCTTCCGTGTTGAAACTGAGATCCTTCGCAGCCATCGTTGTCTACTCCTGCGTATGCGTACGGTGATCGAATCTTCGAATGGACGAATCCGTGTCCGGCCCCGGCTTCGCGCGGCCGTTCACAGGATCAATCAGCCGTCGATGACGGCGAGAACGTCTGACTCGCGGAGGATAAGGTATTCTTCCCCGTCCACGGTCACCTCGGTCCCGGAGTATTTCCCGTAGAGAACCGTGTCTCCTTCCTTCACGTCCGGAGCCAACCGCTCACCCTGCTCGGAGAGCTTGCCCGGACCTACGGCGATAATCTTACCCTGCTGGGGCTTCTCCTTCGCCGTATCGGGAATGTAGAGACCGCCCTGGGTCTTCTCCGCTCCCTCGAGTGCCTGGACCACAATCCGATCGGCCAGGGGTTTCACTTTCGTACCGGTCTTTGTCGCCATTGTCTATCCTCCGCGTTACACGTTTGGAGTTGGGAGGGTGAGCACCTTGTTAGCACTCACTCCGGGCGAGTGCTAACAGCCCGCTCCTAATCTATCGCAAAGGCCACAGGAGTCAACAGGAGAAATCCCAGAATTGACAAGGGCTTACGGACTGCCGGCGAATGGTGCCCTCCAGGGCCGCGACGCTTGTCCGGCAGGCAGTCGGGGTTTAGGTTGCCCGGCCTACCCTCGCCCCTCACAGCCCCCCTCGATGCAGGCATACTACGAGCTGCTGCGGTCCACGAGCCGGACCTTTTCCGTGGGGATCGAGACTCTTCCGGAGCCACTCAGGAAGGCGGTGACTCTAGCCTATCTGGTTCTGAGGGTGTCGGACTACTACGAAGACTCTCCGGCCCTCTCCGAGGAGGAGAAGCGGGCCGGCCTCCTCCACTGGGCCCAGCTGGTCGAGGCCAGCCCGGAGCTGCCGGACCCCGAAGATCTGAGCCCCCTGAGGCGCAACCTCTCGCCGTTGGACCAGGATCTCCCCGACCACCGGGCGGCCCGGGAAGCCGGCTTCATCCTCGACGGCCTCTCCACCCTACCACCCCGGTTCCGCGAACCGATCCAACGCCACACTGCAGACACGACGCGGGGGATGGCACGGTGGACGACCAGGGGCGACGATTTCCCGGATGAAGCGGCCCTGGACGAGTACATGTTCGAGGTCGCCGGCCGGGTGGGAATCCTCCTGACCGAACTCTTCGCGGCACACTCGCCCCGGATACGGCGCAAACGAGAGGCCTTGGACGAGGTGGCCGTCTCGTTCGGGCTGGGCCTGCAGACTGTGAATGTGATCCGAGGTCTCCACGAAGACCCCGCGCGCGGCTGGAGCTACATTCCCCGCCATCTCCTGTTCGACGTCTCGGGCGAAGCTTCCCCCCGTCTCGATCTCCGGGGGCTCGATCGCCCGGCGCAGGAGCGAATCCTGGGGTTTCTGGTCCGGAAGGCCCGGGGGCATATTTCCGATGCCCTCCGCTACTGCCAACTCCTCCCCAGGACGGAGCGAGGCATCCGGATCTTTTGTGTTATCCCAGCCCTCCTGGCTGCCCGAACGGCACTCCTCAGCCAGAGCAACCCCCGGGTCTTCGAGGAGCCGGTGAAGGTGGCGCGCCCCGAGGTGGCCGGAATCGTCCTCCGGAGCCGACTCCTCTTCTTCTCGAACGGATGGCTGGAATGGGAGAGGCGACGGGTGCTGACTTCCCTCATCGGGCCTGCGCCAGGTGCCGGCCCGCCAGCTCCAGGCCGATCAGAGTGAGGTGCGGATCGACGGTTTCCACCGTCCTCGAATGGGAGGCGATAGCCGGAGCGTGTCCGCCGGTCGCGACGACGAATGCATCCGGACGACCCCACTCCTCGCGGACGCGCTGCACAATCCCATCCACCGCGTCGACCGCCGAGTAGAACAGGCCGCTCTGGAGACACGCCTCGGTCCGGCGCCCAATGACCCTCTCAGGGGGTCGGAACTCGACCCTGGGGAGCTTCGCCGTGTGCCCCCCGAGCCACTCCTCACCCGCAAGGAGTCCGGGCGCGATGACGCCCCCTCCGAATACTCCGTCCGCAGTGATGCAGTCGTACGTCGTCGCCGTACCGAAGTCGACCACGATCGAGTCCCGCCGAAAGAGGTGCGAGGTAGCCATCGTGTTCGCGATCCGGTCCGCTCCCACGGTGCGGGGCTCCTCCACATCGAGCCGGATCGGAAGCGCCTCGGCCCCTTCGAGGACATGAACCCCCTCCACCCCGACCGAGGCGAGCGCACGCCGGAGCAGCTCCGTCTGGTGTGGCACCACCGATCCCACTACGGCACGAGCCAGCTCGCGCGGACTCCAGCCCTTCTGGTCGAGAAAGCTCCGGACGAGCAAGCTCAGTTCGTCCGCGGTCCGGGGCACCGGAGTCGCGTATCTCCAGTGCCCCGACACCTCGAGCGACCCGGCCTGGAAGACTCCGATCACCGTCTCAGTGTTCCCGACATCCAACACCAAATGCATCATGCGTTCCCGATCCTAAGATTCGAACGTGCTTGTCGAATGGAGGGCCGGTGACGCCCCGGGCGCCGCGAGGCGCACGCTCCCCGACCGAACCACCACTACCCCTCCCGGACACGCCACCTCCAGGCCGCCATCCTCCGAGATACCGCGAGCCATTCCGGTGACCCCCCGGTCGCAGAGGACCCTCGCCCCCCGGAGCCGATCCCTCGCCTCCCACTCCTCTCTAAGCCCCGGCGAGAGGGCGGAAGGCGCCGGGTGGGCCCAGCGCTGGAGCTCCTCCACGAGGAGACGGGCCAACTCGGGCTCCGTGACGTCTCGCCCCCGGACCTCCTCGAGAAACGCTGCCGCGGAAAGGAGGTCCGGGGGAAGACCCCCTCGCGGAAGCCGCAGGTTCACTCCGATCCCGACGATCACCCCCCCACCCACTCTCTCGGGCCCCAGCGCAACCGCCTCGCAGAGGATGCCCGCCACCTTCCGGTCACCGATGAGCAGGTCGTTCGGCCACTTGAGGGCGACCGAAGCGCCCCCGCCCCCGGCCCGCTCGAGTGCCCGGGCAGTCGCCACACCGACCGCGAGCGGGACGGCGCCCGACATACCTGCCGGCTCGACCGGAAGCAGAAGGGAGATCCAGAGCCCCGAGTCGTCTGCGGAGTGCCACCGGGTTCCTCCCCTTCCCCGCCCCTCTGTCTGGGCGCCCGCGACGATCGCAGTCATAGGCGCCACACCCTTGGAGACAAGTTCGCGCAGCCTGCAGCTGGTCGACGGGAGCCGACCGTGCAGCTCAAGGAGGGGCACGCCGAGCCGGCGAGCCCAGGCCTCGGGGGACCGGCCCTTCCACGCCGCCGGAACTCCGGCCCAAGAGCCAGGGCTCATGGTGAGGCCCCTCCTGGCGAACCCACAAAGCGGAGGGAGACGTCTGCCGATGGGGCGGAGTGGGTAAGCGCCCCGACTGAAATCCACTGAACTCCGGTCTCGGCGACCGTCCGAACCCGTTCGAGAGTCATGTTCCCCGACGCCTCCAACTCCGGGCGGAGTGGATCCCAGTGGCGAACTTCCTCCACCGCCGCTCGAAGCTCACCGTCCCCCATGTTGTCGAGAAGGACTCGATCCACCCGGAGACCTCGCAGAACGCGGAGCTCATCCAGATCCCCAACCTCAACCTCGACGGGCAGACCCTCCCGGTTCGAAGTCCGCACCTTTTCCACCGCCGCCTCGATTCCTCCTGCGGCCACGATGTGATTGTCCTTGACGAGGACCATGTCGTAGAGGCCCATCCGGTGGTTGGTCCCCCCGCCGACGCGGACCGCCAGCTTCTCGAGCTCGCGCCAACCCGGGGTCGTCTTGCGCGTGTCGACAATCCGGGCTCCAGTCCCGCCGACCCGGTCCACGAAGCGCCGTGTCAGGGTGGCGATCCCGGAAAGGCGGCCCAGGAAGTTGAGCGCCGTCCGCTCCGCCGTGAGGATTCCACGCGCCCGCCCGCGCACCCGGAGAAGGGGGGTTCCAGGCTCGGCCCAGACGCCCGTCGGGAGGAGAGCGTCCACTTCCAGCTCACTATCGACTCGATGGAACACACGACGCGCGAGCCCCTCCCCGGCGAGGATCATCGGCTCCTTCGCAACCACCGTGGCTTCGGCTCGATCCCTGCCGCCCACCGTCCACTCGGTCGTCCAGTCGCCCGCCCCCACATCCTCCGAGAGAGCAGCTGAAATAAGGCTCGCCACGCCGGGCTCCAGTCTCGGCTCGATCTCCATGCCCACTCGCTCCTCCCCGGTCCGGCTCACGAGCCGCTCCGTGCGAAAGCACCTTCGAGCACTTCCCGATAGTAGGCCTCGTAGATCGGCACCACCCCCTTCGCTCCGAAACGCTCGACTGCAACCGCACGCCCGGCACGGCTCATCTCCTCCCAGCGCGCTCTCGACGAGAGGATCTCCACCGCACCCGCTGCCATCTCCTCCACCTTCCCCTTGGGGAAGAGAAGCCCACTCACCCCATCGTCGACCACCTCAGGCAGACCCCCGACCGCGGAGGCCACCACGGGCGTCCCACAGGCCATGGCCTCGAGCGCGGCGAGCCCGAAGGACTCCGATTCACTGGGCAGGAGGAACAGATCGGCGCAGGCGAGGAGCTCGTCCACCGAGGTGTGTTTTCCGAGGAAGCTCACCCCGTCGGCAACCCCGAGATCCTGGGCCTTTTGTTGTGCGCGGGGCCGATCGGGGCCGTCGCCCACCATGATGAGGCGGCTGGGAATTCGCTCGCGAACCTTGGCGTACACCGCGACTACGTCCTGGACTCGCTTTACCCGGCGAAAGTTGGAGACGTGCATGAGGATCTTCTCCCCTTCGGGAGCCAGCGTTCCCCGATGACAGGGTTTGCGGTCACGGCGGTAGTGCTCGGTGTTGATGAAGTTGGGGATCACCCGGATCCGTCCCGCGTCCACTCCGAAGCTGCGCTCCGTCTCGTCCCGGAGAAAACCGGAAACCGCGGTCAGGCCATCGGACTTGAGGATGGAGAAACGCGTGATCGAGTGAAAAGAAGGATGCTGTCCCACCAGAGTGATGTCCGTCCCGTGGAGGGTCGTGACGATACTGGGCGCATTCGACCCTTCGAACATCTCGCGCGCGATCCAGGCCGAGGCCGCGTGGGGGATGGCGTAGTGGACATGGATGACGTCCAACTCGTACTCCTGGGCGACCTCGTGGATCGACACCGCAAGGGCCAGCGAGTACGGAGGGTGCTCGAATAGGGGATAGTGGTCCATCTCCACCTCGTGGAAATAGACGCGCTCCTGGAATCCGACGAGCCGAAAGGGCTGCGCATACGAAATGAAATGGATCTCATGTCCGCGTTCCGCAAGCTCCAACCCCAGTTCGGTCGCTACGGCTCCCGAGCCACCATACGTAGGGTGACAGGCGATCCCGATCTTCACGTGCTGACGCCTCCTTCTGGAGGGAAAGAGTAGCGATGGCCGGGGGTGGCGACCGACGACCGAAGCCGGCAGCCGATCGAACGACCAAATCGGGCCTCGTACCCCCGCGCCCTTACTCCGATCCCGACCACCAGGCCACTACGGCCTCGATCTGCGCGTCCAGGGGAGCGGACGCGTCGACCTCCAGGATTCGGAGGCCGGACAGTTGATTCCGGAACCAGGTGAGCTGCCTCCGGGCGTATCCTCTCGTGGCGCGCTGCACCCGGAGCACGCCTTCCTCCACCGTGAGCTCGCCTCGGAGGACGCCGACAGCCTCCCGGTACCCCGTCCCCGTCATTCCAGGATCGTCCGGAGTGACCCCCGCATCGAGGAGCGACCGGACCTCGTCGAGGAGCCCCGTCTCGAACATCTCTCGGGCCCGGCGGTCGATCCGGGCGTAGAGCTCCTCACGAGGACGCGTGAGGAGAACCACCTCGAGATCCACCGCCGCACGTTCGGATGGGGCGTTCCGGTGCCACCAGGTCATCGGTCGCCCCGTCAGGAGGGGAAGCTCCAGGGTCCGGGAGAGCCGCTGACGTCCTCCCGCCGAGGCCAGGGCGACCCGCTCAGGGTCCAATGCCTCCACCCAACGGGCCAACTCCTCTTCCGAACACCCCTCCATCCACCTGCGAAGCCGTTCCCGCCGTTCCTCGTCCAACGGGGGTTCCCGAAAGATCGGATGGGTGAGCGCTCGCAGGAAAAAGCCCGTCCCACCGACCAAGAGGGGCGTTCGGCCTCGCGCCCGGATTCCTTCAATCCAGCGCCTCGCGTCGCGTGCGAAGTCCCCGGCCGAGTAACGCTCCGCGGGATCGATCAGGTCCAACCCGTGATGCGGCACGAGAGCGCGGGCTCGGGAACCCACCTTGTCGGTGCCGATGTCCATGCCCCGATAGAGCTGACGCGAGTCCATCGAGATGATCTCGGCATCCAGACGGCGCGCTAGCGGCACGGATAGAGTGGTCTTCCCCGATGCCGTGGGTCCGACCAACGCCACCGTCCTCACCGGCCGAACTTCCGCTCCAGCTCCGTCCGCGAGAGGCGAACCGTCGTGGGACGTCCATGCACGTCGTGGTAGGGCAGCTCCGTGGCGAAGAGCCGCTCGAACAACTCCCGGATCTCTCGTGCGTCCAACGCCTGACCTGCTTTCACTGCGGCTTTGCATGCGAAGCTCATCGCCACCCGCTCATGCTGGTTCCCGGCTGAGCGCACGAGCTCGGAGCCGTGGGCGAGCTCCTCGATCATTTCCCGGAAGCACCGCTCCGCATCGAAGTACGGATGGGGACTGGGCACGGCCTGGACGATGACCGTATCCCCGCCGAAGCCCTCGACCTCGAATCCCGTCCGGAGGAGGAGGCCCTGGAGGTCCTCCACCACCTGATACTCCGCTGGGGTGAGGCGGATCGTGAGCGGAAAGAGGAGGCGCTGACCGGCGTCCTGGCCGTCCCCGAAGCTCCGCATGATCTCCTCGAAGAGCACTCGCTCGTGCGCGGCATGCTGATCGATCAGGAGCAGCCCATCCCGGACCTCCGCCATTATCCATGCGCGGTGCACCTGCCAGAGGCGGGGAGGCTCGGCGGCCTCTGTCACCCCGGAATCAGCAATGTCCGCGTTCGAACGACCTCCATCCTCTCCATCCTCCTCGGAAGGCTCCAGGTCAGACGGTGACCGCCTCGCGAGAAAGAGGGCCATCTGCGACTCGACCTCCCCACCCTCCGGGCCCGTGGGGTCCTCCTCCTTTTCCCGCTCGCGAATCCTTAGCGTCGGAGGTGCCGGGCTGACTTCGAAGGTGGCGGAGCTGGCTTCGGATTCGAGTGCCCGCCTCACTCCTTCCTCCACGAGCTGCTCCACCCGGGCCCGATCGCTGAAGCGGACCTCTGCCTTGGAGGGGTGCACGTTCACATCCACGCTTCCCGGCCGGACATCGAGGAAGAGGACGAGCCAAGGGCGATGCTCGGCGGGAATCGTCGTCCGGTATCCCCGATCGGCTGCCTGGATGAGCGAGGGCTCCCGAAAGGGCCGTTTTCCCACAAAGAGATACGATCGCCGAAAGCCGGGCCGGGTCGCGTCCGGACGTTGGATCACTCCCCGCAGCTCCATCCCCTCCTCCCGCAACTCGACCGGAAGGAGCTGACTCGCGACCTCCGCGCCCCAAAGGCCCTCGATCCGCTCGACCACGTCGGTGGCGGGAGGAAGCTCAAGGAGGGGGCGCTCGTCCGACGTCAGGGTGAAACCCACGGAAGGGTTCGCCAGCGCGAGACCGGATACGGCCTCGCTCACCACCCTTACCTCCGTCGAGGAAGCCTTCAAGAACTTTCCCCGAGCCGGGGCATTGAAGAAGAGATTTTCGACCGTGACGGTGGTGCCCGGAGCGCGCGCCAGATCCTCGACCCCGGTGATCGTTCCCCCTCGGGCCCGGATGCGCGAACCCACCTCCTCCGCAGCGACACGGGTCTCCAAGACAAAGCGGGAAATCGATGCAATCGAGGGGAGGGCCTCACCGCGGAAACCGAAGGTCCGGACTCCCCGTAGATCCTCGGCCGAGCCGATCTTCGAGGTCGCGTGCCGGTCGAGCGCGAGGAGGGCGTCCTCCCGACCCATCCCCATCCCATCGTCCGAGACTCGAACGACCCGCTTGCCCCCGCCCTGGAGGTGGACCTCAACGTGGCGCGCTCCAGCATCCAAGGCGTTCTCCAAGAGTTCCTTGACCACAGAGGCCGGTCGTTCGACCACCTCACCGGCTGCGATCTGGTTGACCACGCTGTCAGGGAGAATCCGGATCGTCCGTGGCATGGGCTCCTGGCGAAGTCTCGAGATGGAGCGGAAGGAGGCGGCTCTAGCGATGGGTCAACGAGCCTGCACCCCGTCGAGGCCGAAGAAGTTCCGAGCGGTTTCGGTCGTGCGCCGCTCGACTTCGGCGGGATCCTCCCCTCGCACCTCTGCAACCCGATCCCGGATCGGCACCACCCGAGACGGCTCGTTGCGTCGCCCTCGATAGGGAACCGGAGCCAGATAGGGCCCGTCGGTCTCCAGCATGTATCGATCTGACGGAACCTGCCGGACCGCGTCGAGCCCTCCAAAGGCAGGAAAGGTCACGAGTCCAGTGAAGGAGACGAGCCACCCTGCGGCGAGGGCCGCATCGAGGAGGAGGAGGTCCCCTGGAAAGCAGTGCAGAACCCCTCGCACACCGGCCCGTCCCGCTTCCTCTACGATAGAGACCATCTCGTCCTCCGCCTCCCGGCAGTGGACGACCACCGGCATCGAGCGGGCCTCCGCCACCTCGAGGTGAAGCTCGAAGACGCTCCGCTGCTTCACTCGCGGCGAGACGTCATAGTGGTAGTCCAATCCACACTCCCCGACGGCCACCACCCTGGGGTGAGCGTCGAGTGCCTCCTCCAGCCGCTGACGAAGTGCCGGCCCGGCCCCGGCGGCCTCGTGGGGATGGATCCCGGCGGTACCCCAGAGGCGGGGGCGACCCTCGACGGCTTCCTCACTTGCGTCCAGGAGGGCCCGGACGGTCTCTGCATCCTCGAGGTTCGACGCCACCACGACCACTCCGCCGACCCCTGCCGCATGGGCTCGGGCGAGCACGTCGGGGAGATCGGCAGCGTAGCGGTCGTGCGTCAGGTGGCAATGAGTATCCAGGAGCATTGTCAGCGGAAGGGGGCAAAGAAGCGGGGGGCGCGGAATGGTTCCACACCCCCCCCCGGTGGGCTCGTCCACGGCTCGTGCCCCAGTGCGTACCGAATGGTGCGTACCGAATGGTGCGTACCGAGTAGTGCGTAACGCACGGCGGGCCGAGTTCTGCGCACCCGGGCTCAGACCGGAATGGCCTCCTCACTCCGAGGCTTCTTCCGACGCTGCTTCTTCTTGTGGTCCTCCTTGGTACCCCAACGCCTCTGGATCTCGAGGAGCGCCGGGGAGGCAACATAGATGGAGGAGTAGGTACCGATGACCACCCCAAAGATGAGGACCAAGGCAAAGTCCCGGATCACCGCTCCCCCGAGGATCAGGAGCGCTCCGAGCACCGCGAGCGTCGTTCCCGACGTCAGGACCGTGCGGGGAAGCACCTCGTTGATCGAGCGGTTGATGAGCTTCAAGGGATCCTCGCGGCGTCCCCCCTTCTTGTTGAGGTTCTCTCGGATCCGATCGAAGACCACGATCGTGTCGTTCAGCGAATATCCGATGATCGTGAGCACCGCAGCCACCGTCGCAAGCGACATCTCGACGCGGAAGAGCGCCAGGAACCCGAGCGTCACCATGATATCGTGCACAGTTGCGATCACGGCAGCGAGCCCGAATCTGAACTCGAAGCGGAACCCGATGTAGATCAGAGTCAGGAGGAAGGAGATGAGGACCGCCATCACGGCCCTCTGCGCAAGCTCCTCTCCGATCTGCGGTCCCACGATCTCCGTCCGCACGACCTGGAAGTCGCCTAGTTGGGGGCTCGCGGCCAACTGGTCCCTCAGCCCGGCCGCGACCTGGTCGGCATCCACCCCTTCCACCAGGGGAGCGCGAATCGTGTACTCGTTGTCCGCTCCGAACCGGGTGATGGGGGGAGCCTGTGCCCCACCGAGGGCCTCCCGGAGCTCGGCGTCGGTGATCCCCTCCGCCACCTGCACCTGGATGAGGCTCCCGCCGGTAAAGTCGACGCCGTAGTGGAGCCAGGAGCCCAGGGTGAACAAATTCACACCCACCGCCCCGAGGCCGACCGCGAGAACTGCGGCAGAAACCAGGTAGGCCTTTCGCCGCTGCTCGATGAATCCGAACTTCGCATCCTTGAAAAACCGCATCTACCCAGAGCCTCAGATGCTGATGGTATCGGTGGCCGTCTTGCCCCGGAGATAGATCAGATACAGCGTCCGGGTGACATAGAGGGCGGTGAAGAACGACGCCATGATTCCGATCGACAAGGTGACCGCGAACCCTCGAACCGGGCCGGTCCCGAATTGGAAGAGAATCAAGGCCGTGATGAGCGTAGTGACATTCGCGTCAACAATCGCGGAGAGTGCATGGGCGAACCCCTCGTCCACCGCCGTGCGGATGGCTCGACCGGCGTCGAGCTCCTCCCGTATTCGCTCGAAAATCAGCACGTTCGCGTCCACCGCCATACCTATCGATAGGATCAAGCCCGCGATCCCCGGAAGGGTGAGGGTGGCATTCAAGCCGGCCAAACCACCCATCACCAGCGTCACATAAACGGTGAGGGCGGCGATCGCGAGGAATCCGGTGAACCGGTAGTAGGCGATCATGATGAGGACCACCATCAGGAGGCCTATGATTCCCGCGATCTGCCCCTGGTCGATCGAGTCCTGACCCAGCGAGGGACCGACGGTCCGCTCCTCCATGATCCTGAGTGGGGCCGGAAGCGCACCGGCCCGGAGGACGAGCGCGAGGTCCCGAGCCTCCTCCATCGAGGCCTGCCCCAGCTCGATCTGCCCGCGGGCGCCGATCCGGGAACGAACGACCGGGGCGCTCACCACCTCCTGATCCAGCACGATCGCGATCCGCTCGCCGATATGTCTCCCGGTCAGGTCGGAAAATATCCGCCCTCCGGCCCGGGAGAGCTCGAACTGGACGATCGCTTGGTTGAACTGCTGATCCCGTTGTGACTGGGCATCCTCCAGCATCTCACCGGTCAGGAACGCCTCCCGCTCGAGGACGAAGAGGCGCCGGTACGTCCGAGCGCCCACCGCCACCGGCTCCCAGCCCCAGTGGAGCGAGATCTCCCGGGGGAAGACCGCCTGGACCTCGTCCATCTCGAGGAACCTGCGAACGGTGTCGTAGTCCTCGGTGGGAACGAGGTACTCACCCTCGTCCATACCCTCGAGGAGGAGCGCTGTGAACGGACGAAGATCCGACTCCTCCTGGGTGAGCTCAAGCTCCTCGGCAATTTCGCCCTCGTCCTCGACGTCCAATTCCTGAATACCTTCTTCGGGAATCTCCTCCACCTCCTCCGCCCCTCGTCCGAAGAGCAGATCCTCCACCGATTCTCCCTCGGGCCGGGGTGCCTCTTCGTCTACCGCCCGCCCAAGAGCCCGCAGTGAATCGGCGCCCAGCGTCGCCACCAGGATCTGGTCGACCCGAGGGAGCGCGGCCCGCGCTGTGCTGGTGGGACGTACGAGCTTCCATTCGAGGAGGGCCGTCTGCCCGACGATCTCCTTCGCCCGCTCCTCGTCATCGATCCCGGCCAGCTCGACGATGAGCCGGTCCTGTCCCACCTTCTGGACCAGGGGTTCCTCGACGCCCAGCTCGTCGATCCGGTTCCGGATGATGCGCTGCGCACGGTCGATCGCGTCAGAGCGGGCCTCCAGCGACATGGTTCCATCCGGATCGTCGACCTCCAGCACCATGTGCATGCCGCCCTGGAGATCGAGGCCCAGCTTCAGCGGGCTTCCGGTCTGCACCTGGTTCTGGTAGAGGTACCAGCCGGAGACCGCGACCACTGCCAGAATCACGACGATTCGCGCTCGGAGCGAGGTAAACATGGCTCAGCTACTTGGCGTGGAGACGAGAGGAAAGGACACGGCCGGGAGCCGCCAGATACCCAATTTCGCAGGGGCCTTCCGGAGTGTCAATCAGAGGAGTCGGTGCCGCACGCTCATGCGGCCGCTCAATGGAGCATTCGATGTCGGGCATGCTCCCTCCCGAGCGCGGTCAGGTGCAGCTCTCCTCCCGAACCGGATGCGATCAATCCCTCCCGCTGCGCGTGGCGCACCACCTTCCGGGCGAAGTCGGGTGACCAGCGAAGATGCTCCTGGAGGTGCTCCACCCGGTTTTCGGCCCGAGCTCGCGGCCCGCCCTCGTGATTCAGGACATGGATCGCGAGCATGACGCCCGCGAACTCCAGCCGCTGCCGAGCCCTGCGTCGGACCCCGGCGACCACGCCCCGGTCTGGCGCAAACAGGAGCGCGAGAAGAAAGGTCACCCCGGCCATCGCCGCCATCGACCCTGCAATCGAGGCATCGATTCCCCGGGCGAGCCAGAAGCCGCTCACCGCAGAGACCGCTCCGAGAGCTCCGCTCAGGACCAGGAGAAGAGGAAGACGGTCGGTGAGGAGATAGGCCGCCGCAGGCGGTGCGATCATGAGGGCCACGACCAGGATCGAGCCCACGGAATCGAACGCTCCGACGGCGGTCACCGAGACGAGCGTCATGAAAGCGTAGTGCACGAGCGCCGGGGAAAACCCGAGGGCCGCCGCCAGGCCGGCATCGAAGGTGGAGAGCTTGAGCTCTTTGTAGAAGACTACTATCGCCAGAAGATTCAGGAGGAGGATCGCCCCCATCATCCAGAGCCCACGCGGGCCCAGGTCCATCCCCCATAGCTCGAGGCGGCGGAAGGGCGCGAAGGCAATCTCGCCCAGGAGCACGGCATCCAGGTCGAGGTGGACACTTCCAGCGTAGCGGGAGATCAGGATCACCGCGACTGAGAAGAGCGCAGGGAAGACGAGGGCGATCGCGGCATCCTCCTTCACTTTCCGGGTGCGGTGCAGCGCCTCGACCAGCGCGACGGTCAGGACTCCTGTAGCGGCGGCCGCGAGAATGAGGAGGGGATGGGTAATGTCCTCGACGACGAAGAAGGCGAGCACGATTCCGAGGAGGATGGAGTGGGAGATGGCATCGCTCATAAGCGCCATCCTCCGAAGGACGAGGAAGGCTCCCGGTAGGGCGCAGCTGACCGCCACCACAATCGCGAGAGCCTGGATCTCGAAATCGATCCAGCTCACGGGGCGACCTCCGGAAGGAAGAGGGTGCGGGCGCGCTCGACTCCCGCCTTGGTCAGGCACCACTCGCCGGGCCGCACCTCGCGGGCCAGACCCCTGGATTCGAGCGCTTCGAGGCTGCGCTCCAGACCTCCCCTTCGCTCCTGCATCGCACGAAGCACCGCGACCGGGTGCGCGTGACTGGTCGCTTCCCCATGCTGGGCGGCCAGTGCATACAGATCGGCCAGGACCGCATCCACCCGCAGCCGGCGCCGGGTCCCCCGCTCCCTCAGGAAACCGGCCATGAGTCCTCGACGGGGGGCGAAGCAAAGCGAAATAATTACCGCCAGGGAGGCCACCAGTACGATCGTTGGGCCGGTCGGGATGCCCCCTCCGAGCGAGCTGACCATGGATCCAGCGACCCCCGCCAGCGCCCCCAGAAAGCCCGCCAATACCACCATCACCGAAAGCGAGTCGGTCCACTGCCTCGCGGCCGCGGCGGGGGCAACGACCAGGGCGCTTATCAGGACCACGCCGACCGCCTGGAGCCCGATCACGATGGCCACGACCAGGAGACTCGTGAGAAGCAGGTCGACCCGAGTCACCGGAAGCCCGACCGAGGCACCGAATTCGGGGTCGAAGGAAAGGAGCTTGAACTCCTTCCAGAACAGGGCCAGGACGACCAGGGCGGCACCCCCGAGCGAGGCGATGAGAAGCACGTCTCGAAGGAGGAGCGTTGCGGCCTGGCCGAACAGAAAGGTCTCCAGCCCCGCCTGG
Source organism: Gemmatimonadota bacterium (assembly GCA_007124095.1). Lineage (GTDB taxonomy): Bacteria > Gemmatimonadota > Gemmatimonadetes > Longimicrobiales > Gaopeijiaceae > SLCK01. The sequence continues at coordinate 17,937 of SLFU01000027.1, forward strand.
GCCGCGGTGGGTCGCCGCTGCACGAAGGTGAGAATAACCAGGCCGACGCCGAAGAAGACGGAGAGGACGATCCCGAGCGCCGCGTCCTCTCGAATCCGGGAGCTGCGTACGATCCAGAGGACAAAGAGAGTCCCGATCCATCCCGCGAGTGCCGCGCCGAGGACCAGGACCGGGGTCGCGCGCGACCCGGTGAGAAGAAACGCCAGCCCGATACCGGGCAGCGCGGCGTGGGCAATGGCGTCACCCAGGAGGCTCTGCCTTCGGAGCACCGCAAAGCACCCCAGAGCCCCTGCGACCGCCCCGAGGGCCGCGGTGCCAAGGGCCACGGTCCGGAGGGTGTAATCGAAGAGAAGGAGGCTGAAAAGCTCCCCGATGCTCACGTTGCCTCCGGGCGCGCCCTCCGGTCCACCGGGGACTCCGGGGGCGGAGGCGAGTCGCGCGCTGCCGAGGCGCCGCCCGCCACACCCTGAAGGAAAGGCACCCTTCCCCCGTAGGCGACCCGAAGGTTCTCCTCGGTGAAAACCTCGCCGACGGGCCCCGAGGCGATGCGCCGCACGTTGAGAATCACGGCGTCGTCAAAGTACTCAGGGACCGTCTGGAGCGCATGGTGCACTGCCACCACCGTGTCACCCCGTTCCCGAAGCTCCCTGAGGACATCCACGATCGCCCTCTCCGTGCGCGCGTCCACCCCCTGGAACGGTTCGTCCATCAGGTAGACCCGAGCGTCCTGGACGAGGGCCCGTGCCAGAAACACCCTCTGCTGCTGTCCGCCCGAGAGCTGGCTGATCTGGCGATGGGCGAATGCCTCCATCCCCACCTTCTCGAGCGCCTCGCGCGCCCGACTCTCCTCTCTCTTCCCGGGCCGACGGATCCAGCCGAGGCTACCGTACGTCCCCATCAGGACGACGTCCAGGACCGAGGTTGGAAAGTCCCAGTCAACGCTTCCGCGCTGGGGCACGTACGCCACCTCGGAACGGGCCTCCCGATAGCTACGGCCCAGGACGCGGATTTGACCGGCGGCCGGGGAAACGAGGCCGAGAATCGCCTTGATGAGCGTCGTCTTCCCCGCACCATTGGGCCCGACGATGGCCGTGAGCGCTCCCGGACGCACCCGGAGGTCCACGTCCCAGAGGACCGGACGCTCGTGGTACGCTACGGTGAGGTCGTTGACCTCGATGGCGGTCTCGGTCATCCTCCCTCGGTCTCGGCGACTCGATCGGGTTCGACTCCCGAGGAAAGGGCACCCACGATGGTGTTCACATTGTGACGGATCATCCCGGCGTACGTTCCTTCCTCGGTCCCGGGATCTCCAAGCGCATCCGAGAAGAGCATCCCTCCAATCTCGACCTCACCACCCCGGGATCGCACCGCAGCCTGGACCGCCTCGACGTTTCGGCGCGGGATGGACGATTCGATGAAGATCGCCGGGATCTCGCGATCGGTGATGAGGCGCGCCAGACGCTGTACATCCCCCGTGCCGGCCTCGGTGGCGGTGGAAAGCCCCTGGAGCGCCTCCACCTCGAAGCCGTAGGCCTTCCCGAAGTAGTTGAAGGCGTCGTGAGCGGTGACCAGGACCCTGCGCGCCAACGGGAGCTCCTCGACCCGTTCACGCACCCACTCGTGCAATTCCTCCAACTCCTCCAGGAGGGCAGCCGCGTTCTCCCGGTAGTGCTCCTTCCCCTCAGGATCGACCTCCGCGAGGGTCTCCGCCACGGTCTCCACCGCCGACATCCAGAGGGTCACGTCCGACCAGAGGTGCGGATCGTACTGCCCTTCGAACTCCGGGGGTGTGAGGAGACGATTGGGGGACACCCCGTCGGTGACGGCGCGCGTCCGGGTCCGGCCATCCATCTGCTGGAGCAATTCCGCCATCGCCGCCTCGAGGTGGAGCCCATTGTAGAAGATCACCTCGGCGGAGGAGAGCCGCCGCACGTCCCCGGCGCTCGCCTTGTAGAGATGGGGGTCCACGCCCGGGCCCATGAGTCCGGTGACCACTACCCGGTCGCCCCCCACCCGCTCCACGATGTCCGTGATCATCCCGATCGTCGTCACGACGTTGAGCCGGCCTTCCCCACCCCGCGCGTCCCCGGCACAGGCGGGAAGGACGGCCAGGAGGAGAACGAGAAGGAAGGCGGCAAAGGTCGACGCGCCGTGGGCGAACACCCGTCCCCCCCGCGATCGATCGCGGGAACGGGAACCGATGTCGGGGGTGGTGTCGGTGCGGGACCAGTGCCCCTGGTGTCCCAGTCTGCTCGACATGCTCGAAACGATCGGACAATGCTCCATTTAGGTTGGGCTAAACCCATAATTAGTCTAACCTAAAATATCTCCCGTTACCTTACGTCGTCAACCGTGTAGCCAGATCGTGGCCCGAGAGGTTACTCCACCCGGTTCTCATCCATGTCGCTCCACCGAGCCCTCCAGACCGTCACCGGACTTCTCGTCGGCCTCGCCGCCGTGTCCGTGTACCTCCTCGTGCTCCGACCGGCCTTCGACGGGAGCTCGGAGTGGGACCCCCGGCAGATCCATATCGAGCCCTATCCGGCCCCATCTCTCGCCCTCACCTCCACTCGCGGAGAGGACGTGAGGCTCGAGGACTTCCGAGGCCAGTTGGTCCTCGTCTTCTTCGGCTTCAGCAACTGTCCGGATGTGTGTCCCGCCACCCTCCTCCACTGGAGCCGGGCATTGGGCGAGTTGGAGGCCCGTGGACTCGGCTTCCAGGGGCTTTTTGTGAGCGTGGACCCCGATCGGGACACGACGGACGCGCTCGAGGGATGGATGGCGAACTTCCATCCCTCGATCGTGGCGGCGACAGGAACGCGGGAGGAGGTCGAGCGGGTCGCCGCGGATTGGGGAGTCTACGTGGACATCCACCAGGATCATGACATCCACGGGGATCATACGGACCACCCACATGGCGACGAGAACCTGGATGGCGACGAGAACCTGGACGACTCGGATGGGGATCGGATTCCGGACTACATGGTGGAGCACTCCACCCGGACCTTCGTCGTGAGTGCGGAAGGTCAGGTGGTTCGCTTGCTCCAACCGTATCTGGATGAGGGCTCGATGGTCGACACTCTCCTTCCGCTCCTCACCCGATGATGTCCCACGCGAGCCGGCTGGTGACCTGTCTGACCCTCGCGGGCCTCGGCGCCCTGGTAGGTTGTCGGGGGGACCTCCCAGAGGACGACCTGCCCGTGGAGATCCGGCTGGAGACCGCCCCTACCCCCCCCATCGTCGGGCCAACCCGGCTCGTCATCTCGATCGACGACTCGATCGGAGTCCCGATCCCCGATGCTGCCGTCGAGGTCGAGGGAAGGATGGACCACGCCGGGATGGCGCCCGTTCGGGGCACCGCAGACCCGGCGGATGCGGGGCAATACGTGGTGCCCGAGTTCGATTTCACGATGGGAGGTGACTGGATCTTGCGGATTCGGATCACGCTTCCCGACGGGCGGGAAGCGGTCCGCGACCGCGAACTCCGAGTCGTCTCCGGAGGTCCCCCGGACGGTCAGGACGGTTGACCCCTTCCGGTACGTCGGGCCGGCCGGTACGGGACCTCCTCCGAGCTCCCGTGATCGGCACCTTTCTGCGGTGGCGTCACGCCCGCACCTTCCTTCAGTCCATCTTCCTCGGCCTGGCCGTCCTGATCATGCTGGACGGCTGGTTCGGCCCGCAGCTCGCTCCCCTGAACCTGGCCGGGGTGCTCCCCTGGGTGCATTGGAGGGGCTTTGTGGTCCTGGCTCTCCTGGTGATGGGAAACCTCTTCTGCATGGCCTGTCCCTTCATGCTCCCCCGGAGGGTGGCCAAGCGCTTCCTCCCTGCGGACCGGGTGTGGCCGAGGGCGCTTCGATCCAAGTGGCTGGGCGTGGCCCTCCTCATCCTCTTCTTCTGGTCGTACGAGGCCTTCAGCCTTTGGTCGAGCCCCTGGCTCACCGCCTGGGTGGCCCTCACCTACTTCGTCCTCGCATTTGTGATCGACGGTTTCTTCAAGGGGGCGACCTTCTGCAAGCACCTTTGTCCAATCGGACAGTTTCACTTTGTGAATGGGATGATTTCGCCGACCGAGGTGGCGATTCGGGACCCCGCGGTTTGTGAGACGTGCACGACCAAGGACTGCATTCGGGGCCGATACGCCCCGGGGTTCGGCACCGAGGCCCGGACGAGGGGACAGGGCGGCCGCTCACCCATCCGGCTGGATGGTGTGGACGGCACCCCGGCGCTCGCGTGGGACGCCGCCCCCGGGCGATCCATGGGCAGGGAGGGACTGCTCCAGGGAGGATGCGAACTCGCCCTCTACCAGCCCCGGAAGGAGGGGAATCTGGACTGCACTTTCTGCATGGAGTGCATCCACGCCTGTCCCTACGACAATGTGGGGATTCTCGTTCGCTCGCCGGCTCGCGAGCTCGTGCGAGATCCGGTCCGCTCCGGAGTAGGGAGGATTTCCCGGCGACCGGACCTGGCCGCCCTGGCCCTCCTGATCGTCTTCGCCGCATTCGTCAATGCCTTCGGAATGGTCGAGCCCGTCTTTGCCCTCCAGAGCTGGCTCGCGGCCACCCTGGCCGTTCCCTGGGAGCCCGTGACGCTGGTTCTCTTTTTCGGGATCGGCCTGGCGGGCGTGCCCCTACTTCTGGTTGGGACGGCCGCCTCGGCGAGCCGTGCCCTCAGCGGGGGAAAGGGCACCCTCTCCGATCGGATCTGCAGCTATGCCTGGGCCCTCGTCCCACTGGGGTTCGGCATGTGGGCCGCCCATTACCTCTTCCACCTTCTCACCGGAGGATTGGTTGTGGTCCCCCTTTTCCGCGAGTACCTGACCGATCTCGGCCTGCCGGGCGGAACCGGGCCGATGGCGGGAACGGGAGCGATGGTGCCCGAGAGCTGGATCTTTCCTCTGGAGGTCCTCCTCCTCCAGGGCGGCCTCTTCCTCACCCTGGTGGTCGGGTACCGGATCGCCCTTCGTGAGGAAGACTCCGGGCGCAAGGCCGGCCTGGCCTTCCTTCCGTGGGCGGTCCTCGCCACCTTCCTCGCAGGAGTGGGGATCTGGCTCCTTCTCCAGCCGATGGAGATGCGGGGAACCTTTCAGCCCATCTGAACAGAGCCGTTGCCGTGGATCAAACATCCGGGCGCCGAACGCCGCATCCCGCCGGAGCTCTCCGCCTCTCGGGAGCCCTCCTCCTTCTGGCCATCCTCCCTCTAGGGCTCCTCCTCCTTCCCCTCCAGATCGCGGGGAATGGAGGGATGCTACGTCTGGCCAACCTCACCATGGGGGAGTACCGGGTCTCGGTCTACACCGACCCCACACCGGTCCGCCCCGATACCCTCGACGTGAGCATCCTCCTCATTCAAGAGGGGGTCGAGGGAGTCCCCGAGGGCGTGGAGATCCTGGTGCGGAGCCGCCCCCTCAGGGGATCGGGCGCACAACAGGAGCTCCGGGCGACCCGTGAGCTGGCGGACGATCCCCGTTACCACGCCGCCAAGTTCGGTCTGGGAGCGGAGGGCCCCTGGGAAATCGAGATCGAGGTCAACGGCGAGGCCGGCCGGGGTTCGGCGACCTTCGAGGTGATCGCACGAGAGCCGGGCCTCCTCGGCCACCCTGCGGTCGTCGTGCTCCTCATCCTGCTGCCCCTGGGCCTGGCGGGATGGTGGCTCCTCCGAATGGAGAGGCGGGAGGCCGGGAGCGGATCCGGGTAGAGGCAAACCGGATACGGGCACACGACAGGCGTTGCCTTCGGTGTCGTGCGGCGAGCCGGGTCATGCGCCGTAGTCGACGGGGACCCGGGAAGCAGCCTCCAGAGCTCGAGCCCTGGCCTCCTCCGTCGTGCCTCCGGAGGCGAGGGCCCATCCCAGCTTGCGTCCCGGATCTCCCCGGCCCCGCTCGCAAATGAAAAGCTGAACGGTTTCCACCTGGAGCGCCCGCTCCACCCCCTGAGTTCCGACCGTTCCCCCCTCCCGATCCGAGAGAATCATCGCGGCCGCCGCCGGCCCGTAGGAGCGAAGCGCCGGAATCGGCAGCCCCAGGATCGCTCGCAGGTAAAGGTCGAACTCGGAGAGATCCTGGGAAATCAGGGTCAAGATCCCAGTCTCGTGGAGGCCCGCGGAGACCTCGGAGAAGACGATCTCCTCCTTGGTCACGAAGAAATCCACCGCGAAGAGCCCACTGCCCCCGAGGCGGTTCGTGAGGATCCGGGCCATCTCCCCGGCCTCCGCCACCTGGCTCTCCGGAAGTCCGGAGGGGACCCACGCTTCCCGCCGTTCACCCTGTTCCTCTCGGAATGCGATGGGTTCGAGTGAGCGGGTCGAGCCATCCCGCAAGCGAAGGGTGAACAGCGTCACCTCGGCATAGAAGTCGACGAACTCCTCCACGACGAGTTGTGGATCGTCGCCCGGACTCTCCTCCCGTGCGAAGGCCCAGGCTCGCGAGACCCTCGCGGATCCGGAGACGAGACTCCTCCCCTTCACCGACGCGGGAAAGGTGAACTTCACCACACAGGGATATCCGACCCGCTCGCAGGCCTCGTGCAGCTCTTCCTCTGAAGAGGCGCGGGCAGACCGGGGAATCCGGAGACCGAGCTCCTCCTCGACCATTGCCCGGAGGGACCCCGGGGTCCGGAGCAGCTCTCCGACTTCGGCGCTCGGGACGACCTGCGTCCCATCTTCCTCGAGCTGCCGGAGGGTCCCAACCTCGACCTCCCCGGTCGCAAGTACCACGAGGTCCGGCTGGTACGTCCGGACCACACCCTTCAGCGCTGTGCCATCGCGCAGGGAAAGCACCTCGCGTACGTCGGCCACCCGCATTGCCGGAGTGTCCTCCTCCCGATCGGCCGCAACCACCCTCATCCCCAGCCGACGAGCCGAGATCACGAGCTCCCTTTCGAGCTCGCCCCCTCCCAGCACGAGAATCGACCGCCGTTGACTGCGCTCTGCGCTCATGCTGCCCCCTTTCGGCACGTGGTCCGGACACGTGAAGAAGCTATCTTCCGGCGAGGTGCACCGCCACGGACTCCGGGACCCGGTATCGAGGATCAACCCGAGTCGGTACCTTCGAACCCGTTTCCGCATCGGCCCGGCGAACTCACTCATCCCACCAAGCCATCACACTCACCGATTCCATGGTCCAGACGAACCGGTACCCGTTGCGGGAGCTCGAGGGGCGCCTGGGGGGAATCCCTCTCGAACACGACGTCCCCCTCGCCCCTCTCACCACCTTCCAGATCGGGGGACTCGCCGACCTCCTCGTCCGTCCTCGAACTCCCGAGCAACTCCTCGCTGCGGTATCGTCCGCGAGGGAACTCGGAATCCCCCACTTCCTCCTGGGTCGAGGTGCGAACATCCTGGTGGGCGATCGGGGATTTCGGGGAATGGTGATCCGTTGCGACGTAGGGGGAGTTCGATTCTTGGACGACTGCCGGGTGGAAGTGGGGGCAGGGGTGGAAACGTACCCCGACCTCATCCAGGCCACGGTCTCCCGGAGCCTTGGCGGCCTGCACCACTTCGTGGGGATTCCGAGCACCGTTGGGGGCGCCCTCTGGCAGAACCTCCACTTCCTCTCACCGGCACCGAGGCGAGAGAGAACTCTCTTCATCGAGGAGGTCCTGGAGTCGGCGTATCTCCTCACCGAAGAGGGGGAGCTCAAGGTGGTGGATACCGAGTACTTCGAGTTCGGATACGATGACTCGATCCTCCACCACCGGGACGATGTGGTGCTCTCGGCCACGTTCCAACTGAGCCCGACGCCCATCGAGGAGCTCCGGACGGTGATCCGGGAGAACCTGGCCTGGAGGGAGGAGCGTCATCCGGATCTCTGGCTCTACCCCTGCGCCGGCTCCATCTTCAAGAAGATCGGGGGAATCGGTGCCGGCCGGCTTATCGACGAGTGCGGGCTCAAGGGGCACGTCCACGGAGGTGCGGGGATCTTCCACAAGCACGCGAACATCATCGTGAACCTCGGGGGAGCCACTGCGGACGACGTCCGCTACCTCATCGACCTGGCCCGCGAGACCGTCCTGCGGAATCTGGGGTACGAGTTGGAACCCGAGATCACCCTGATCGGCGAGTTCTGCTGATCGGCGAGTTCTGACGCGACATCCGGTGCACCTGCGCGTGGGCAGCGCCCGGGTCACGAAAGCCACCTATTCCAACAAAGTCCGGCGCTCCTCCGACGGACCTCTTGACCTCCATCGGAAGATCCCCCTCCTTCGGTTCATTGGAACGTTGCGCGCATCCCCGACCGGAATCCTCCATGATCGAGTTCCTCCACCGTCCATGGCCCTGGTGGGTCGCGGGGCCCCTGATTGGCCTCTTCGTCCCCCTCCTCCTCATCATCGGGAACCGTCTCTTCGGCGTCAGCGCGAACCTCCGTCATCTGTGCGCTGCCACGCTTCCCTCTCCGACCGAGTACCTCCGGTACGACTGGAAGGCTCGTGGAGGCTGGAATCTGGCCTTCGCGGCGGGGATCGTACTCGGAGGGTTTCTCGCCGGATTCGTCTTCGCCAACCCGGATCCGATCGCCATCGCCACCTCCACCCAGGCGGACCTCTCCGCGCTGGGGATCGTCGACTTCGAAGGGCTGGTGCCGGCCGATCTCTTCGCAGCCGATGCGCTCTTCTCGCTCCGGGGCTGGATCGTCCTGGGGCTGGGCGGGTTTCTGGTAGGCTTCGGAGCAGCCTGGGCGGGAGGATGCACCTCGGGCCACGGGATCGCGGGATTGGGTGACCTCCAGCTTCCGAGCCTCCTCGCCATCGGCTCCTTCTTCGTGGGAGGCATCGCCGCGACGCATCTCCTCCTTCCCCTGCTCTTCTAAAGGAGGCCCCGGATGACTTCCTCACCCAATCGACTCGGCGCGCTCCTCGTGTATCTCGGAGTGGGAACTCTCTTCGGCATCCTCATCACCAAGGGGGAAGTGATCTCCTGGTTCCGGATCCAGGAGATGTTTCGGTTTCAGGGCTTCCACATGTACGGGATCTTCGCCACGGCCCTGGCCGTCGCCGTCCCCTCCATTCTCCTGATCAAGAAGGGGAAGATCCGAGCGCTCAACGGAGAGCGGATCGTGATCCCGCCGAAGGTCATGGGACGAGGTATCCGCTATGTTGCCGGAGGACTTCTCTTCGGAGTGGGGTGGGCACTCACCGGCGCATGTCCGGGCCCGCTCTTCGCGCTCCTGGGTGCGGGGATCCCGGCCATAGGCCTGGCCATCGTCTCCGCCGTTCTCGGAACGTGGAGCTACGGAATGCTCCGGAGTCGCCTCCCCCACTGACGAACACCCCTCGGGGGAATTGGCGCGTCAGCCCCGGGAGAGCACCCCCTCCCGCTCTTCCCTCATGGACGGATTCCTCTTTCTCCTCGGGTCCTCCGGTCTTTCCGTCGACCCGATCCGCTGAGCTTCTCTTGCTCTACTCCCGAGTTTCGATGTACCTTCTACTTTCGGTATTTATTCGGTATCCTCGGCGCAGATCTGCCCCTTCGAATCCATGGACGCCCCCACTCTCTCCTCTCGCATGTCCACCTGTCTCTGGCTGCCCACCTTCGAGCTTCGTCTGGAGCTGGTCCGGGCCCCGGAACTGGACGCCACCTCGGTCGCCCTCCTCTCTCCTGGAGAGCCGAGAGGACGACGGGATGTCTGGCAGGTTTCGGAGCGAGGGGCTCAGGTGGGAGTGCGCCCGGGTATGCGGGTGTCCCGTGCCGTTTCGCTGTGCCCCTCCCTCACCCTCCTGGAGCCCGATCCGGCTCACTACGACGCGGTCACGAGCGAGCTCCTGGAGGTTCTCGAAGGGGTAAGTCCGGTAGTACAGCCCACGACTAGAGGAACCTTCCATGTGGGAATGGACGGCATGGAGCGCCTGTACGGATCTCCGCGAGCCCAGGTGGAGCGGATCCTCCACACCCTCCTCGAGGTTCTGCCTCGTCCCCTGGTGGCCGCCATTCGGGCCGGCCGATCCCCCGGCCTCTTCGGCGCACGGATGGCCGCCGCTTCGGCTCAGCCGGGCTCCCCCGTCCTGGTCGAGGAGGGGGAACTGGTCGAGTTCCTGGCTCCTCGCCCTGTCTCGGCCCTTCCCCTGTCGAAAGAGATGCTGGAGCGACTGCGGAGACTCGGCATCACCACTCTGGGGGCCCTCGGAGACCTCCCCCTTTCAGCGCTTGTTCGTCACTTCGGGACCCCGGGCCGGGAGGCTCACGCCCTGGCTCGAGGGGAGCGTATCGACCCGGTTCGGCCCCTTCACCGCCCCCGCCCCATTCGGGTCGCGCTGAACTTCCCCTCCCCCGTCGGGGAGCGAGAGGCACTCTACAGGGGACTGGAGCGACTTCTGGAACGGGGGTTGAATCGACCGGAGCGACGAGATCGAAGCGTCCGAGGAGCTCGGGTGGGAGGATACCTGGAGGGAGGGGGATCCTGGCAGATCGAGGCCACTCTCCGGGAACCCTCCGCGCGGCGGGAGGATCTCGCCTTTCCCTTGCACGGCCGGATCGCCCTCTCTCCCCCTCCCCGGGCACTGGAAACCCTCTTCGTAGAGTTCTTCGACTTCGGAGCGCCGGCATTCCAACGCTCCCTCTTTCGGGAAAGAGACCCGGGAAGCGAGGGTCGGATCTCTCGGAACCTGAGGGAGGCGGTCCGTGAGCTCACCCTGAAGCTCGGGCACTCTCCCCTGTACCGAGTGGTCGAGGTGGACCCCTGGTCCCGGATCCCGGAGCGGCACCATGCGCTCATGGTACTGGAACCGTAATGGATTGCTGAAGCGAAGCTTCCATACCCCCGACAGGAATTTTCCATGAAAGGCGCCACCCCCCTGCACCCCCTGGGATCCCCATCCACCGTCCGGGTTCGAGCGGACCGGGAAGGACGCCCCGTGGAGGTGTCTTCCCGGGGCCAAAAGAGAGCCGGAAGAGTCGTAGCCGTCCGGGAAAGCTGGCGAATCGACGACGAATGGTGGAGGCGTCCCATCTCCCGCCTGTACCATCAGGTTATCCTGGAGCGTGGAGAGATCCTGACCCTCTACCGCGATCTCATCGATGGAAGGTGGTACGTGCAGAAGGTTGGACCTCCAACCGCACCGAACGGGTAGTTCGAAATTCAGCCGCTCTACTCTCTGCCCCCATCGAAACAGGAGCTCCCATCATGGCCCTGGACCTCCTCTCCCGACACTGCCGGCCCCTACCTGAGGGGACTCCACCTCTCCGGGGAAAAGACCTGGACCCCTACCGGGACGCCCTCTCGGACCGGTGGGAGATCATCGATGAGCACCATCTGGAGGCCACCTTCGAGTTCGACGATTTCCTCGGCGCCCTCGCCTTCACGAACCGCACCGGAGGCGCAGCGGAGGCCGAGGGGCACCACCCCGAGATCGCGCTGACCTGGGGAAAGGCCACCGTGCAGATTTTCACCCACTCCATCGACGGGCTCAGCGAGAACGATTTCATCCTGGCCGCCCGGCTCGACACCCTGGCCTGAGTTGTACGGCCCCGGCGCGCCCGCGACCGATCCGCTCCGGATCGTGTTTCTCGACTCGTGGAAGCCGGCCTCCCACGAGGGATCGGGAACTGCGGTGGGCATCGCCAACCTGAAAGAAGGCCTCGA
>SLFU01000172.1 GCA_007124095.1 Gemmatimonadota bacterium
CGGGAGTACGTGAAGTACCACAAGGGCGGGACATTTCAAGAAGGGAGATCAAGTCGGTGCATGGACGACCATGATCGGTAGCTCGAAGCACCTCACCGCCTCGAAGGACGGCACGCCCATCGCGTTCTGGAAGAGCGGTGCGGGGCCGCCGCTCGTCCTCGTGCACGGGATGATCGCGGATCACAGCACGACGTGGCGACTCGTGCTGCCGACGCTCGGCCGGTGGTTCACGGTGTATGCGATGGACCGACGGGGTCGCGGCGGAAGCGGGGACGGATCCGTGTACGAGCTCAGAAAGGAAGCGGAGGACGTGGCCGCCGTCGTGGAGGCCGCAGGGGAGCCCGTCTGTCTGCTCGGCCACTCCTTCGGGGGGCTCTGCGCCCTGGAGGCCGCGCGTCGGTCGAAGGGGGTCGAACGACTGATCGACTACGAGGGCGTGTTCCTCCGCGGCACGGTCCTCTTCCCGCGAACCCAGATCTCCGCAATCGAGGAGCTTCTGGAGGATGGACGAACCGAGGAAGCGCTCGTCTCGTTCCTCCGCGAAGGAGCCGGAATGTCCGATTCGGAGATCGACGTGTTGAGATCGAATTCGCGTGCATGGCAAGTTCGTCTTGGCAACGTATGGACGATCCCACGGGAGTTGGAGGTCCAGCGGAAGTACGAGTTCGAGGTGACGCGGTTCCGGAGCTTGCAGGCGCCCACGCTCCTCCTCGTGGGAGGCGAGAGTCCCCGGCGCGTGCGGCACGACGCGGAGGCTGTGGCGGGGGCCCTCCCCAACGCGCGGGTGTCGTCGATGGCGGGTCAGGAGCATATCGCCATGTACACGGCCCCGGACGCGTTCATCGAAGAGATCGTCCGTTTCACTGGGCGAGGAGAGAGCTGAGCGGGGGCGTCACGTCCTATCCGGCGCCCGACCCTCTCTTCCCGCCGTCCACTCATCTCTCCAGGAATAGGACGCGTGTACATACCGATCATTTTGGGCAGCGTGCGCAGGGACCGGCGGAGCCTCCGCGTCGCCCGGTTCGTGAGGAGCCTCCTCGAGGGACGAAACGGATTGGAGACCGAACTGCTCGACCTGGCGGAGTTCGATTTCCCGGTCATGGTTGAGCGCCTTCGGCTGAGGGACGATCCACCCGCGGGTCTGCAGCAGTTCGCGGACGCGATCGCGAAGGGGGACGCGGTTCTCGTGGTCACTCCGGAGTACAACGGAGGCTACCCGGGGGCGCTGAAGAATGCCCTGGACTACCTGCTCCCGGAGTTCCGGCGCAAGGCGGTGGGGATCGTGACCGTCTCTGCGGGGGGATTCGGAGGGGTCAATTGTTTGGCGCAGCTCCGTACCGTCTTCCTTTCGATGTCCGCGGTTCCGGTGCCCGCGCGATTCCCAGTCTCACGAGTCCAGAACGCATTCGAGGAGGACGGAACCCCGGAGGATCCGAAGTACGCGGAACGGGCCGATGAGTTCATCGACGAAGTCCTGTGGTTCGGCGAAGCGCTTCGAGATCGCCGGGCCCGGGACGGGTGATCGTACGCGCACGCTTCGTCGACGTCCGGCCCGAGTCACGATCTGGCTCGACGAGGAGCTCCGGACCGTCATGGGCCTCTGCGGAGCCCACTGTGAGACAGCGATGCTCTCCCATCAGGAAGTCCTCCGTCGGCAGGTCGGGCGACCGTTCACCGATGGTCTTCAGGGACGCGCCGAGTCTCGAGTAATGCGCAGCGCCAGCGTCGTGGATGCGGTGGATGCGTGAGTCCGCGCGCTCGCGGAGGATCCACTGACCTTCCCGTACGGGGTGGCCGAGGGTTGTGCGGAGCGGGAAAAGGCGCTCCGGAGCCTGAACGAGGTCGACATGGGGTGAGGACGGCCCGGAGCAGAGGTGCCACGGGCTATTGGAAAATTCCTGGCCGAACAGTTCAGGATGCACGATTTTCTAGCCTCGACCAATCGTGGGGGAGGCATCTTCGCCGTCCTTAGGGAACCAGCCGCCCCCGCTCCGATGATGCTGGCCGTCCTCGGCGCGCTCCTGACATTGGGTCTCGGGATTCATGAGGTGCGCACCATCATCAGGTGTCGCGCGTTGATCGATGCAGGACGGAAGATGGAAGAGGAGCTGAGCCTCGGCCCCGACGGCACGCTCTTCCGGCAGTATCCGCGCGGCGCCATGTATCCTTACCTGAGCACGGCGACGGCATCGGTGGTGATCTACGTCTCCGTGCTGTTCGCCTGGGTCGATGCGATCTATGCGGGTGCGGCGGGGCCCTGACGCCGACGCGCCGGACTCGACGATTCATACCTGAGGAGCAGCTCTAGGCTCGCGGGATACCCGAATGCACACCTCGTCATGGCCGCTGCGCTCTCGACGCTCGGGGTTGCCTCGAGGTGTCCAAGCGGTCGCTTCCACTTCCACGTCCTGGGCATCGACGGGGTCTTCTCCGAGGATGGCCATGGGGAAGTCCAAGTCCCGAGGCCTCCTGCCTAAAGCCACACGACTGGGAACGGCTGCGAGCCACGCTCCAGCGGCTCCATGCCCTCGACGGTCAGCCTTCGATCCCGCCGAGCCCGACGCCGTTCCGGAGTCCGTTTGAAGATCCTTATATGGGGCAGGCCGCCTCCGCGACCTTGCAGAACGTGAGGAAGAGTATGCTCCGGGACCGGCCCCCTCACCCG
>SLFU01000066.1 GCA_007124095.1 Gemmatimonadota bacterium
GCCCCTGAGAGGGCTTTTGAATCGCCTTGTTCCTTTCCTTCCCTTCCCCGCGCCGATGGGTCATTTTCCCTTTCGCCAGCTTCTGGCCGAACTCAAACGCCGCCGAGTCTACCGCGTCGCGGTGGTGTATGCCGTGGTCGGTTGGGCCATCCTCCAGTTCGGCGACGTCGTGGCCGAGCCCCTCGGGCTTCCGGAATGGGCCATGTCGGTGCTCATATTCTTCGTGCTGCTCGGCTTTCCGGTGGCCATGGTTCTGGCCTGGGCCTTCGAGGTCACCCCGGAGGGAGTGCGGCGAACCGAATCCCTGCCGGAGGAAGGCGGAGGTTCGGCGGGGGGATTGAGCCGCCGCACCCGAAACGCCGGGCTGATCGGACTCGGAATGCTCATCGCGATCCTGGGGATCGGTTCCTACGCGTTCGTCCACGACCCCGTCCCAGCCCCGGTCGCTTCGGAGATGTCGGGCGAAGACCTGCGGTATCTGGCGGTCCTGCCCTTTGCGAACATGAGCCCGGATGCCGCGAACGAGTTTTTTGCGGACGGGGTCATGGAAGACATCCTCACCCATCTCGCACTCGTCCCGGACTTTTCCGTCGTCAGCCGTACCACCGTCATGCGCTACAAGGACAGTCCCCTGAGCGTGGTGGAGATCGCAGGGGAGTTGGAGGTGGGATACGTGCTCGAAGGCAGCGTTCGGCGTGCGGACGATCAGGTCCGGATCACGGCGCAACTCGTGGACGGACGGACGGACCAGCACCTTTGGGCCGAGACCTACGACCGCGGGATCGAGGACATCTTCGCCGTTCAGACCGAAATCGCCACCGCGATCGCTGAAGCCCTCGAGACGGAGCTTTCTCGAGGGGTGGCGGACCGGATCGAGCGCCGGCCGACCGAGAATCTCGAGGCCTACGACCTCTTTCTTCGCGGGCGGGATCACTTCTACTCCTATACGGCGGACGGAACTCGGGAGGCCATCGAAGCCTTCCGGGCCGCGCTCGAGATCGACCCGGATTTCGCGCTCGCCCGGGCCTGGATGGGGCGTTCTTTTGCGGTCTACGCCTTCAATCACGGAGGGGGACGCGCCTCGTCGGACTCCGCACTCGTCCACACGCGCCGGGCTGTCGAGGAGCAACCGGACCTCGCTACAGGGCACACCGCCCTCGGAACTGCGCTCCTCACTCTCGGTCGAACCACCGAGGCCCAGGAGGCCCTCCAACGGGCCGTGGAGTTGAATCCGAACGATTGGGCCGCGATCGCAAACCTGGGCGGCGTCCATGCCCTGCGGGGACAACAGGACGAGGCCATCCGGCTGACCCGAAGCAGTCTGGAACGGGAACCCGCCCGATCATTCATCGCCTACGCCAACCTCGCATCCTTCTACGGGCAGCTCGGGTTGTACGAGCGTTCGCACGAACATGCGGTCCGAGCTCTGGAGCTGGAACCAGAGAATGCTGGAGCCGTCTTCTACAAAGCCTTCTACGGGGCGGACCGGGATCAGCCCGAGGCGGTTCTGGCGGCAGCCGATTGGCTCGCCCAGCGGGCCGGGGCCGACCTTCAAGCGGGAATCTTCGCAGGACATCTCTATGCCACACTCGACGACCCCGAGCGGACGGCGCAGGTCCTCGGTCATGTGTACGAGCGTTCTCCGACGGCCTCCGGTTCCATGCTCGTCGGAGCCCTCTACGGCTGGGCCCTCGAGCAGCTCGGTCGAGACCAGGAGGCGAACCGCGTTCTCCGGGAGACCGAGGACCATGCTCGTGAGCGGATCGAGCAGGGGGACGAGAGGTTCACGATGTCCACTTCGCTCATCTTGATCCATACGGTCCGCGGGGAACTCGACGAGGCCTTCCGTTGGATCGAAGAAGCGACCGACCACGGGTGGAATTACACGCAGCTTCTCAGTGAACTCCCCGCATTTTCCGCCCTGCGCGAGGACCCCCGGTTCCCGAGCGCTCTCGAGAAGTTGGAGAGCCAGCAGCGAGTGGTTCGGGATCGGGTGGTGCGCGAGGGGTGGTAAGCGACCAGTGAGGGGATGGGTCTGTTCCGCGGGGTGACGTCGGGGACGGCGCAGGACCGGAGTGTGAGAAACCCGAGCAGCGACCGGGGATCTGAACACGAACTGCGTCACTCAACGGGGCACGGGCCAGGTTCATACCACACACTGCAATTTTTTGCAGAACCGGCCTCGCCCGTCTGCGTTCGCACCCAGTCCGACGAGCTCCGCATCACGACGCCCAGCCCGATCTACCTGTCCATGGTCGGTCTCCTGTTGAGATGGGTACTGCTGGGCTCTCTCACATCCCAGTTTGTCCCGCCCCACGGGAGATCGCCAACTCTCCTTCGGGGCCAGCCGTTCCACTGATCCTCCGCCGGTCACGGACGCGCTGCCCCTATGATGCCTATTCATACCGCCACCAGCGCCGCAGAGATCGGGGTGCCGGAGCTCGCGTCGGTCACCCACCCACGCACGCCTTGCGGTTGCTGGGCGACAACGGTCTGGGCTCCCCCCGCCATCCACCCGAGGACAGCAACGACAGCCACAGCCAGCGACGCAACACCTTCGACGGAATCCAGCAGGCCGGGCGAGCCCCTTCCACGGGGGCACCGGGGCCGGGGCACCCTTCGGGGCGCAGCCGCCGAACGCGGCCCGCGCAAGGGAC
>SLFU01000054.1 GCA_007124095.1 Gemmatimonadota bacterium
GCATCCGCGTCTTTCGTGACTGTCACCTGGAGTCAGCACCATGGAAACAAGGGCACCATTCTGGTCCAAGCTCGCGGTCGCAGCCATCCTGCCCGTGATGATCGCCATGGGGTGTGAGCCCCAGCAGCAGGCACAGGCGGGTGATCAGCACCTCCTGCGAGGTGGCCAGGAAGAGTTCGGGCACTACAACCTCGTGGAGGACTGGCCTCGCCCGCTCTCTGAATCCCTGGACGGGGACTTCGACGGCTATACGTGGGGATCACAGGCGGCAATCTACGCCGAGAGTCCAAACCGGATCTGGGTGGCGCAACGGGGACTGCGTGAGCTGCCTCCCGGCAACGAGCCCTGGACCCCCGGAGGCCTTGCCGATCCGCCCTTGTCGGGCACCGGCATGGATCGGACGGAGTACATCATTTTCGCGCTGGACGGAGCCGGAAACGTCGTCGAGTACTGGGACCAGCATGACGAGCTCTTCGAGGCGCCGGGCGTCAACAGCCGGGGACCGCACAAGATCAAGATGAGCCCTTACGACCAGGACAAGCACATCTGGGTCATCGACGACCAACTCCACGTGATCTATAAGTTCACCTACGACGGTGAGCATGTGATGACCCTGGGAGAGGTGGGCGTTCCGGGTCGCGGGCCCAACAACTTCGCCCGGCCGACCGACATCGCCTGGCTCCCCGACGGGACGTTCTTCATCAGCGACGGCTATGACGGAACCCGGGTGGCCAAGTTCGATCCGGAGGGCAATTTCCTGATGGATTGGGGGGAAGCGCCCGCCGATCCGAACAACCCCGGCCCCAACGAGTGGAACACGGTACACAGCATTGCCATCAGTGCGGATCGGCGCATCTACGTGGTGGACCGGGCGCATCGTCGCATGCAGGTGTTCGACGAGGACGGGAACTTCCTCGACATGTGGTCCACGGGCCGCTATTCCCTCCCTTACGCCCATGAGATCACCATCGACCCCGTCACGGGTGAGGAGGTCATCTGGGTGGCCGATGGAGGCACCAATCGGATCTTGAAATACGACCTGGAGGGGCACTTCCTCTACGGATGGGGGCTCGAGGGGTCGGATCCCGGTAAGTTCGACGGGCCGCACAGCTTGAGCACGGATCAGGAAGGGAATCTCTTCTTCGCGGAGGTGTTCAACGGGCGACTGCAGAAGTTCAGCCCACTCTCCGACGCCGACCCCTCCAAGCTCGTGGGCGAGCTGCTCCGGGAGTACACACCCACACAGTGACAGCGGCCGTGGTCCAGAGCCTTGCAGGCCGCGGAGGGGTGGGCGGATGCCCACCCCTCCGTGCTTGCGGGATCGGGCGCCCACCGACGCATGTGGGATCGCCCTCAAGGAGTTTGAATCATGTGTGTTTCACCCTTCCCCACACACCTCCTTCCACTCCTTCCACGTGGGACGCGGGTCTTCCCGTGGCTCCGGGCCGCGATTCTTGCCACTCTTCTTCCGCTGATGAGCTGCGCACCGGAGACGGACGGCGGGGAGCCCACGGGCGGCGAGACCGCATCGAGCCAAACCCAGGCCTCGGGTGAACTTCCGGAATACACGGCCCATCCCTCGACCCAGGACCCTTCCGTGTATGTCACCATGGACACCCTCGAGGTGTGGGCGAAGGAGCTCTCCAATTGGGGCCGATGGGGCCCGGATGACGAAAGGGGAACGCTCAACCTCATCACCCCGGAGAAGATCCGCCAAGCGGCAGGCTCGGTGCAGGACGGCATCACGGTCACTCTGCAGCACTTCGTGGTGATGGAGGATGTGCTGGACAGTTGGACCCGGGGAGAAGCCGACCACTGGATGGTAAACGTGGATCCCGAGACCGGGTGGGTCACCTCGGCGCTGGACGTCGTGACCATTCCCCTGCACGACCGGACCCTGTCGCACATGGACGCCCTTTGCCACTGGGCCACCGACAGTGAGGAAGGAATCAGGGCCACCGATCGGATTCCGGACCGCCGGATCATGTACAATGGGCACCCCCAGAATCTCACCGTGGACGGATGCGTGGCCGGCGCCACCGATCGGATGGGGCCTGGATACGTGACACGAGGCATCCTGGTCGACATGCCCCTCCTGCGAGGGGTGGAGTGGCTGGAGCCCACGACACCGGTCTACTCCTCGGACCTGGAGGAGTGGGAGGAATTCGCCGGAGTCCAGGTGGAGCCCGGCGATGTCCTCTTGATTCGGACCGGCCGCTGGGCCAAACGGGAGGCGGAGGGCCCCTGGGCCCACCATCTGGGTGGGTCGGGTCTCCACGCCTCCACCCTTCCCTGGCTCCACGAACGGGGCGTAGCTCTCCTGGTGGGCGACGCCCTGAATGACGTAAAGCCCTCCGGCGTGGACGGATTCGACTGGCCCATCCATCAGATCGGGCTCGTGAACATGGGGCTTCCCATGGTGGACAACGGCTACATGGAAGACGCCGCCCGGGTTGCCCAGGAGCTCGGGCGCTGGGAGTTCATGGTGTCGTGGCAGATCCTGGAGATCCCCGGGGGCACCGGCACCCCGTTCAACGGACTAGCCACCTTCTGAGCTTGGCTTCGAGAATCATTGCAGCGGGTACGCCCGTCTTGTATCTAAGTAGAAGGAGCATCGGGGGCGGAGGCAACGGGAATGGCGCCGCCCATCCATCGCGAACCGCTGGTAAGGTCTTGATCCCATGACGCACCTCTCTCTCTTCTTTTCCAGCGCTCGAGCCGGCCTTTCCAACGCTCGAGCCGGCCTTGGCCGACCTCTCCGGGCTCCTCTGGTTCTCCTCGTGGGGCTCGTCATCGTCGTCGGTTGCGACGCACCCGCAGCGGAGGCCCCACCGGCTCCCGAGGTCAGCACCGCTCAGACTCCTCACGGGGAATCCTACCGGCCCTGGATAGGTGGCACGGAAGGCTTGGTGGCGGCAAACCACCCGCAGGCCGCCGCCGCGGGCTTCGACGTGCTGATGGCTGGAGGAAACGCCATCGACGCCGTTATCGCCACCGGAGCGGCGCTAGGGGTGGTGGAACCCTTCATGTCGGGTCTCGGAGGAAACGGCTGGATGAACATCTACTGGGCCGAGACCGGGACGGTGGAGATCGTGAACTTCTCCGGCCGGGCACCCATGGCGCTCACGGCGGAGCACTTCGCAGGTGAGGAAGAGGTCCCCGGAAGTGGTCCCCTCACAGCACTGGTCCCCGGCTCGCCCGCTGCCTGGGCAGAGGTGCACGAGCGATACGCGACCCTGGACCGGAGCCGACTGCTGGAGGCGGCCATCCGTCTCGCAGAAGCTGGATACCCCATCACACCCTTCGGCGCCAGCCGTCACCAGGACTCCCGCGAGCACTTCCTGAACTGGGACGCCATGGGAGCGGAGTCCTGGTGGGGTGGGAGCGACGAGGCCCCAGAAGCGGGCGACCTGGTCCGGAATCCCAGACTCGCCCAGACCTACCGGATCCTGGACGAGCAGGGCTTCGAGGCCTTCTACACGGGCGACATTCCTGAGGAGATTTCCAGCTTCGTCCAGAGGCATGGAGGTGTCCTTGCAGTCGAGGACTTCGAGGCCTTCGAAGCGACCTGGGAAGACCCGCTCCACATCAACTACCGGGGATACGATATCTACAATGCCGCCCCCAACTCCAGCGGCGGTTTGGCCATCCTCCAGATCCTGAAGATCCTGGAGGGCTTCGATATGGCCGGAATGGGGCTGAACAGCACCGACTATATCCATCATGTCGTTGAGGCGATCAAGCTCGCCGCCGCGGACCGGGCCGAGTGGAGTGGCGATCCCGCCTTCATGGACGTGGAGATCCCCTTTGACCTACTTCTCTCCGAGGAGTATGCCGAAGAGCAGCGGGCCCGAATCGATCCGCAGATGATGGCGGTGGAACCGACGGCGGGTACCATGCAGCCCGGCACCACCCACTACTCTGTGGTGGATCGC
The DNA here is from genome assembly GCA_007124095.1 of Gemmatimonadota bacterium. GTDB lineage: Bacteria > Gemmatimonadota > Gemmatimonadetes > Longimicrobiales > Gaopeijiaceae > SLCK01. The sequence continues at coordinate 3,936 of SLFU01000054.1, forward strand.
CACGGAAACATGGTTTCCGTGACCACCACTATGGGTTCGGGCTTCGGCAGTGGTGTGATCGGCGGCGAGACCGGCGTCTTCCTGAACAACGGGGTCTCGTGGTTCGAGTTGGATCCAGAGAGCCCGGCCTATGTGGAGGGCGGTAAGGCAACCCGTTGGAACATGGGCCCCACCCTCATCGGACGTGACGGAGAAGTCTTTATCGCCATGGGCACGCCGGGAGGCACGGGCATCTGGCAGACCCAGCCTCAGTTGATTACAAAACTCCTAGACTTCGAGATGGACCCACAAAACGCCATCGAGTCACCGCGCTTCCGGTGGGAGCTCGGGGCACCGACGGTCAGCGTGGAGGGACGGATCCACTCCGACGTGGTGGCCGACCTGGAAGGACGCGGGCACGAGGTAAGCGTGGTGGACGACTGGACCATGATGGTGGGTGGGATGAACGCCGTGAAGCTGGACCGTGCCACCGGCATCATGCAGGGAGGGGCCGATCCCCGTCGGGATGGATATGTGATGGGTTGGTAGGACACCTGCGAACCGGGAGCATCCGTCCGCGCGGACTCGTGGAAAAAGTGAGGCGGGCACCGGTCCATCCAGCGACCCGCTGGCCCATGTCACTGGCGCTACCTCGTCTCCGAGCCTTCGCCCCCCACTGCCCGGTGCAGGCGGTGCACCGTCGAGATGATCGTTTCTTCGATGTCCGGCGACCCAGAGTGGTCCGGGAAGCTCCGCCATGCGACGTAGGGCGTAATCGACCACTACCTCTCCGGCCAACGCCGCGAGCGTCAGATCGTCGCCGAAACGGAGCACCTGTACGATATAGGGATACGTCTCCGGAAGGCCGCCCATTCGCTCGAGCTCCTCGAGCATGAAGCGGGCATGCACCCGTTCCCCCTCCGTCGCCGTCCACATACTGCTCCACCTGCGCCCGGACGCTTTCCCGCGCAAGCGCGAGTCCCGGCTCGAGCGATGATTGGAAAGCTCCCCCTTTCCAGGTCGGCGCGGACAGACGAAACTCGACGCCGCGCCGCACTTGCCCTTCTGCGTCGGCCCACACACCTTCGGCCTTGGCGCTGCCACGCTCTCTCGCAGGTGCCCTCTGCTCCATCCCGCGGAAGGATTGACCCAGCGGGCCCGTGGACCAATTCTCCTCATCTTTCTCCACCTGGAAGGGACTGCGGCTGCGAGTGAGGTGCCGGTGCGAGCTTTGGAGTTCGAGGAGCTTCCTCCGGAAGGTGCCGTCCCTGTGGTGGTGGAGGTGAAAAACATTAGGGAGATGTCCATGAAATCCAGGTCCACCGCATCGATGATTGTCTTGCTTGGCGCACTCTTCTGGTTGGGCGGATGCGCCGAGGCGGAGGCGCCCCTTCTCATCGGTGCCACCATGTCGGAGACGGGGAACCTCACCACTCAGGGGGTACCGGCTCGCAATGGGTACCAGCTCTGCGAGACCCACGTGAACGAAGAAGGAGGTCTGCTGGGGCGGGAGGTGTCGTTCGTCATTCATGACGACGAGTCCGATCCGGAGACAGCCGTGGCCCTCTATGAACGGCTCATCGTCGAAGAGGATGTCGACGCGGTGATGGGGCCCTACGGATCCACCCTCACCGAAGCGGTGGCTGCCGTCACCGAAGCGCACCGAATGGTGCACATCTCACCCCTGGCGGCCACCACTTCCATCTGGGAACAGGGCAGGCGCTATCTCTTCATGGTGCTCCCGCCGGCGGAACTCTTTCTGGTGGGGCTCGTCGAGATCGCCGCGGACCACGATTTGGAGACGGTGGCCATTCTCGCAGAGGACGCGCTCTTTCCACGCGCCGCTGCGGCCGGCGCGGTGGAACGGGCCCGGGATCTGGGCCTGGAGGTGGTGCTGGAGGAGACCTACCCCACCGGAACCGAGGACTTCTCCTGGGTGCTGGAGCGGATCGACGCCGAGGGCGTGGAGGTGTTCGGAATGGCCGCCTCGTCACTGGACGACTTCGTCGTGGTGGTGGATCAGATGCGAGAGGATGGGGTCCACGTCGACATGTTTGGGACTTCGGGGGCCGTCGACGAATTCCAGGAAGCGCTGGGTGAGGCCGCCGAGTACACCTACGGCCTCTCAGCGTGGGAGCCTGGCTTGCCTCACCCGGGCATCGATGCCTTTGTGGAGGCGTATGTGCAGCGCTTCGGACAGATGCCCAGCTTCCACGCCGCTGGCGCCTACGGGAGCTGTCAGCTCTTCGTGGAAGCCGTCCGCCGTGCCGGCACGCTGGATCCGGACGCGCTCCGCGAAGAGCTCCTGGCGCTCGAGACGACCACGGTCTTCGGGGACTACGCTGTGGACGAGCGGGGCTATCAGACGGCGAACCAGGGCGTCTTCATCCAGTGGCAGGATGGCGAGAAACTGGTGGTGTGGCCCGCTGAGGTGGCCACCTCAGCGCCCCGCGTTCCGACTCCACCCTGGGATGAACGTTAAGGCAATACATTCTCCCCATCCCTCGATGGGGAACGCCTCGCCATACCTGGATGGTCGGGGACTCAGGAGATTGTGGGCACCATGAGCCACGCCATCGTGACCGAAGGCCTGGTCAAGCGCTTCGGCACCACCAAGGCCGTCGACGGGGTGGATCTCCAGGTGCCGACGGGACGAATCCTGGGGCTCCTGGGGCCCAATGGCGCCGGGAAGACCACCATGGTGCGTATCCTGGCCACACTGCTGCGTCCAGACGCGGGTCGCGCATGGGTCGGCGGATTTGATGTGGAAAGCCAGGCGCACCAGGTTCGACAACTCATCGCGCTCACCGGCCAGTACGCCTCGGTAGACGGAAAGCTGACCGGCCGCGAGAACCTCATCCTTGTCGGACGCCTTCTGGGCTTGTCCCGAATCGCATCGCGACGGCGTGCCGAAGAGCTTCTGGAAACGTTCGCGCTCGGGGATGCGGCGGGAAGAGCCGCCCAGACATACTCGGGAGGAATGAAGAGACGGCTTGACCTCGCCGCCAGCCTGGTAGCCCACCCACGCATCCTCTTCCTGGACGAACCAACCACGGGACTGGATCCCCGGGCCCGGAAGGACCTCTGGCAGCTGATCCGCCAGCGGGCACACGGGGGCACTACCGTGCTTCTCACCACCCAGTACATGGAGGAAGCGGATCACCTGGCCGAGGAGATCGTGGTGATGGATAGTGGCCGGATCATCGCATCGGGTACCCCGGACCAGCTAAAGGCCCGAGTAGCCACTCGCTCTCTCCTGGTGCGCGCTGTAAAAGCATCGGATGTGGCCCGAATTCAGCGAGTCCTGGGGGAAGTCTCGGAGGACACACCCGAGGTCCGGAAACTCGAGGTCACCGTCGGCTGCCCCGACTCATCGATGCTTCGCAGCCTGATGCGGCGCTTGGACGAGGCGAAAATCGAAGTGGACGAGTTGATCCTTCGGACCGCCACCCTGGACGATGTCTTTCTGGCCCTCACCGGACGCCCCCTGGAGTCCACCCGCACCGAAGAGCCTCCCACCGAGGCGACGATCCAATGACCCCGCCGAATTCTCGCGTCGATGCAGAGCTCCAGTCTCACGTCGGAGTGAGAGCCGGTGTGGAGCAGACCTTTACCCTGGCTTGGCGGAGCCTCCTCCAGATTCGCCACAATCCCTGGGAGCTGGGAGATTTCAGCATCCAGCCAATCCTCTTTCTCCTCCTCTTTCTCTACGTGTTTGGTGGAGCCATTGCCGGCTCACCGGTCGAATACCTTCACTTCATGCTGCCCGGCGTCATCGTGATGAACATGATCTTCGTCACGGTCTATGTGGGGCACGGACTCAACACCGACCTCACCCAGGGCGTGTTCGATCGGCTCCGCTCCTTGCCGATCGCCCGCTGGGCCCCGCTCACCGGCCGCATTGTGGCGGACATCGTCAAACAGGCCTGGTGCATCCTGCTCCTCCTCACAGTGGGGCTCCTCCTGGGTTTTCGCATCGGCACCTCATTGGTTGGCCTCCTGATCATGGTGTGCCTGGTGCTCACGATGGCCCTCGCGGTCTCGTGGATCATGGTCCTGGTGGGCGTGATGGCGAGGGACCCGGAGCATGTCCAGTTATTCGGCTTCACCACCCTCTTTCCCGTGACCTTCGTGAGCAACGTTTTCGTGCCCGCGGAAACGATGCCGGATTGGCTGCGGCCGGTGGTGGCCGCCAATCCCGTATCCCATCTGAGTCAGGCGGCTCGGGGATTGATGGTGAGCGGCCCCGTGCTGGAGCCGGCGCTCTGGTCCCTCCTCTGGTCGCTGGCCATTACCGCCGTGTTCGCCCCCCTATCGGTCTGGGCACTGAGCCGTCGACTCGAGGGACGATCTCGCACAGGTCCGGGTTAATCATCGAGCTCCCCCAGGAGGGGCTCGACCGCTTCCCACTGATCGGGACGCAGAGTGGGATACTCGATCCCGAGCTGCTCCAGATAGGTTCCGTAGCGAGTTTCGTCGTAGTGGAACGGCTCCAGCTCGGGCCGGAACCGATCCATGGTCTCCCGGTTGAGGTGTGTGGCCGGGGGGTCGTCGGGACCGATAAAGCTGTAGTACTCCTGTTCTTCCGACTGAACGTTCTCGAAGTAGTCCCAGGCGTCGGCCACGATCTCCGGCCGCAGGTACATCTCCAGCGCCGTGCGCGCTAGAACCCGGGCACCAGCTTCCACCCCCTTGTGTGCGATGGGCGTGGCCATGGTGATGCTGTTGGACCAGTGGTGCCCCTGGAGCCCCGGCATGTTAGACGGGAACCCGAGGGTGACAGTGGGGACCGCCCACGAGATGTCGCCGATGTCGTCGGAGCCGCCGCTCGTGGGCTCCTCCGGTGGGCCTCGTACCCCGGTCGCCTCGGTGTTGAGGCCCGTGGGCTCACTGCCCACCTCCAACTGCACCGCCTTGGCCAGGGCCAGATCTTCGCGGCTCCACTCGGGGAGACCCACGGCGTCAATGTGGGGACCCATGGCCTCGGCGATCGGGCGGCTGAAGTGCCTGGGGGCCGCCTGCCCGATGATCCGATAACTCATCTCGGTCTCCGTCATCATGGCCGCACCCTCGGCAATCCGGAGGATGGCGTCGAAGTTCTCCCTCAGATGTTCGAAGTCGACCTCCCGCACGTAGTACCATACCGAAGCGAAGGGCGGCACCACGTTGGGCTGGTCCCCCCCATCGGTGATGACGGAATGGGAGCGCTGCAGCGGCCGCATGTGCTCCCTCCAGTAGTTCCACCCCACGCTCAGAAGCTCCACCGCGTCCAGCGCGCTGCGCCCCCTCCATGGGCTCGCTCCGTGGGCCGCTTCCCCTTCGAAGTAGAATTCCACCGAAACCAATCCCGAGCCCCGGTTCCCGCCCCAGGAAACCCCCAGGTTGTTGCTCACGTGGGTGAAGATGGTGGCATCCACATCGTCGAAGTATCCGTCCCGCACATACCACGCCTTGGTGGCGAGCTGCTCCTCGGCCACCCCGGGCCACAGCGCGATGGTCCCCTCGATTCCCTCCTCCTCCATAACCTCCTTGAGGGCCAGCGCCGCCATGATGGTCACCGCTTTCCCCGAGTTGTGCCCCTCCCCATGTCCCGGTGCGTCGGCAACGATGGGGTCATGATAGGCCACTCCGGGTTTCTGGCTCGCCCGTGGAATCCCGTCGATGTCGCTACCCAGGGCAATCACCGGGCTCCCCGAGCCCCAGGTGGCCCACCACGCGGTAGGAATCCCCACGATCCCCTCCTCGACCTCGAATCCGTTCTCCCGGAGCAGGCTCACCAGGTAGTCAAAGGTGGCGAACTCCTGCATTCCCAGCTCCCCGAACGAGAAGAGCTTGTCCACGATCTCCCGGCCCAGCCCGGCCCGGGCCTGGACGCGACGGTCCACCTCTTCCAGGAGCTCGTCCAGGCTGTGTCCCGATGCCTCCAGTTGACGCGCTGCTTCGTGACTCACCGACGGGACCGATGCCACGGAGGCCTCGAAAGCGCCCGTCTCCTGCGCATGGCCGGGAGGAGGAGCGCCAAACAGGATGGCGCCCAACGCGATCAGGAACCAACATTGAGATCTCTTCATGATACGCTCTCCTCCAACGGTGTGATGATCAAAGGCGACATTCCCATGGTTCCGGGAACGGCTCCGTCCCACTTCCTCACCAGCTCCGGGGCGCCAGGCGATACCGGAGGGTACGATCCCAACGTATCTCCACATAGCATCACGACGCCAAGGTTATCGCAACCTTGAGCACGAGCATTCGACCTTGGTAGGTGGGGACGAGGGGCGGCGACGGTGACAGCCCGGAGCGTGCGGAGCCCGTTAGCGGCAAGGAACGTTCCGCCGGTGGCTCCGACACGAGCCAC
>SLFU01000028.1 GCA_007124095.1 Gemmatimonadota bacterium
CGGAAAACCGTCCCGCTGGACCTCTTCCCCGCCGGAATCCTTCAATCCGTATCCACGAACAAGACCTTCACGCCTGACCAGCCGGGCGACTTCGCCGGCGGCTCGGTGGACTTGCGCACGCCGGACTTCCCCGCTCAACCGATCTACTCGTTTTCGATGTCCACCGGCTATCATCCGGGCGTCACCGGGCGGGCGATCCTCAGCGCTCCGAGAGAGGGCGGCGAATGGCTGGCCCTCGGCCGCGACTCACGCACCCTCCCGACAACGGCCAGGGACTTCTCCGGGACGGTGACGCGAGGTCCGGAGGTGAACCAGGTCGTCAACTCGTTCCGGAACGCCTGGACGGTGAGTGAGGAATCGGGCCGGCTTCCGACCTCGATGTCTGGGAGCGTGGGCGGCTCCACCTCCCTGAGGGCAGCCACCGTGGGATACCTGGGCTCGCTCACGTACTCCACGAGCGACGAGGTCAAGCTGGACCAACGGCGAGCCAGGGTCGGGACCGGTGAGACCGAGATCGATCGCTACGATGGAGAGGAGGGCGCGAGCTCGGTCCTCTGGGGCGGACTCGCCAATATCAGCGCCTTGCTCGGAAACCACACCCAACTCCACCTGAGCAACAACTTCAACCGAAGTGCGGACAACCAGGCGCGCCTCGAAGCGGGAACGGACGAGAACACGCGCTCCCACGTGCAGGTCGACCGGCTCACCTACGTAGAGCGCTCGGTGCGCTCGCACCAGCTCAGCGCCGAGCACCAGCTCACTCCGCGACACCGTGTGGACTGGTCCCTCACCCGGTCCGCGGTGAGCCGGGCGGAGCCTGACCGCTCCGAGTTCGTCACCTGGCTGGACCCGGACGAGCCCATCTGGTTCAAGGACTTCGAGGGAGCGGTGCGCTCCTTCGCGACCGTGGACGAAAATTCCCTGGAGGGAAGTGCGGAGTACGCGCTCTCGCTCGGGAACGATCCTTTCCGGCCGCACCGGCTCCGCGTCGGCCTCCTGCACCGCAGCACGGACCGCGATGCCTGGAGCGACGCTTTCCGGATCCAGCCCTTCCACTGGTCGCCCAACGACCCTCGCTGGGCGCTTCCGCCCGAGCAGTTCTTCGACGGCCGCTTCGCCGGACCCGAGGACGACAACTTCATCCTCTCGCGAGAGCTCGCGGGCGGCTCCTACGACACCACCGACCGCCTGCACGCCGGCTTCCTGATGCTCGAGGCGAGTCCGACCGAGCGCATCCAGGTGGTGGGCGGCGCCCGGGTCGAGAGCTACGAGCTGGAGCTGAACGCGGAGAACCAGCTCGGCCAGGGGTTCTCGGTATCGAAGGACTACCTCGACATCCTGCCGTCCCTGTCGGCCCGGATCAGGATGGCCGAGACGCACCAGCTCCGTCTCGCCGCCACCCGCACTCTCGCCCGACCGGAATACCGCGAAATCGCGCCCATCGCCTACCGCGAGGTCCTGGGCGGCGAACAAGTGATCGGAAACGTGGAGCTCGAACGGACGCTGATCCACAACCTGGATCTCCGTTGGGAGTGGTATCCGGAGCCCGGGGAGGTCATCTCGTTCGCCGTCTTCGGCAAATGGTTCGATGCCCCCATAGAGCAGCGCTTTCTCGCCCGATCCGGCACGAACACCAGGACCTTCGAAAACGCCGACAGCGCCACGAATCACGGGGTGGAGCTGGAGGTCGATGCCGGCCTTCACCGGCTCCATTCCGGGCTCGAGCCCTTCTCCCTCTTCACGAACGTAACCGTGATGCGCAGCCGGGTCCGTACCGGACGGGACGGGGACGCGGACCGGGCGATGGTGGGACAAGCCCCTTACGTAGCGAACGCGGGTCTGACCTACGCCGCGAGGGAGAACGGACTGTCCGCCACCGTCCTCTACAACGTTGTCGGAAAGCGCATCGTGAACGCTCGGGCCTCAGGGAGCCAGGTACGCAACGTCGTCGAGCGGCCGCGAAACATGCTCGACCTCTCGATCCGCTTCCCCCTTCCCGGCAATGCCGCAGGGAAGCTCGACTTCAGGAACGTCCTGGACGCACCTCACGAGGTGGTTCAGGGCCCGATCGTCCGGGAGTTTCATCGTTCCGGACGAAGCCTCTCAGCCGGGGTCTCGTGGAGCTGGTAGCCATGCCCGGACCTGACGACACTCAAGCGAAGGAATTGAAATCCATGACGCCCAAGCACCTCAGGAGCCTCGTGATGGGGCTCACGCTGGCCGCCTTCCTGGTCGCCTGCGACGACGACTCGAGCCCCTCCGCCCCAGGCGGGGGCGGGAATGGGGGCGGGAACGGAGGCGGGAACGGGGGAGACGTCACGAACTGCGACCCCGGCGTCCTCTGCGAGGACATCCTCGAAAACCGCACGCTCCACGCCGACACCGTGTACAAGCTTTCGGGATTCATCAAGGTGGCCGACGGTGCCACCCTCACGATCGAGCCCGGAACCCGGATCGTGGGGGACTTCGACATCCCCGGCTCCTCCCTCTTCGTCCTGAGGGGCGCGAGGATCATGGCCGAAGGCACGCCCACGGCGCCGATCGTCTTCACCTCCGAACGTCCGGTGGGCGAGAGGCGGCCCGGTGACTGGGGCGGGGTGATCATCGTGGGGAACGGGATCACGAACCGTGGCGCGCCCACCTACA
>SLFU01000016.1 GCA_007124095.1 Gemmatimonadota bacterium
CCGACGTTCCCAGCCCTCGCCATGCCGGGCCCTTGCAGCCCCGGACCCTCGCGGCACACCCAGGGTAACTCTCAACCGCGGCGAGAACTAGCTGGCCCATTCCGCCGGCCCCCAACCCGCAGCGACCCAAGCCCAAACCCCCAGTACCCAAGCCCCCAGTACCGGAGCGCCCGATGGCACGTACCCCTTCGACCATGCTGCCCCTTGGCACCACGGCCCCCGAATTCTCCCTGCCGGACCCAGCCGGAAAGGTCGTCTCACTGGAAGACTACGACGACGCACCTGCTTTGGTGGTGGCCTTTATCTGTAACCACTGTCCCTTTGTGAAGCATATTCGTGAAGGACTGGCCCGCTTCGGCTCCGACTGCGAGGAGCGGGGGGTCGGGGTGGTGGCGATCAGCTCCAACGATGTGGAGAAATATCCGGCCGACTCGCCCGAGGCGATGGCACGGGAAGCAAAGGCGGCGGGCTATACCTTTCCCTACCTCTTTGATGAAAGTCAGGAGGTGGCGAAAGCCTACCGTGCAGCCTGCACGCCGGACTTCTATCTCTTCGACGGGAAACGAAAGCTCGTCTATCGCGGCCAGTTCGATGAAAGTCGTCCCGGGAACAACGTTCCAGTCACGGGGAAGGATCTGCGAACAGCGGTGGATGCGGTGCTCGAAGGGAAGCCGGCCCCTGACGATCAGACACCCAGCCTGGGCTGCAACATCAAGTGGAAGCCGGGGAACGAACCGGACTACGTCAGCTGATCCGTACCCCCCGGCTGAAGGGAAGACTCGACCCAGGAAGTGGACTCGACTTAGGAAGTGGGAAGACCCGACCGGGAAGCTGGGGCAAAAAAAGGCCGCCGACGGACACGAGGTCCGCCGACGGCCTTCTTTTTCATGCCGTCCAGCCTAGCGCGATCACGGCGCGCGGCTTGAACAGCGAGCGATCGATCCGGCTGTTAGAGGCCGAAGCGGCGATCGCCTGCCCATGCTAGGCTGGAGTGGCTACTGGGGCTAGACAAGGGATCACCTCCTTATTTCGGGTCGACATCGGGCTTTACGCCAGCGGGCTCGAGCGCCCGCAGTCCGGAGGAGTCGCACACTCTGGCTCGACACCACCGGCCCAGTCCCCCGCGAGGGACGGCAGAAACCTACGAAACGATCCCGGTGTGGGGCAAGTCCCCGCTCTTTCCTTGCGTGCGAACTAGGCTTGCACGCGAACTGGGCGCACAAATCCAAGCGTGCGAATCAGGCCGCGCGGTAGGCGCGCAGGAAGAGCCACCCGCTCGCAACCAGAGCAACGGATATCCAGAGCCCCCCCCATGCTTGGGTCGGGACGCCGGTCAACTCGGCCAACATGTGCGCATCAGAGGGAAGCTGCGGTCGGTCGAGGACATCGCCTTTTATGTCCAGGATCGCGTACAGGCAGCTTGTCAGCCCGAGCGCCGTCAGAAAGGTACGGTTCACCCTCACCGAGAGTCGGCTCCCTGCAAACACGAGTGCCACACCGAAGGCCACCCCGAAGAGGAGCCCGAATGTGCCACGGACGTAGAGGACGGTGAGTGCCATGATCACCACCCCCATGACCCTGGTAATCCGGTTGACCCCTCCTCCCGGCCGGCGAGCAAGCTCGAGGAGGACGGCACCCCACGCGAGGCTCCCCAGATACCCCGCGGACAGAGTGACGAATGCGTTCCCGCCGGGGCAGTAGCACGCCCCTCCGAGTCCTGGACTCAGCGTAATCCCCTGGATCGACCCTCCGGTCGCGACGGCGGCGATCCCGTGGCTAATCTCGTGAAGAAGCACCACGAACACCTTGAGGGGATACACGACGGGGGTTTCCCAGAGGAGCCAGAGGCTCCCGAAATAGAGGCTGAAGCCCCCCAGAAAAAGGAGCCGACTGCGAGTGGAGCGACGCATTCCAGAGGCGAGAAGGGTCGCTGCGCCGATCAGCGATCGCTCCTCGACACCGGATACACGCCCTGGAGGTCGGAACGCCGGCTTTCCAACTCGGACCTGGCAATCTGAGCACTCTGCTGCACCCTTCCCAGCGCCTGGAGCGCCTGGTCCGCCAACTCCTCGGTGGTGAGATTGGCTTGAAAGCCGAGGGCTACGGCCCACTCGGAAAGCTGCCGCTCCCACTCCCGAAGGAGCCGAGTCTCTTCGGGCTCGGGCAGGATGATTCCCCTCGCTTCCGCCTCATCCAACGGCGTGCGCCCCTCCCTCTCCCACTCGTCGAGCCGAGAATCCCACCCGTCCGACGTCCTCAACCCGCGGGCGAGCCGGGTGACCAACCGAGCACGGGCTTCCTCGAAGGGTACAGCCCGTCGCTCCTCGAGCTGGAGAACGTGAAAGCCGTACTCCGTCTCCACCACCTCGCTGATCTCCCCTTCGTCCAACGCCAACGCCGCCTCCCAGAAGTCACCGACCCACGTCCCCTCCCTCCCGGGCTCGAGCAGCCCACCCCGTGCCTCGGCTCCAGGCTCCTCCGAGAACTCTCCGGCCACCTCGGGGAAAGGCACCCCCGCTCGCGCCCTCTCCAGCGCCCTCTCGGCTCGCGCCTCCGCCTCTCCTCGGTGCTCCTCGGACCTCCACCGCTCCGAGAGAACGACGAGATGACGCACCACGAGCTCCGGCTCCGGCGCCTCCCGGTACAACGCCTCGAGAGAGTCTTCCCGGATCCCGGCGCTCTCCAGCGCCAGCTCTCTCCGCAGCAGCTCGATCCTCGCCTCGTCCCGCCACCGGTCCAGAATCGACGCACCAAACCTCTCCGCCTCGCCCCTCGCCGTCGCAATTCCAACCGATGTGATGAGGGCAAGTTGGTCGAGCTGCCTCTCCGAGAGCCCCACTAGCTCGTTCTGCGGGAAAGCAACGTCCCCGACCGTGAGACCGGGCTCCTCTGTGCACCCGAAGGAGAGGACCGCCAGTAGGAGAAGCACGGCCCTTCGCTTCCACCGGCAATTGTGATTGGAAAATCCGAGCCCGGCACCTGCAAGCCAATGGGAGATCTTCCTCATCACCGACACCTGCCACGACCCTTGGAGGTCATCACCTACGAGCCTTGGAGGTCATCACCAAGGTCATTGGCCAACGTCTCTCCGGCGAGGTGCATCCAGGTCTCAACCACGGTATCCGGATTGAGGGAGATGCTGTCGATCCCCTGGTCCAGGAGCCACCGGGCGAGGTCCGGGTGGTCGGAGGGGCCCTGGCCGCAGATCCCGATGTACTTCCCTTGCTTCCGGCACGCCTGGATCGCCATCTCGAGCAGTACCTTCACCGCCGCATCCCGTTCATCGAAGAGGTGGGCGATCAGCCCCGAGTCCCGGTCGATCCCGAGGGTGAGTTGGGTCAGATCGTTCGAGCCGATCGAAAAGCCGTCGAAGTACTCGAGAAACTCCTCGGCAAGGAGGGCGTTCGAGGGAAGCTCGCACATCATGATCAACCGGAGTCCCCTCTTTCCCCGTTCCAGTCCGTGATCGGCGAGGAGCTCGGTGACCTCCCGGGCCTCGCCGAGGGTCCGGAGGAAGGGAATCATGACCTCGACGTTCTCGAGGCCCATCTCCTCCCTTACCTTGCGGAGAGCCCTCACCTCGAGCTCGAAGCAGTCGCGGAAAGCCCGGGAGATGTAACGGGAGGCCCCCCGAAACCCCAGCATCGGGTTCTCCTCGTCCGGCTCGTATTCCCTTCCCCCCACGAGGTTCGCGTACTCGTTCGACTTGAAGTCCGACATCCGTACGATGACCGGCTCCGGGGCAAAGCCGGCAGCGATCGTGGCGATGCCTTCCGCCAGCTTCTCCACGTAAAAAGTCACCGGATCGGGGTACCCGGCCACGAGCTCAGTGATCGTCGCCTTCAGTTCGTCCGAGAGGGAGTCGAAGTTGAGCAGTGCCTTCGGGTGCACCCCGATCGTCCGATTGATGATGAACTCGAGTCGAGCGAGCCCGACCCCCTTGTGGGGGATGCCCGCGAAGTCGAAGGCCCGCTCAGGGTTTCCGACATTCATCATCACTTTCACCGGAATCTCGGGCATCTTCTCGAGGGTGAACTCCTTGTGATCGAAATCCAGCTCTCCGTCATAGATGAATCCGGTGTCCCCCTCGGCACAAGACACGGTGACGCCCGCTCCATCCTCGACGATCTCGGTGGCCCCGCCGCACCCGACCACCGCCGGTATCCCGAGCTCCCGGGCGATGATCGCCGCGTGGCAGGTCCGCCCGCCGCGGTTGGTGACGATTGCCGCAGCCCTCTTCATCACGGGCTCCCAATCGGGATCGGTCATGTCCGTCACGAGGACATCCCCCTCCTGCACCCGTTTCATCTCGGAAATATCGAACACCACTTTCGCCCGGCCCGCCCCGATCCGTTGGCCCACGGCCCGCCCCTCCGCGATCACCCGGCCCCTCGCCTTCAACGTGTAGCGTTCCACCGACCGGCCCGACCGGCTCTTCACCGTCTCCGGGCGGGCCTGCAGAATGTAGATTCGGCCATCTTCCCCATCCTTTCCCCACTCGATGTCCATCGGCCGGCCGTAGTGCTTTTCGATAGTCACCGCCTGGCGAGCGAGCTCCTCGATATCCTCGTCCGTCATGCAGAACCGGCGACGCTCCTGGTCTGGGACTTCGACGATCCGCACTGCGGACTGACGAGAATGGTTTTCGGCGTAGACCATCTTCTCCAGCTTCGTTCCGAGCCGCTTGCGCAGGATCGAGCGCTTGCCGGCAGCCAGGGACCTCTTGTAGACGAAGAACTCGTCCGGGTTGACCGCACCCTGGACGATCAACTCCCCCAACCCGTACGAGGCGGTGATGAAGACCGCCTCCCGGAATCCGGATTCGGTGTCCAGCGTGAAGACGACCCCGCTCACGCCCAGGTCGGATCGGACCATGCGCTGGATCGAGGCCGAGAGTGCGACACCCTCGTGCTCGAACCCTTGATGGACCCGGTAGGAGATCGCCCGGTCGTTGAAGAGCGAGGCGAAGACCTTTCGCACGGACTTGAGGACGCTATCGATCCCCCGCACGTTCAGAAACGTCTCCTGCTGTCCTGCGAAGGAGGCATCGGGAAGATCCTCAGCCGTTGCGGAAGAGCGCACGGCCACGGAAGGTACGTCGCCATCCTGGTGGAGCGCGGCGTAGGCAGCCCGGATCTGCTCCTCGAGGCTAGGCGGGAGAGGGGTGGACACCACCCACTCCCGGATCTGTCGACCCGCGGTGGAGAGTGCCTCAACGTCATCCGGATCCAGCTCCGTCAGGGTCTTATTTATCCGATCGGTGAGCCCACCTTCTTCGATGAAATCGCGGTACGCCTGGGCGGTGGTGGCGAAGCCCCCGGGTACCGAGACGCCCAACTCGGACAGGTTGCCGATCATCTCACCCAGTGAGGCGTTCTTTCCGCCCACCTCCCCGACATCGTCCATACCCACCGACGCTAGATCCACCACATATGCACCTGAGCCCACTTTCTCCTTAGGTTGTGACGTGGGCGAGGGGGATCGAACAGGAGCTCGGGGGGAAGCCTTGCGCTCTTTCATGGAAAAATCTCTAAAGGGGATCGGGGAAGCCCGAAACGACGGCCTCATCGGGAGCTAAGATGTGAGCGAATCGAAAAAGAGCAAACCTCGTACCGTCTTCTTTCTCTCGGACCAAACCGGGATCACCGCAGAGACTCTCGGCCGGAGCCTTCTCACGCAGTTCGACGGTACCGAGTTCCGACTGATAACGGTGCCATTCATCGACACCCTTGACAAGGCCCGCGAAGTGGTCGAGCGGATCGATGAGGCCGGGCACAAGGAAGGGTCTCGACCGTTGGTGTTCAGCACCTTGGTCGACGACGAGCTGCGGGAAGTGATCGAGACTGCGATCTGCACGCACCTCGACTTCTTCGCCACCTTCATCGGCCCCTTGGAGCGAGAGTTGAGCACCCGCTCCTCACACACCGCTGGGCGGGCGCACGGGATGCGCAGTTCCGAAAACTACTCCCGCCGGATCGACGCGATGAACTTCGCGCTCGCCAACGACGACGGAGTAACCTCCCGCAATTACGGACAGGCAGAGGTGATCCTGGTCGGGGTGTCCCGGACGGGGAAGACGCCCACCTGCCTCTACCTCGCCCTGCACTACGGGATCTACGCCGCGAACTGTCCCCTGACCGAGGACGACCTGGAGGACGGGAAGTTGCCACCCGCCCTGGAGAAGCACAAGGACAAGATCTTCGGTCTGACGATTGATCCCGCCAGGCTTCAAGGGATCAGGCAGGAGCGGCGTCCCAACAGCCGATACTCCTCGACGCGACAGGTGCTCTACGAGATCAAGGAGACCGAGGCCCTCTATCGCCGCTACGGGATTCCTTTCGTTAGCACCACCCAGGCCTCGGTCGAGGAGATTGCGGCCACCGTACTGCATGGGACCGGACTCGAACGCCACATCCGCTGACCCCGACCGCCTTTGGCGCGGGCCCCCTCGAACCGGAGATCCGGATGATTGCAGCAGGCCTTACCCTCCTCCTGGCCGGGGTCGTCGGATTCCTCGTCCATGCCCTCTTCTTTCGAGCCCTGGCGAGAATTGCTGAGCGAGAGGGAGCCACCCTCGAATCGGCCCTTGCCACCCATGTCCGCCGACCTTCGCGCTTCACTCTCCCCGTCTTTTTCGCCTCGGTTGCCTTCTCCACCACCGCCCGGGAGATCCAGGGCGGGGAGATCGTGGTACGGATCCTTTCGATCTTCCTCATCGTGGGCATCGCGTGGCTTCTGGTCTCCCTCACCCGGGTGGTTCAAGAGGTGGTCCTGAGCCGCCACCAGATCGACGTCTCCGACAACCTCCAGGCCCGGAAGATCCACACTCAGATCGACCTGATCCGCAAGATCGTGATCGTCCTGGTCGTGGTCGTATCCGGCGCCCTCGTTCTCATGTCCTTCGAACCATTCCGGGTCGTCGGCACGGGCCTGCTGGCGTCCGCCGGAATCGCCGGTCTGGTACTCGGGCTCGCCGCCCAGAAAACTCTGGGGAACCTGCTGGCTGGCTTTCAGATCGCCCTCACGCAGCCCATCCGGATCGATGACGTGGTGGTAGTCGAGGGGGAGTGGGGCCGAATCGAAGAGATCACCCTTACCTACGTGGTCGTCCGGATCTGGGACCTGCGTCGACTCATCCTGCCGATTAGTCACTTCATCGAGAACCCGTTTCAGAACTGGACACGTACCTCGGCCGCCGTACTCGGCACCGTCTACCTGCACGTGGACTACACCGTGCCGGTGGAGGACATCCGGCGTCAGCTTCGCCGGATCCTGGAGGAGAGCGACCACTGGGATCACGAGGTGTGCGTGCTGCACGTCACCACTGCGGGAGACCGCACCGTGGAGCTCCGAGCGCTCATGAGCGCCGAGGACTCCGGAACCGCTTGGGAGCTTCGTTGCCATGTACGGGAGCGGCTCCTCGAATATCTCCAGGAGAAGCACCCGGAGGGCCTGCCCAGGTTCAGAGCCGAACTCGGGCAGGCGCCGGGGTCGAACGCTCAGGGCTGAAGCCGGGCCTCGAGGAAGTCGGCCTCCAACGCCACGGTCCGTTCGAACCACTCGCCGCTGTAGAGGTCGAAGTGACCCACGGGCCACTCCTCGAAATGGCAATTCGGGATCCGCGCGGCCGCTCGCCGCACCCCCCGAACCGGGATGATCCGATCCTCACCGGCGGCGATGATCAGGGTGGGAACAGAGAGGCGTGCAGTCCTGGCCACAGGTCGGTAGAGGAGGATGGAGAGAAAGGCGCGGGATGGAACTCGCCCTGACCAATCGGCGCCCTCGGGGACCAGAGCCGTGTACCCCGCGTAGGCATCCGGGCCAGGCAGGAGAGCCATCCCGTCCCTCGCCACCACTGGAGCGGTGAGAGGAGGCGCGCCCAGCGTGCCCCCGATCGTGTCGATGAAGCCCATCAGGAGTGCGCGGGGGTGATAGCGGAGCGGAAAGGCCAGGGCGCTCGAGATCCCGCTCACGAAGGGCACCTGGGCAACAATCGCCTGGACTCTGGACTCTGCCCGAGCCCCCACCACGAGGACATGTCCTCCGGAGAAGGAGGTGCCCCAGAGCCCGATCCGATCACCATCCAGGCGAGGCTCGCTCCGAATCCACTCGATGGCCGCGAGGAAGTCTGCGACCTGCCGGGAGGGGGAGATCAGGTTGCGAGGGGTCCCCGTACTCTCCCCGAAGTTCCGATAGTCGAAGGCGAGAACCGCCAGCCCCCGCGCCGTGAAACGCTCCGCGAAGCGTTCCAATCCGAAGCTCCGTTCGGCCCCGAGCCCGTGCGCCATCACGACCACCGGTGCCGGCAGCGGAACTTCTGGGAGGCTGAGCTCTCCGACACACTCTCCGCTGCCCGGGGTCGTTGCCGGAGAGGCAAATCGAACCGGTGTACGGCCGACGCTCACGGCGACCTCGCGCCGTAGCGAGGAAGCCCCTTGACGGTTCTTACCACGGCCTTTTCGACCTCGACACCGAGGAAGACCACCAGCCCGGCGCCGAGCACCCAAACCCAGTCCCCCGCCGCGAGCGGTGCGGTTCCGAACCAAGTCTGGAAGGGAGCCGCATAGGTGAAGATCCCCTGGAAGCAAATGAGGACAGCTACCGCGATCAGCACGGCCCGGTTCGAGAGGAGTCGCTGAACCCCGAACGACGGGCCCATGATGAACCTCGAGTTGAAGAGGTAGAAAAGCTGCCCGGCAACGAGCACGTTGACCGCGACGGTCCGGGCCGCCTCGATCTCGGCCCCCCCGGAGAGTTCCCGGAAGAAGAGGAGCTGCGAGACCGCCGCCACGATCACCGCAACGAAGGCGATCCGCCAGAGCAGATAAAGGGAGAGGATCGGCTGGTCCCGAGGCCGGGGGGATCGGTCCATGATCCCTTTTTCCGCGGGCTCGAAGGCCAATGCGAGGGCGAGGGTGACCGCCGTGATCATATTCACCCAGAGGATCTGCACCGGAGTGATCGGCAGCTCCGCAAAGGCGAGCAGGACCGCCGTCATCACGATGAGCGCCTCCGCTCCATTGGTGGGAAGGATGAAGAGGATCGTCTTCCGAAGGTTGTCGTAGACGGTGCGCCCCTCCCTCACCGCATTCTGGATCGAGGCGAAATTGTCGTCCGCCAGAACCATCTCGGCCGCGTTTTTCGACGCCTCACTCCCTTTGATCCCCATAGCCACCCCGATGTCCGCCCGTTTGAGGGCGGGAGCGTCGTTGACTCCATCCCCAGTCATCGCCGTGACCTCTCCCCGCTGTTGGAGGGCCTGCACCAAGCGGAGCTTGTGCTCGGGCGTGGTCCGGGCGAAGACGTCGCAACGCTGTGCCACCTCCACCAGCGCTTCGTCGCTGGTCCGCTCAAGCTCCTGTCCGGTAACGACCTTCTCACCGTCTCCGATTCCGAGCTCGGCCGCGATATTCAGAGCAGTCAGGGCGTGATCTCCGGTGATCATCTTCACGCGGATTCCCGCGCGCTTGCAGACGGCCACTGCCTCTTTCGCCTCTTCTCGGGGAGGGTCGATGAGCCCCACGATCCCCAGGACAGTGAACCCCCCTTCGACCGACTCCAGACTCAGAGCCTCCTCCTCCGGCAACGCCTTCCTGACCGCCACCGCGAGAATCCGGAACCCGTCCCCCGCCAAGCCCTCCGCAGTCTCATTCCATTTTTCGACGCTCAGCTCCTCGTCACCACCGTTGGATCTCGCCCGCTCGCACATAGAGAGAACTCGCTCCGGCGCCCCCTTCACGATCACACGTCTTCCACCTTCCGGATCCCCGTTCAACGTCGCCATGAACTGGTTCTCCGACTCGAAGGGGATCACGTCGACTCGAGGATGCTCCCCCTCCAGGGCCCTCCTTTCGATCCCCGACTTCTCGGCAAACACCACCATTGCTCCCTCGGTGGGGTCTCCCTGGAGCACCCGCTCTCCGGTCTCGTCGTTCACCTCGAACTCGGCATCACTGCAGAGGAGGCTTGCCCGGAGGAGTTCCTCGAGGACCGGGTGGTCCCCGCGAGAAACCGCACGGTCGTCGAGGAGAATGTCCCCCTCCAGATCGTAGCCCGAGCCGGTGACCCGGAACTCTTCGTCTGCAGTCACCGCTCGGGCCACCATCATTTCGTTGCGGGTCAGGGTTCCGGTCTTGTCGGAGCAAATGACCGTCACCGATCCCAGAGTCTCCACCGCGGGAAGATGTCGGATGATGGCGTTGCGA
>SLFU01000050.1 GCA_007124095.1 Gemmatimonadota bacterium
TCCCACCCACGAGGTGCAACCCCGGGTGGCCGACCTTCGCGACCGCGAAGCGGCACGTGGATTCGACCGGATTGAAGGCTACCTCGGGTTCGAGGAGCGGGTACGTCGCATCAAGCGGGAGCTGCTCACCTTTCTGATCGACGCGCGCGAGGCAGGCCGCTCGGTCGTGGGCTACGGCGCCCCCGCCAAGGGAAACACTCTCCTCAACTACTGCGGTGTGCGCACAGATCTCCTCGACTACACGGTCGACCGCAGCCCACACAAGCAGGGCCGCTATCTCCCCGGAACACGGATCCCGGTCCACTCGCCCGAGCGGATCAGCGAGACACGCCCCGAATACGTCCTCATCCTGCCGTGGAACCTCATGGACGAGATCGTGGCCCAGCAGGCGCATATCCGGGAGTGGGGTGGACAGTTCGTAGTTCCGATCCCCACCTTGCGGATCATCGAGTAGTCGCGCCTCCAGCGCACAGGTCCGGGAGCCCTCACGAATGACGCTCGCATTGAACGTGGACGCCGAGCCCGGCACCGTCGGGCGCCGGATGCACGCCTTGATAGCCGAGCTGTACCCGATCTGCCGAAGCATCACCGGTGATGGCCTGCGGAGGACCCTCAGGGAGCTCGGTAAGGGACTTCCCATGGAGATCCACGAGGTCCCGACCGGCACTCCCGTTCTCGACTGGACCGTCCCCAAGGAGTGGAATATCCGGGGCGGCTACATCCGGGACCCGGAGGGAAAGAAGGTCGTGGACTTCCAGGATTCGAACCTGCACGTCGTCAACTACAGCGTGCCCGTCCGCCGACACCTCTCCCTCGCGGAGCTCAAGGAACACGTCTTCACTCTTCCCGACCAACCCGCGCTCGTTCCGTACCGGACCTCCTACTACGAGGAGACTTGGGGGTTCTGCATGGCCCACGAGACCCTGGAAGGACTCGGGGACGGGGAATACGAGGTCTTCATCGACTCCACGCTGAGCGAGGGGGCGCTCACCTATGGTGAGGTCGTCCTCCCCGGGGAATCCGCCGAGGAGGTACTGATCTCTTGCCACTGTTGTCACCCCTCGCTCGGCAACGACAACCTGTCGGGGATGGCCGTGGCCGCATTTCTCGCCCGGAAGCTCCACAGCAGGCGCCGGAGACTTACGTACCGTTTCCTCTTCATTCCAGGCACGATCGGGTCGATCACCTGGCTCGCCCGAAACGAGGAGATCGTCGGGCGAATCCGGCATGGTCTCGTCCTCTCCTGCCTCGGGGACGGCGGACCCTTCCACTACAAGAAGAGCCGGCGAGGCGACGCCGAGATCGACCGGGTGATGGAGCACGTGCTGACCCGAGAGGAGGAGCGCGGTAACGCGGTCGAGGACTTCGTCCCCTACGGCTACGACGAGCGCCAGTACTGCTCCCCGGGATTCAATCTTCCGGTCGGCGGCCTCTCCCGGACCCCGCACGGTCGCTTCCCCGAATACCACACCTCGGCGGACGGCCTGGATTTCGTCCGCCCCGAGCACCTGGAGCGCTCCCTCGAGACCTGCCTCCAGGCGGTGTCGATCCTGGAAGGGAACCGGGCCTTCCGAAACACACAGCCGAAGGGAGAGCCCCAGCTCGGGCGGAGAGGGCTCATGGGAAGCAGCGGGGGAGCGGGAACGAAGTCGGAGTGGCACATGTCCCTCCTCTGGACGCTGAACCTCTCCGACGGCACCCATGACCTCCTCTCCATCGCCGGACGCTCGGGAATCGGGTTCGAGGTCATCCAGGCTGCCGCCGAGGCGTTGGAGCGCCACGGTCTGTTGACACCGGTGGAGGGACGCTGGTGAGCCCGGGCCCTCCCGGAACCGTCACCGGAAAGACAGTGCTGGTGACCGGGGGAAGCGGGTTCCTCGGGCCCGCGCTCTGCCGCCTCCTCGCCTCCCGCGGAGCCGGGGTCCGAGCCGTGTCCCGGAGGGCCGAACCCGGAGAGCGGGATGGCATCTCATGGATTCGCGGGGACTTCAGCGACCTCGACGATGCGCGCCGGATCGTTGGCGAGGTGCGCCCCGACCTGGTCTTCCACATGGCGGGTCTCGGGCTGGGCGCTCCCCGCCTCGACCTCGTCCTCCCCACCTTCGAAAGCAACCTCGTGACCACGGTGAATCTCCTCACCGCAGCGGCCGAGGAGGGCGACGCGAAGGTCGTGATCGCGGGCTCGATGGAAGAGCCCGAGGATGCCCACGGGGTCCCGTCCTCTCCCTACGCCGCAAGCAAGTGGGCCGGGAGCATCTACGCCAGGATGTTCCACGGGCTCTTCGGCCTGAACACCGTGGTGGCCCGGATCTTCATGGCGTACGGCCCGGGCGTTCAGAGCCGGAAGAAGCTCGTGCCCTGGGTCATCGAATCGCTCCTGCAGGGCCGTGCGCCAGAGCTCTCGGCGGGCACCCGGCCGATCGACTGGATCTTCGTCGACGACGTGGCGGACGGCCTGGTCCGGTTGGCGGAGACCGAGGGGTTGGACGGAGAGACCGTGGACATCGGTTCCGGACGCCTCGTCACCGTCCGCGAGATGGTGGAGCGGCTCGTCGAGGTCATGGGAGCTTCCGCGGAGCCTCTCTTCGGAACGCTGGACGACCGGCCCA
>SLFU01000224.1 GCA_007124095.1 Gemmatimonadota bacterium
CAGGAACATTTACGGGGACGGCGTCGATCCGGTGGATCTCCGCATCCGGGTAGGGATGGTCTTCCAGCGTCCGAACCCGTTTCCGACCATGAGCATCCGGGACAACATCACCTTCGCTCCCAAGCGGCACGGGCTGGCCAAGGGCAAGGCGCTGGACGACCTTGTGGAGCGGGTCCTCCACCAGGCCGCTCTGTGGGACGAGGTGAAGGATCGGTTGGGGGCCAGCGCGATCGGTCTCTCCGGCGGACAGCAGCAACGGCTCTGCATCGCCAGGGCACTTGCCGTCGAGCCCCAGGTGCTCCTCATGGACGAGCCTGCGAGCGCGCTCGATCCTACGGCCACTCAGCGCATCGAGGATCTCATCTACGATCTGAAGAAGGACTACACCATCGTGATCGTCACGCACAACATGCAGCAGGCCGCACGGGTGTCCGACCGCACGGCCTTCTTCTACATGGGTCTCCTGGTGGAGTTCGGGGAAACCGATCGCCTCTTCACGAACCCTCGGGAGGAGCGTACCGAGGCCTACATCACGGGGAGATTCGGATGACGGCCCCCCGGGAGGCTCGGCACCTTCGGGATGAGCTCGACTCCCTCCGCGCCCAACTCCTCGAGATGGCGGGGCTGGCCGAGGATCTCGTCGAGATGGCCGTGAGCGCTCTCGTATCGAAGAACGAAGAGAAGGCCGATGCGGTCATCCTGGGCGACCGCGAGCTGGATGCGATGGAGGTGGAGCTCGAGGACTCGAGCATAAGCCTCCTCGCCCTCCACCAGCCGGTGGCCCGCGATCTTCGCTTGATTACGATGGTGATGCGGATTTCGAACGACCTGGAGCGGGTTGGGGATCACGCGGTGAACATCGCCGAGTCGGTTCGCCACTTCGACGCGAAGCCGCCGCTCGATCGATTCCCCCAGGTCGAGGAGATGGCGCGCATCGCGCAGGGCATGTTGGCCGACTCCCTCGATGCCTTCGTTCGCCGGGACCCGGTGCTCGCCCGCGCGGTGTGTCTCCGGGACGACCGGGTGGATGGCCTGAACGACTCCCTCTTCAGGAGCCTTCTTACCCACATGATGGAGGATCACCGTCGGATCGGGACTGCGATGTCCCTGATCCTGGTGGGGCGAAACCTGGAGCGCGTGGCGGACCTCGCCACCAATGTCGGCGAGGACGTCTACTACCTGGTGACCGGCACGAGCATCAAGCACGCCAAGAAGCTCGGCGAGGGATAACCGGCCGCAGACGCCGGAAGTGAGCAGTGTTCGTCCGCGAGCGCCGGAAGAGAGGCCGGGACCTCTCTCAGAACTCGTTTGAAAAGGACACGAGCTTGTAGCGCCCGTTCCACTCGAGAATGCTTCCGAACAACCTCTCCTCCACCTGCTCGGCGGTGGGAAGTTCGCCCAGCACCGTGCAGTCGTGCCAGATCCGACCCTTTCCGAACGGCTCTCCCTCGTCCGGGCAGCGCAATCCGCTGTAGTGGAGCTCCTCGCCCGCGTAGCGGCTGAGGAGTCGGGTCAGCCCCCTGGAGCTTCGGTTCTGCTGGTGGTACCAGACGAAGGCGGGGGACAGCTGGTAGGGTTGGGTCGTGTAGATCGTATGGGGAAAGTATAGCCAGGCGAACTCGTCGCGGGTCAGCGCGAGCGACAGCACGGCGGCGGTGTCGGCCCGCTCGAGGGCGCCGATGAGACCCTCGACGAGCGACTCGCGAGAGCTCGCGCCCCCGGCCAGCTCCCCCACCTCCTCGGTGCCCTCCCGAAACCGACGGAGCTCCTCCGCGGGAGGAAAGACGCTGTCGACGTGGATCGGAGCACGGGAAAGCTCGGCCGCTTCGGATTCTCCCGCACCCGGCATCTCGCACCCCCCCAGACCGGTGGCCAGGAAGAGGCTCACCGGGAGGAGGCCCGCCGCTAGCGGTCGAATCCCGAGGTGACGGGATCGACCTTCGCATGCCCGCTTCAGGTGTCTGTTCATGGCTTCATCCTTGGTTGCGAACCGATTGCGGCGGCTCCGGAAACGGATTCGGCGACGCCCCTCGAGAGGAGGGACGCCGCCGAAGTTCTGCTGGGTCAGTTGTGGGCGTAATAGGTCCAGCCATCCCACCACGCGGGACCGTCCGGATCGGCCGCCCCCCGGTAGGGGGTCGGGGTCACGAATCCTTCGGCCGCCTGCCGGAGCTCTGGCGAGAGAACCGAGAAGTCGGTGAGTCCCCCGGTCGCGATCGGCGAACCTGCGGTCGGGCGCCAGTCGAATGCGTCTGCCGAGACCCCCACCGTGTTCACGGGGAAGGCGCGGAAGAGATCCGCTGTGGGCACGTTGCCGTGTTCCAGGGCGTGATTCGCGAGGTCGAGGACGTACTGGGCCCCCTCGCCCGAGCCGGGCTCGGGGCCGTCCTGGAAGATCTGGTCGTTCTCGGTGAAATAGATGTTTCGGATGTCAAAGAGCCCCTGCTCGTAGCGCTCATTCGTCTGGTCGCCCCGGAAGGAGACGCCCGCGGCGGGCGTTCCCTCCCGCTGGTAGCGGGCCACGACGCCGTTCACGTAGAGTCCCCCCGTGCCCCGACGGAGCATCATCCCGATGTTTCCGCTCGAGCTGTCCC
>SLFU01000086.1 GCA_007124095.1 Gemmatimonadota bacterium
AGTACAGCCCCGCCCCCGGTGTGGCCGAAGCCTGGGTCGACACCGCACGTGCGGCGCTCGCTCTCGACCGGCTGGACGAAGCGACGGAAGCGGCCAACCTCGCGGAATCGGTTGCACGGGCTCGCCGAGAGGGGCAGATGCGCTTCCTCGCCGAATCGGTCCTGAAGGAGATCCACGAAGAGCGGCTGCGGACAAGGCAGGTGGAGACCGAGCGGGTGGAAGAGGTGTCCACGATCAGCGACCAGCTGGCTCGCGAGCTACTAAGAAGCCTTCAGCTTTCCCCCTCCTCCACGTCGGAAGTCTCGGAGCTGTTCTCCACACGAGACCTCACGACCGCCGGAGTGTGACGTGCATCCGGGTGCAACGACGAGCGGGAGGCCCCCCCGGCCTCCCGCTCGTCTCTTCGTCGATCGCCTCTACGATCGCGGATTACCCGTCAACACCCGGAACCAAGGTAGCCGCAGCGGAAGTCACTTCCCCCACCCTCCGGGGCGGTCGGAGCCAGGTCGCCACAGGCGGCGAGCATTGCGATTGCGAAGAGAGCAGTGAGAAAACGCAGCTTTTTCATGTCCAGGATCCCTGTCCAGAGGTTTCGTGAATGCCGTCCAGTAAACCGCTTACCAAGAAATGTCGGGGCGACAAAGGAGCAGGGCTCACTCCGTTTCCGTCGGACTCATAACAGATTCCGTCACTTTATGCAATCAGCCCCTCGTCCCCTCCTGGTTTTGCATCAGGACCAGATACTTCGCCAGCGGCTGGCCCGGACGCGCCGCTCGCCCTTTCGGCTCTCCATGGCGTCGGGCTGGGGCGATCTCAGGACCAGCGTTTCTGAGGCACCACCGGCCGCCCTGATCCTGGTCGATCCCTACCATGGCCGGGCGTCGGGGGACGGCCCATCCCCCGAGCTCTACAACATCCTCAAGGCGTTTCCCTCCTCCACCGTCATCGCAGCGATGGACTCCTCACCCGCCAGGTACCGGGACATCTGGCTGATGGGCGAGTGGGGGATCGCGGAGATCCTGCAAATGGACGAGGACTGGAGCGAGATCGCGCTTCAGCGCCGACTCCTCCGGGCGAGGGCCCAGCCCCTGAGGCGGCTGCTTTCACACGACTCGGGCGTTCCATTCACCGGGCGCGCCCGCGCCCTCATGGACGCTGCAATCGAGACGGTCATGACAGGCGGACACCCCAAGGACCTGGCGAGGGTGCTGGGGTTCTCACCGTCCACTTTGCTTCGCTGGTGCCATCGCGCACAATTACCCACTCCCCGGCGGCTGCTCCTCTGGCTCCGGGTCCTCTTTGCTTCCGCGCTCCTCGACGATCCTGGCCATACCGTATTCAGCGTTGGGCTCGCGTGTGGGTATTCCGGCGATCAGGCTCTCCGTAGAGCGATCCGAAGCGTCGTTCCGGAGTCGCCCACTGAGCTAAGGGAAGCGGGGGCATTCGAAACCGTCTCCGCCGCATTCCTGAGGGAGCTGTCCGAACTCCGCGACGACGCAGCCGAGAAGCGCTAGGGGCCGCCATGCACTCCGGATTCAAGGGGAGAAAGCACCGCGATCGATCCGATCGCTCCCGGGAACCGCAGGTCCGGGATGAGCGTCTCATGGATGTCGGCCGGATCACCGGAGAGCTCCTCCACGACCTGGGCGGCATTCTCTCTCTCCTCGCCGGCCGCGTCGCCCTCGCACGTGAAAAGTCCGCGCTCGGACGGATTCCCAACGAGGAATTGGAGCGAATTCAGAGTGACACGGACGAGCTGCGGAGCATGGTCCTCGACATTCTGGACGAGATCCAGGGGATTCCAAGCCCGATGGATGTCACCTTCCCGATTTCCCCCACGGTCGAGGAGGCGATGAATCGCTGGTTGATGGGGGCGCCCTCGGTGAACGCACGACTTCGGTCCGCCGTTCCGGATGGAGCCGAGGTGGCGGGACCGCGGACCTTCTGCTCGAGGGCGCTTGGAAACCTGCTCCGGAACGCCGCCCGGCACGCGAAGAGCGAGATCAAGGTATCCATCGTTCCCGGAAAGGGCCGGAATCAGCTGGAGATTCGGGTGGAGGACGATGGGGACGGGGTTCCACCCGAGGTTCGAGAGCACCTCTTCGAGCCCTTCGTGTCCCAGTCCAAGGTTGGAACGGGCCTCGGGCTCTCGTTCGCGCGCTGGGGCGTCGAGCGGCTCGGAGGTTCGCTGGAGTTCAAGGGGAAGAGCGAATCGCTCGGAGGCGCCTTCTTCCAGGTGCTGCTTCCCCTCGTTCCGAGGCCGAGACGGACACCCCTTTTTGAACCCGGGGGTCGAGTCCGAGGGAACCTGTCTGAGCGGGGAGAGCCCCTTTCGGGACTCAAGGTGGCGGTCGTGGACGACAACGAAGGGATCCGGAGGCTCTACACTCGACTCCTCAACCGATGCGGAGCCGACGCATCCTACATGGACCCTGCCGGATGGCGAACCTTGAGCGACGCCCTCAGAGACTTCAGGAAAATCGATCCGGACGTGATCCTTCTCGACGTAAATCTCGGCGGCCTGTCTGGGCCCAGTGTCGAGAGAGCGCTCGCGCGCGAGATGCCCCAGCTCGCCCAGCGGGTGATCTTCATGACCGGTGGACTGTCCCTCGAAGGGACCG
Organism: Gemmatimonadota bacterium; assembly: GCA_007124095.1. Classification (GTDB taxonomy): domain Bacteria; phylum Gemmatimonadota; class Gemmatimonadetes; order Longimicrobiales; family Gaopeijiaceae; genus SLCK01. Next base: position 2,622 of record SLFU01000086.1, read on the forward strand.
AACGTCCCGTGGTGAACAAGGTGGCCACCTGGGACGAAGTCCTCAAAGCAATTTTGGCCGTCACCGATCCCACCGAGGGTGCAGGTTGACAGGCCCCACGGGCAGGGGTGAGGATAGCCGGCAGCGAGACCACGACGGAAACGCATCCCACCCTGGCCTGGGACGACTTTGGTGAGCCCGTTCATCCACAACCTCGACCCCTTTCTTTTTCAACTCGGGGACGGATTCGGGATTCGTTGGTATTCCCTCCCCTATATGCTGGGGATGCTCTTCGTCTACCTCTCCCTCCGGAAGGCGACCCGGGAGAATAGAATCCCCAACCTCACCGAAGAGATCTCGGAAAACTTCGTTCTGGCGGCGATCCTGGCGGCTCTCATCGGAGCTCGCTTCTTCCATGTCTTCATCTTCGAGTTCGATCGCTACGGGATCGACCCGATGGCGTGGGTCGCCGTATGGAGAGGCGGGCTCGCCTTCCACGGCGGTCTCCTTGGGATCCTCCTGGTAGTCGCATGGTTCGGGCACCGCTACGGGATCCGCGTCTATGACCTCACCGATCGGATCGCCGCACCGGTCGCCGTAGCGCTCGGGCTGGGCCGGATTGCCAACTTCATCAACGCGGAGATGTACGGCACCCCGTATGATGGGCCCTTCTGCGTCGACTACTCCCAGAACGAATACATGGCTTTCCCCCCGGAGGAATGCCGGCATCCGACCCAGCTCTACGAGTCAGCGAAGAACTTCGGGATCGCCGGCCTGCTCCTGCTGGTGCGCGAACGGCTCCGCCCTCCGCCAGGCGTTCTCACCTGGACCTTCGTGGCACTCTACGGATGGATCCGATTCGGTCTCATGTACATTCGGGAGGAACGCACGGTCTGGATGGAGCTGACTCTCTCCCAGATCTTTTCGGGGCTCATGGGAATTCTGGGCATCGTGATGCTCCTCCTCCTCTTCACGAGGAGGAAGGGACGGGAGGGAATCGCCGAAGCTCGGGCATCGGGCTGAACACCTCGTGGAATCGGGGTTACAATTCGGCCCCTGAGCCCCGGTCAGCCACGATTCCGGGACTGCCGCGCACCTGAGCGGAGAGTCTTCGATGAAACCCGAGTTCGACCCAGCCTCCAGCGCTCTCATCCTCGTGGACATCCAGCCCGATTTCCTGCCTGGCGGTCGACTCGCGGTCACAGAAGGGGACGCGATCCTCCCGGGAGTCCGAGAGCTCATGGATTCGGGCTTCTTTCCCCTCCAGGTGGCCACCCAGGACTGGCATCCTGCGGACCACGCCTCGTTCGCCTCCCGACATCCGGGTGCCGACCCGTTCGACACCACCGAGCTGCACGGCCACGAGCAGGTCCTCTGGCCGGATCACTGCGTGCAGGGCAGCCCAGGAGCCGAGTTGCATCCCGCTCTCCCCTGGGAAAGGGTCGCGGCCGTCATCCGAAAGGGAAGTGACTCGAGGGTGGACTCCTATTCCGGGTTCCGAAACAATTGGGGCCCGGACGGCACACGAGCTCCCACGGGACTGGCGGGGTACCTGCGAGAACGGGAGGTGGACACCGTCTTCATCTGCGGACTTGCGCGGGATGTCTGTGTCCGCTGGACGGCGGAGGACGCAGTGGATGCCGGCTTCGACACGCGCCTTCTCTGGGATCTGACCCGCTCCGTGGATGCGGAGGGGGACTCCGACCTCAGGGATCACCTGAAGGGTGACGGCGTCCGACTGCTCCGGAGCTCCGACCTGCGTGCCCACTCCGACTGATCCCCAATCGCCCAGCCCTGGGAACCCGGGTGATGAGCTCCACCGGGAGATCGGGCTTCCTGGCGCCGTCCTCATGGGGCTCGGTTCCATCGTCGGAACCGGCGTTTTCGTCTCGCTAGGGGTGGCCGCCGGAGTAGCGGGCAGTGGGATCCTCCTGGTACTTCCGCTCGCAGGGCTTCTCGCTCTCTTCAATGGCCTCTCCTCTGCACAGCTCGCCGCCACCTACCCGGTGAGCGGAGGCACCTACGAATACGGCTACCGCCTGCTCGGACCCTCCTTCGGCTTCGCGGCAGGTTTGGCCTTCCTTCTGGCCAAGTGCGCCTCCGCGGCCACCGCGGCGCTGGGCTTTAGCGGGTACCTACTTGTGCTGATCGGAGTTTCGCCCCGCCCTCTCCTCCTTGTAACGGGAGGGGTAATCGTCGCACTCGGGGTAACCTCGCTCGTCCTCGGGGGAATCCGGAAGTCGAATCGAGTCAACGCTTGGTTGATCGGCTACACCCTGGCGGCCCTCACTCTATTTCTCGTTTTCGGGCTGCCGGCGGCCGGCTCCGCCCTGGCCGATCTCCGTGCGGACCTGGCCACCGGATCGGGAGGGGCGGCAGGACCGTTGACCCGGTCCTCATTTCTCCAGGCCACGGCCCTTCTCTTCGTGGCCTACACCGGATATGGGCGGATCGCAACCCTCGGGGAGGAGGTTCGCGCGCCTCGCCACACCATTCCCCGCGCGATCTGGGCGACACTGGCCTTCGTAGCCGTCCTCTACATGGGAGTGGCAGCGGTGGCCCTCGGGAGCCTGGGCCCGAAGGGGTTTTCCGAGGCCACCCTCCAGACCGCCGCCCCGCTCCAGGAGGCGGCCCGTGTCATAGGGACCCCCGGCCTCGCTCACCTCGTCGCGCTGGCAGCCGTCACCGCGATGCTCGGGGTCCTCCTGAACCTGATCCTGGGGCTCTCCCGGGTGGTCCTCGCCATGGGGCGCCGGGGCGACCTACCCGCTTCGCTCGAGAGCGTCGATGTCGGGAGTGGGAGCCCGCGGGCAGCCGTCGCGGCGGTGGGCGTGACGATCGGCGTACTCGTCCTCCTCGGCGACGTCCGCACGACCTGGTCCTTCTCTGCCTTCACCGTCCTCCTCTACTACGGGATCACGAACCTGGCCGCGCTCCGACTTCCCCCCGAGGCCCGCCTCTACCCCCGCTGGATCCCACTCCTGGGCCTCGTCGGTTGTCTCCTCCTGGCCTTCCATGTCACTCCCGCCGTCTGGATCGCGGGATCGGTCATCGTCCTGGGGGCCCTCGGAGCTCGAGCCGTGATCCACCGCGGCTGACGCGCGCCGATCGCGTCAGTAGATTACCCTTCCGGCGCGCCGACGCCTGCACTTTACTCCAGAACTCCAGACGAAAGAAGGTGGCTCCGTGAGTGGCCCTCAGTACATATACGTCATGAAGGACCTGCGGAAGGTCGTCCCCCCGAAGAAGGAAATCCTCAAGGGAATCTGGCTCTCCTTCTTCCCCGGTGCGAAGATCGGCGTCGTGGGACCGAACGGAGCCGGGAAGAGCACCCTTCTCAGGATCATGGCCGGGGTGGACAACGACTTCCAGGGCGAGGCCTGGGCGGCAAAGGGCACCCGAGTCGGCCATCTCCCTCAGGAGCCGGAGCTGGATTCCACCCTGGATGTGAGGGGGAACGTGGAGGAAGGGGTCAAGGAGATCCGCAACCTCCTCCGGCGCTTCGAGGAGGTGAACATGAAGTTCGGTGAAGTGACCGACGACGATGAGATGAACGCCCTGCTCGCCGAACAGAGCGCCCTCCAGGATCGGATCGAAGCCGCCGGGGCGTGGGAGTTGGATCGCAGGATCGAGATCGCAATGGACGCGCTCCGGCTGCCTCCCGGAGACTCGGAGGTCACCACGCTTTCGGGGGGCGAGAAACGGAGAGTGGCCCTCTGCCGGGTCCTCCTCGAACAACCCGACCTGCTCCTCCTGGACGAGCCGACCAACCACCTGGACGCCGAGTCCGTGGCCTGGTTGGAGCGGCATCTCGCGGAATTCAAGGGTACGATCGTGGCGATCACACATGACCGCTACTTCCTCGACAACGTGGCCGAGTGGATTCTCGAGCTGGACCGGGGGGAGGGCTTCCCCTTCCAGGGAAACTACTCGTCGTGGCTGGAGCAAAAGCAGGAGCGCCTTGCGAGGGAGGAGAAGGCGGCCTCTGCGCGAAGCAAGACGCTGGCCAGGGAGTTGGAGTGGATCCGGATGACGCCTCGTGCCCGCCAGGCCAAGGGGAAGGCCCGGATCAGCGCCTACGAAGAGCTCCTGGCCGAGAACCGGAAGGAGCAGGTGGGCACCGCGGAGATCCTGATTCCGAAACCGCCCCGGCTGGGAGAGGATGTCGTGATCTTCGACGGGGTCAGGAAGGGGTACGGCGACCGACTCCTGATGGAGGAGGTGAGCTTCCGATTGCCACGGGGAGGGATCGTCGGGGTGATCGGCCCGAATGGCGCGGGAAAGACGACGACGTTCCGGATGATCGTGGGTGAGGAGGATCCGGATGCGGGCCAAGTCACCGTCGGCTCTACCGTCCGGCTCTCCTACGTGGACCAGTCGCGCGAGGAACTGAGCCCGGAGAAGACCGTTTGGGAGGAGGTTTCCGGTGGCCACGACGTCCTGGACTTCGGATGGCGTGAAATCAACTCCCGCGCCTACCTATCGTGGTTCAACTTCACGGGGGGCGAGCAGCAGAAAAGGGTGGGAGTCCTCTCCGGAGGGGAGCGAAACCGGCTCCATCTGGCCAAGCTCCTGAAATCCGGCGGGAATGTCCTCCTCCTGGACGAGCCGACCAACGACCTGGACGTCGATACCCTGCGGGCGCTGGAGGAAGCACTCCTTTCCTTTCCTGGATGCGCGGTGGTCATTTCCCATGATCGCTGGTTCCTGGACCGGGTAGCCACCCACATCCTGGCCTTCGAAGGTGACTCGCAGGTGACCTGGTTCGAAGGGAACTACGGAGAGTACGAGGAAGACCGGATTCGCCGGCTCGGGAAGGAGGCCGTCCAGCCGCACCGGATCAAGTACAAGCCATTGACCCGGTGACGCGAATGGCTCGGAAGGGGCCACGGAGGCTCGTTCTGGCGGTCATCGCACTCCTGGTCGTCCTCGCCTTTCTCGGCCGCCGGACCGGGATGATCCCGGGGCCCGCAGAGGCGTTCGATCCATCGGACTACCGTGATGTGCCGGTCCTGTCGAGCCAGGAAGCCGACCGCCACGTCGGCGCCCGAGCCGTGGTCTGCGGCGAGGTCGTAAACGCCGTCCTCGCGAGCGGAACCCGGGGCCAGCCCACCTTTCTGAACCTCGATCGGGCCTATCCCGAACAACCCTTCGACCTCGTGGTCTGGGGACGCCACCGTGACGCGTTCCAGCCCCCTCCGGAGCGAGCCTACCTGGGGGAATCGGTGTGTGCCGCAGGCCGAATCCCGGAACACCAGGGTGTGCCCAGGATCGAGGTGACCACGCCGGAGCAGATGCGCCCCGCATCGGAGCTCGGCGGGGGGGGTTGACCCCGGGGAACCCTGTGCGGCAACGGCCGGGGAGGGGCTCGAAGGCTACCGCGTACCGGCGACGGTAGCATGCTCCCCGAGGAGATCGGTCGCGAGGAAGGAGAGCCGCACGAGATGCCCGTGCGCGCGATGGCCATTGCTCAGGAGCGCGACCCCGAGCCGTCGGTCCAGGTTTGCGTGGACGAAGGCCGTATAGCCCCGGACGCTTCCCGAGTGCGCAATGTATCGCTCGCCCTCGTGCGTCATAGTCCACCAACTCAAGCCATACACCGCCGTCCCATCTCCCCACCCACCCGACATGGAGCTCCTGAACTGGTCGTACTGAGGTGTGTGGGACGCCTCGACTGCCCGCTCCGACAGGACCTGACTCCCTTCGATTCGCCCGCCGTTGAGGTTCAGGATCAACCACCGAGCCTGGTCCTCGACGGTTCCCCACACACCCCCCGCCGGCCACTCCGCAAAGCGGATCCGCGAAACCGGGGCCGGTCGACCGGTGTCGACGCTCGGGGCATAAGGCACGGCAGTCCGCTCCTCCATCTCCGGGGTGGGAGCGAACGCGGTGCTCGTCATACCTGCGGGCCCGAAGATTCTGGCACGCATGTATTCCCTGAACTCCGTCCCGGAAATCTCTTCCACGAGGCGCCCGAGAAGGGTGAATCCCATGTTCGAGTAACGGATCCCAGTGAGCGGCGCCCCGAGAACTCGCAGATTCTCCTCGAGGTAGCGCCCCATGGGTGTGGGAACCGTGTCGGCCCACACCGGGACCGGGGAGAAGATCGACGGGAGCCCCGAGGTATGGGTGAGAAGGTGCCGGAAGGTTACCGGATTCTCCGGATTCTCGCCCTGTATCCGCAGGCCTCCGAGGTGGCCTCGCACAGGATCATCCAGCTCGAAGTGGCCCTCTTCCTGGAGCTGAAGGAGTGCTCCTGCAACCATCGGCTTGACCGTGGACGCAATGACATACACCGTCTGCGGGGTGGCCGGAACACCCGCTTGAAGGTTCGACTCTCCGAAGCCGGAACTCCAGACGATCTCGTCTCCCGCGACCAGTGCGATGGTGATCGAAGGGATCTTCCCCTCGACCATCGCCCGGCGGATCTCCGGCTCCAATCGAGAAGTGACCGCGTCGAGATTGACAGCTGCCTGTGACGAGGCTGGGACGGGCACCGCGAGAAGGGAAGCGAGGAGCAGTGCCGCCACGACCCCGAAGCCCCGAGCCGCATGAAACCCTGCGAGCCGGGAGGTCGCCATCAATGTCCTCTTGAATACGAGTGATCCGCACGAACGGCCCCATGCACCCATCCTGTACCGGGAGGGCCCGCTGCCGGTTCCCGGACCGCTGGCGAATCGCCGTCACGGCAGGACCCGATCTCTCCAATCGCCACCCCTTCGTGTCGCTAGGGATTCGCCGCTCTCGAGCCGGTCCAGGATGTCCTCCATCGAAAGCCGCAGGCGGCGTACCTCCCGCGCGTACCTGGTTCGGGCCATTCGAGTCCCGATCCACACGCCGGCCGCCGCTGCCGGAATCGCCAGCCAGGGAAAGCCGATCCCCAGACCCACCGCCCACCCCACCAAAGCGCCCCCCGAGCCGATTCCGATCATCCATCCCACGCCCCGTTCACTTCGGAGGCTTCGCAGGTCGGCTGCCATCGTAACGAGGGAGAAGCCCTCCTCCATCTCGGAAAGGCTCACCTCGACACTTCCCGCACGCGCCAGGTCGTAACGAAAGCCCTTCCACCGAAGCTCCCGCTGCAGGCTCGCCATGAGTCCGCCCGCCGGCTCCCAGAGCGACCGGCGTCCACGCTTGCGGATTCGCGAGAGGCTCTCCCCGACGCGGAAGTGCTCCTCCAAACCGGCGTCGATCTCGTCCGGATTTCCGGGGACAACCCGGCCCACCTGGATCACCCCCTCGCCGAGGGTCCGTGCGAGGAGACCCCTGTCCCCAGGCTTCACCGGACGAAGCGCCTCGGCCCGAACCTCTCCGATCGCCCGGCGAAGATAGTGGGGTTCGATGCCGACCTCCCTCCCGATTCGGAGGATCTCCCCCTCGTCCACGGTCTGGTCGACACCCCCGCTCTCCGTCTCTCCGAACTGGAGCTCCGTTGCCCGGCGAATGATCCGATCCAACTCCTCCCGGGAAAAGTCTCTCAGGG
>SLFU01000192.1 GCA_007124095.1 Gemmatimonadota bacterium
CCACCGGCATCGTCGGGCTGGTGGCCTACCTCGGGGTGTTGCTGGCAATCCTCTTGGCGTTGTGGCGACGCGCAAGGAGAAGCGAGCGAGACCTTTTCCCCCGTTATGTCGTTGGTGGGCTGGCGATCTTCGTGGCATTGAATCCAGTCAATGTGCACTGGACGGTCTACAGTTCCTACACGACGGCGGTGTTGTGGCTGGTGGTTGCGTTTGCGCTGGCGCCTCTTGTGCGTGGGGAGGCGGGGGCGGCGGGCCGCCCGGGCCGACCAGCCGGTCAGCGGCCGGCGAGCGTCTCGTAGAGTTCGATCGTCCGGCGACGCATGGTGTTCAGATCCCATGCGTGGGGCCATCGAGGGGCCGGGGTATTCCCTCCCGCCCAGTGGGCAAGACGCTCAATAGCGGCCGAGGCTTGTCCAGGCGGTATGCGCCCTTCGGGCAGCAGTTCGGCGAGTTGTTCGCCCACGCCGCCGTGATCATATCCAAGGACCGGGCGCCCCAGGCTGAGCGCCTCCAGGGTGGTGCGCCCGAAAGACTCGGGTTGGGTGGACAGGGATAACACCGCATCCGAAATTGCAAGGATTTCGCGTAGATCCGAACGTTGGCCTGTGAAAGTCACATGGGGCCCCAGGCCAAGCTGAGAAAGGCGGTCTTCCAGTTCGCGACGATAGGCCTGTTTACGCGGATCGGTGCCGCCTGCCATCAACAGGTGCGCGGGGATTCCCCGCTGGAGAAGGCCCTGCAGTATGTCCAGGGCGTCGAAGTGTCCCTTCAGCCGGGTAATGCGGCCCGGAAGTGTCAGGACGTATCGCGCCTGAAGCTGAGGAAACGCGCTTTCCCACTGCGTGACCCAGGATGCCGAGGGCTTAAAGCCGGGGTGATAGTCGCGCGTGTCGATTCCGCGATGAATGACTTCAATACGCTCAGGCTCAAGCCGTGGATACTGCGCGATCAGGAATTTCCTGAGGGTATCGGATACCGTGACCACGCGTTCACCCCGGGTGAGGATCTCGCTGTAGCGGTTAACGGAATTGAATCCGTGTACCGAGGTCACTAGCCGGGGACGGGTGACTGCGGGCATCCGCGACCAGGCCCGCCAGACGACCCAGGCCGGCATGCGCGAGCGAACATCAATCACATCCACGCGTTGTTGTTGCAGAAAACGGCGTAGTGGGCGCACCAGCCGGAAGGTCCAGGGGGACTTCTCCCCGATCGGCCAGGCGAAGTGCTCGCTGCCGCGAGACTCGAGTTCGGACACCATGCGGCCGCCTGCCGAGATCACCAGAGAGCGATGCCCGTTTTCGACCAGGGCCTGCGCGACCTCGAGGGTACCGCGTTCCACGCCGCCGGATTCCAGGGCGGGCACGATCTGAAGGACGGTAGCCATGGCGCACGCGGATGGAGAAAAACCGTGAGTCTATCAGGCTGCCGAGGGGTGGTGCGGTTGGGGCGCCCCTCCCGATGGGCATACAATGATCCCAGTGGAACCTCAGGTGTCTTTAATGATTTCAGCGGTCGAAGTGGCAGAGCAGGTTGAAGCGTCGTTGCGCGGCGCGCCGTCCGAGGGGTATCCGTATCGGCGGTGGTATCCGCAGGCGGTGCTGCCCGAGGCGGCGGCGCGTGCAGTTGAGGCACTGCCGTTCAAGGCGCCGGCGATCGGCGATACCGAGGGCAAGCGCGAGACGCACAACAGCTCCCGCCGCTTCTTCGATGCCGAGAATCGGAAGGCCTTCGAGGTCTGCGAGAGCGTTGTGGCGGCCTTCGAGAGTCCGCAGGTGCTGGATGCGATCTTTGAGGTGTGCGGCGTGGACGTGAGCGGCAATTACCTGCGCATCGAGCACTGCCTGGATACCGAGGGTTTCTGGTTGGCACCGCACACGGACCTGGGTGTAAAGAAATTCACCATGCTGCTGTACCTGTCCACCGATCCGGGCTACGAGAACTGGGGCACGGATGTGTACGTGGATGCCGAGACGCACTACGAGACCGCCCCGGGGACTTACAACAGCGCCCTGGTATTTGTGCCGGCCGACAACACTTGGCACGGCTATCATCGGCGCCCGCTTGAAGGTGTACGCCGGTCCCTGATCATCAACTACGTCACTGAAGAGTGGCGCAATCGCCACGAACTGGCCTCGCCGGATACCCCTGTGCAGCGGGGTGTGCCCGCTTGAGCGAAAGCCGGACGCGGGCCGCTTGGCTGTGAACGAGATCTCGTGCTGGACCCTGACCACCGGCGAGGCCGGGATGACCAGTCAGGTCCGTGGCCTGGCCGAGGCCGTCGGACTGCCCTACGAGCACAAGACGGTGGGCCTGCGACGCCCCTGGCGCTGGATGTCCGGCTCCTTTGCTCCGGGCGTGCTGCGGGGGCTGGCCGCTGGCAGTGATGCTCTGGAGCCACCCTGGCCACGCCTGCTGATCTCTTGCGGGCGGCGGAGCGCTACGGTCGCGGTCGCTCTCAAGCGCGCCAGTGGTGGCGCGATCATGACTGTGCATGTGCAGGACCCGCAGATCTCTCCGCGCCATTTCGATTGGGTGGTGCCGCCGCGTCACGACGGGTTGGCCGGCCCCAACGTGATTGC
>SLFU01000180.1 GCA_007124095.1 Gemmatimonadota bacterium
CCGGGTCGGGCTCGAGGTCGAAGTCGCGGATCACGGCACACCTGAGCGAGAACGCCAAGGAGAGCGGTGATATGCAGATCAGTGCAGGAGAGCGTGTGTTGGAGCTCGTTGAGCTACATCGCAAGGAGGCTGCAATCCTCGAGCGACGCAGCCCGCAGCTCGCCACGATGCTTCGGGGCATCGCCGAGGAATACGAGGAGATCGTCCAGGAGTCGCTACCAGACTGGATACCACTCGAGCAGGTCCAGCAGGCCAAGGGGTGGTCGAACCGCTGGTGGTGGGAGCGCTGCAAGAATCTCGAGTCCGAGGGATTAGCCCGGAAGCGGGCCCGCCGTTGGGAGCTCCACCGATCGGCCCTTGCCGGGATCCCGACAAAGTCGGGGCACACGGGCGAGGAGATCGAAGTTGCAGGGGACATCCGTGAGTTGGCCGCGCGCCTTGCCGAGGGCTGATGCCGAAGGTCCTCCGGACGATGTCCTACGGCGAAAGGGCTGCGCAGGGCCGTCCGTCGACGAAGGTACGGGTCTACGAACGCGCGGACGCTCCGGGCCGCTTCTGGCTCGAGCGCGCATGGGTTCGCTCCGACAAGGGCCACCCGATCCCCTGGCCATTCAAGGAAGGAACGACCTGGCAGGCCGCGAACCTTCTGGCCGCCGAGGCCGCCCTTGCCAGGAAGCGGAAGAACCTGGAGGGCACCGACCCCTTCGGCGAGCGCAAGAACTCGACGGTTCGGGAAGTCCTCGACGAGTACCACTCCGAGCAGAACCCCAGGGCCCGACGGTGGAGCGAGGGTCACCGGGCAAGCCAGGAGCGATACCGTCGGTTCTGGATGCAGGAGCTGGGACCGGACCGACCAGTGGATGAGATCTCGCCGGCGGAGGTCGAGGGGCGTGCGTCGACGGCCGCGGAGCGCCTCGGGTGGTCGAGCTCGACGGAGGAGAAGTACCTCAAGTACCTGAAGGCCGTGAGCCGGTGGGCCCGGAGAAAGGCGCAGCTCATCGACCGCGACCCTTGGTCCCCTGTCGAGCTTCCGGAGGTCCGCTCCGACACTCGCGAGCTCGTCTATCCAGACCAGCACGTCGCGCTCCTGGTCACACCGCACGAGCAGGTCGACTGGAGAGTGACCCTGGTGGCTGCCATCGCATCGGACACGGGGCGTCGACTCGGTGCGATCCGGCACCTCTGGAGGGGAACGGGAGAGTCCCCCTACACCGAGGAGTCGGACTTCGCCGTCTTCAAGGTCCAGGTACCGGACCCGGTCACAGGAAAGAGGCGCCAGGTCGAGCGCATGTTCCTGCACTTCCGGCCGGAGTTCGACAAAGGAGACCGCGACCAATGGGTTCCGGTCTCCAACGACACGCGCCGGCTCATCGAGGGGGCACTGGAGCGCGGTGTGGTCCGCGACTTTGGTTGGCTTATCCCGGAGGGCCGGATGGAATTCGAGGACACGAGGGACAAACCGATGGGCGGCTCCGCACTGCTCCGCTCCCTGCATCATGCCGAAAAGGTGCTGGGAATCCCCTACGTGAATGGGAGGGGGTTCCACGGGCTGAAGCGCCGGCACGTCACGGTGGGCGACGAGGTAGCGGGTGGGGACCTTTCACTCGTGGGGGACGTGACGGGCAACCGCTCACCTGAGGTACTGAGGACCCGGTACCGGTTCGCGGAGCTGGGTAGGATGGTGCTCCACGTCGATCAGATCCGGAAGCGGATCAGCGCCCCGACTTCGGACGAATCGGGACACGAAAACGGACAGACTCAAACGGAGGAATCGCACGACGCCTGAGAGGCCAAGCGTGGCGCGGGTTCTACAAGTGAGCCGGCTGGGGATCGAACCCAGGACCTACGGATTAAAAGTCCGTTGCTCTACCAGCTGAGCTACCGGCTCGACAAAAAACTCACCCACACACAATACGTCCCCGCCGCCCTGGGCTCCACCCCCTTCTACCACCACTCAGATCTACGAATCAAGTTCCAGCTCCAACGACAATTGATTCGGACGGAAGCTGAGCCGGTGGTGCGGAGACGGGCCGAGCTCCCTCAGGGCTCGCAGGTGAGCCGGGGTGCCGTACCCGACGTTCGTGCGCCACCCGTAGGCGGGGTAGCGCTCCGCCAGCCGCCGCATGAGCCGGTCCCGGCAGACCTTGGCGACGATCGAGGCGCAGGCAATGGAGTGGACGAGGGCGTCTCCACCCACCACGGCCTCGTGGCTCCACTCGACGCCCTTCACCGGGAGGCCGTCCACCACGACCTGCTCGGGAGTTCGAGGAAGCCCTCGCACGGCTCGATCCATCGCACGGGCCGTAGCTCGGAGGATGTTCATCTCGTCGATCTCGCGCACGGAGGCCGCCCCGATGCGCACGGCGAGGGCCACCTCGAGAATCCGGGAAGCGAGCTCCTCGCGGCGGGACGGAGAGAGCTTCTTCGAATCGGTCGCGCCATCTACTTCCACGTCCGGGGAGAGGACTACGACGGCGGCCACTACGGGACCGGCGAGGGGTCCCCGCCCGGCTTCGTCGACGCCGGCCACCCACGAATGACCACGGCCCCAGAACCTTCGCTCGTAGGAGC
>SLFU01000046.1 GCA_007124095.1 Gemmatimonadota bacterium
AGGGACGGACGCCCTTCCGGACCCCATGCCGCTCACATCCGACGGTTCACTTCCGTAAGCTGATCCCCGACTTCCCGATTCGGCCGGCGGCGAACCGCGTGCCCTGGCCCAGGGCGTGGAGGGTCGGCCGCTCGACGTGGTTGACGCTGATGTAGGCCCCCGGATCCAGCTTGGTGATCGCCTCGCGCAGCGCGGGCACGGCGCGGCGCTGGACGATCAGGAAAGCCAGCTCGACGTCACCGTCGCGACCCTTCCCATCCACCCGCGTCACCCTGTAATCCAGCTCGCGCAACTTTGCGGAGAGATCGGACTCGGGGTCGGTGCTGATGGCCCGCACCATTCGATACCCCAGGGCGAGGCGCTCCTCGATCATCATTCCCACGATCACTCCGACCGCGAACCCCCCGGCGTATCCGAGGAGGGCGAAGGGATTGCTGAGGTAGGCGAGGACGCCGCCCACGGCCAGCACCCAGATCGTGACCTCGAAGAAGCCGAGGAGCGATGAGATATAGGGGTGGCCGCCGATCACGAGGATCGTGCGGACCGTGCCGAGGGACACGTCGCAGATCCGGGCGAAGAAGATGAGGAGCGGGAGGTACCAGACCATTTCCCCGCCCAGCCCGAGCCAACTGTCTAACACCGAGCTACCCTCCTGACGCTTGGGTGGTACCTGTTCGAGTCGACGCTGGACGCCCATCTTTCCGGCTCGCGGATTCCCGGGCCCGCTCCGGGGATCGAAGTGGGGCCGAAAGGAGGGCAAGGATGACCGACGACCGACGACTGGATGAGGACGAAGGACGAGACGAAGACGAGCGGATCTTCCTCGAGGGGCCCCGGAGTCGGCTGGCCGAGTTCCTCCGGGTGACTCGGATCTCGAAGGAGTTCATCGCCGGCTTCCGGGCCCTGCACTTCGTGGGGCCGTGCGTGAGCGTGTTCGGCTCCGCACGCTTCCCGGAAAGTCACGAGCACTACGTCCTTGCCCGGAAGGTGGGCCGCGAGCTCTCGCGAGCCGGGTTCACGGTGATGACGGGTGGAGGACCGGGGATCATGGAGGCCGCCAACCGGGGGGCCCGGGACGAGGGAGGGCCCTCGATCGGATGCAACATCCAGCTCCCGAGGGAGCAGTCCCCCAACCCCTACGTCGACAAGTTCGTGGAGTTCCGGTACTTCTTCGTCCGGAAGGTGATGCTCGTCAAGTACTCCTTCGGGTTCATCACCATGCCCGGCGGGTTCGGGACGCTCGACGAGATCTTCGAGACGGCCACACTCATCCAGACCGGCAAGATTCACAACTTCCCCGTGGTCCTCATGGGCACCGAGTTCTGGGAGCCGCTCGTGGACTTCATGCGGAATCGGCTGGTGAAGCGGGGTACGATCTCGGCGGACGACCTGGACTCGATCTTTCTGACCGATTCGCCGTCGGAGGCGGTGGGGCACATCAGGAGAGCGGTCACCAAGCCGGGCGCATTCAGGGGCCTGAAGCAGGCTCATCCAGAATCCGGCGGACGCGGGTAGCCAGATCCTGGGGGGTGAACGGCTTCTGGATAAAGTGGGTGCCCGGCTCGAGCAGCCCTTTCCGCACCAGGTCCTGGTCGGCGTACCCGGACATGTAGAAGACCCGGATTCCCTTGCGGAGCTCGGAAACCGCCGACGCGACCTCGATCCCGTTCATTTCCGGCATCATGATGTCGGTCAGGAGGAGGTCGATCCGGTCGCTATGCTCCCGCGCCAGCTCCACCGCCTCCTCACCCCGGCGCACGGGAAGCACGTGGTAGCCGAAACGGGACAGCGCACGGGAAGCCACCGTACGCACGGCGTCGTCGTCCTCCACGAGCAGGATCGTCTCATCTCCGTGGACACTAGCGACTTCCTGCAGTGGAGCCTCCCACGACGAAATTCACGTCAGATATTCCGAAGGAAACAGGCTAAAGTACACCCGGTGCCTCTCTTTCGTCCATAGCCGGAGTGGTCCTCTCCCGTGTCTGTGGACGGATCTCCCCATGAACCTGCGGGTTAGACGGTGCCATGGACGCCTTCGAATCTCGCTTCAGGGTGCGCAGCCACGAGCTGGACGCACTGGGCCACGTCAACCACGCCGTCTATCTGAACTACTTCGAGCAGGCGCGCTACGACGCCCTCGAGGCGGCCGGTCTTCCGGTCCGGGACCTTGCCGAGAAGAAGAGCGCGGGGGTGTACGTCGTTCGGATCGAGGTGGACTACCGAAGGGAATGCCTCTTCGGACAACGGCTCCGGGTGCTGACGTGGGTGGAGACCTTTCGGGGAAGCTCGATGATCGTGCGCCAGGAGCTCTACAGGGAAGCCGACGAGCCCGATGAGGGGCCGGCAGCCGAAGCCCGGGTCGTCGTCGTCTGGGTCGGGGAGCGCGGGCGCCCGGCCCGAATTCCAGAGGAGGTTCGCCGGGGTCTGTCCTCTCCCCCGACCTCGAGTCGAACGAGCTGACGCGGTCCTCACACGAGGATCCGATCGAAAGCCGGGGTCATCGCTTCTGACCATCGCGCTCTGACCATCGCCCCAGACTCGGAGTGGAGGAGGAATGTGACCGAACCACG
>SLFU01000175.1 GCA_007124095.1 Gemmatimonadota bacterium
GCCGCCGATCACAGGGATCGAATGAAGCTCATCCTCGGCCAACTCAAACTCTGTATTCGGAAGGTACTGCCCGCTTCGCACAAATATGTGCCACCGAAGCCCCAAGATCTCCCAGTGCTCCGGAATCTCCCCGATCCACTCCACCCCCGAATCCTTCATCGGGACATCCGGGTCGATCCCCTTCGTCACCGCCCGGGTGATCAGGGCCGAGCGCTTCTCCTCCAAGAGGGCGATGAGGCGCTCCTTCTTCTCGATGAGGCGGTCGATGTGGGTGGTTTCGCGGTCGAGGAAGTCGACAACCGCTGCCTGGATTCTCCGACTTGGAAGGGGGATCGGCAGACCGAAGATGTCACTGGGTGAGACCCTCGGCATCCTGGCCCCGTAGGTCAGTCCCGAAAGCCAGTGCACGATTGGTTCGGTCCTCAGCACATACTGCAGGAATCTGGAGTCCAGTTCATCACTGGTTCGCAGACCAACGAACTCAGTCGACGCATGCCCAGGGCCCGTAGCCCACAGTACCTTAGCCAGGTACGGTCGGAGTTTTCCAAACAGAACGTCACCACGATCGAAGCGAAGGCAAGTGCCGGTGATGTCCGCCCCCGTGAGGTCCCCAACGACTCGACCGGTCCAGGATTCCACATTCTCCATCCCTAGATACCAGAGTTCCGTATCGACCCGCTCCTCCCGGTACCGAACCTCTTCAGCGACTCGCTTCAGCGGCACAGTGAGCCAGCCCTCTGGTACGGACAGCCTCACCCCGCCACCCCCCTCAACATCTCCAGGATCTCTCCCTCCACCTCCCGGATCTCAGCGTCGATCTCCTCCAGCAGTCGAGGCGGCTCGTAGACGTAGAAGTACCGGTTGAAGTTGATCTCGTAGCCCACCCGACCTATGCGGCCGTCCTTGTGATCCGTATAGCTCTCGTCGATCCAGGCATCCGGGACCCAGGGCTTCACCTCCCGCTCCACGAACGCCTCCACGTCTTCGCCGAGGGGGACGACCTCGTGGTCCCGCAGGTCCGTGTCGGACTCCGGATTCCCCTTCGCGTCCCGGCAGATCTCCGCCTCCTCGTCCTGTTCCCCCAGCGCCGACAGGATCGCTCGGCGGACCGGTGCCCTGAGCTTGATCCCACGGGCCTTCGCTTCCTTCTTCAGCACCTTCTCGAATTCGGCTCGGTCCATGAACCGGTGCTCGGGGAGCGCCTGGAGAAGCTTCCGGATCCGCTCCTGCTTCTCCCGGCCCTCGGCCTCCTCCTGGGCCCGAGCCTCCGGCTTCTTCTTCCGGCTCCGGGCGAGGTTCCGGAAGGCCCGTTCCTCGTCCAGCAGGGCGATTCGCTCCTCAGTGGCCTCGAAGTTCAGCCGCAGGGGACGCTCCACCTGAACCTTCCGGTACCCGAAGGTCTCGGAGGGGAACACCTTTGAATGCTCTCCCTCCTCGAAGCCCCCTCTGAGCTCCAGGATCCGGGCCATGTCCCCATCACCCAGCTCCCGGCGCTTGTCGCCCAGGCTCTTACGCATGGGTTTCCAGAACCCGGTCGCGTCGATGAGCTGGACCTTCCCTTTCCGCTCCGGAGCCTTCCGATTCGTGAGAACCCAGACGTACGTGGCGATTCCCGTGTTGTAAAAGAGCTGCTCGGGGAGGGCGATCAGGGTCTCGAGCCAGTCGTTCTCCAGGATCCAGCGTCGGATCTCGCTCTCCCCGCTGGCCGCGTCGCCGGTGAAGAGGGGCGAGCCGTTCATGATGATAGCGATCCGCGAGCCGCCCTCGGCCGGATCCTTCATGTGGGCGATCATGTGCTGGAGGAAGAGGAGTTGGCCGTCGCTGATCCGCGGAGTCCCGGCCCCGAATCGGCCAGCGTACCCCCGCTCCTCCTCGGCCTTCACGTCCGCCTTGTCCCGCTTCCAGTCCTTCCCGTATGGCGGGTTGGCGATCATGTAGTCGAAGCGCTGGCGTCGGTGCTTCGGGTCCCCCAGCACGGTGCCGAACTGGATCCCCTCGGCGTCCCGGCCCGTCTCCGACTTGAGGAACAGATCCGACTTGCACACGGCGAAGGTCTCCGGGTTCACCTCCTGGCCGAAGACGAAGACGTCGGCCTCGGGGTTCACCCCCTCCACCTCGGGGCTTCCCTGGATGAAGTTCTTCGTGATCGTGAGCATGCCCCCGGTCCCGCAGCAGGGGTCATAGACGGTAACCACCCGGCCGGGTTCGGAAAGCTGCTCCTCGTCATCGGCGATCAGCAGGCTGGCCATCAGGCGCACCACGTCCCGGGGGGTAAAGTGCTCGCCGGGGTTCTCGTTCAGCGCCTCGTTGAACTTCCGGATCAGCTCCTCAAAGATCGTCCCCATCATGGGGTTCGGGACCACGTCCGGGTGGAGATCCACCTCCCCGAACCGCTCCACCACCTGGAAGAGCAGCCCGGCGTCGTCCAGTTTCGTGATCGTGTTGCCGAAGTCGAACTTCTCCAGCACCTCCCGCATGTTCGGGCTGAAGCCCTGGATGTAGTGCCGGAGGTTCCGGGCCAGGTTGGGGGCGTCGGCCAGGAGGCTCGAGA
>SLFU01000119.1 GCA_007124095.1 Gemmatimonadota bacterium
ACCGGATTTTCAGGCATTCCTGGCATGATCGTGCGATGCGCCATAGTTTGTCCACCGTTCACGGACCGGGGTCTGTGGGCCGGGGTGGTGGTGTGGGGCGGTGGCGCCCATTCCCTCGAACGGATGGGGGTTGAATGGAGACGGTGCACCACGACGTGCTCCTGATCGGAGGAGGAGGTGCGGGCCTTCGTGCCGCGATCGCGGTGGCCGAAGCGAATCCGCGCCTAACGGTGGGTGTAGCCTCCAAGGTTTATCCCATGAGGAGTCACACCGTCTCGGCCGAGGGAGGAGCCGCCGGCGCCATCCGTCCGGAGGACAGCCTCGACGAGCACGCCTACGACACGATCAGTGGGGGCGACTGGCTCTGCCACCAGGGTGCCGTGGAGGCCTTCGTCCGGGAGGCTCCGGAGGAGCTGCTTCGCATGGAGCACTGGGGGTGTCCGTGGAGCCGGACTCCGGATGGGCGAATCGCCACCCGCCCCTTCGGCGGCATGAAGATCGAGCGGACGTGGTACGCGGCGGACAAGACGGGCTTCCACCTCCTCCATTCCCTCTATCAGACGGCCCTCAAGTACCCGTCGATCTCCTTCCACGACGAGTGGTTCGTCGTGGACCTCCTCGTCGACGGCGATCGTTGCCACGGTGCGGTCGCGATCGAGCTGGCTTCGGGGAAGGTCGTGGCCCTCCTGGCCCGCTCGGTGGTTCTCTGTACGGGCGGGGGAGGGCGGGTCTATCCCTTCACGACCAATGCGAACATCAAGACCGGGGACGGGATGGCCTTCGCCTACCGGGCTGGTGTTCCGCTCAAGGACATGGAGTTCGTCCAGTACCACCCGACCGGCCTTCCATTCACAGGGATCCTGATCACCGAGGCCACCCGTGGGGAAGGGGGGCATCTGGTCAACCGTGACGGCTACCGGTACCTCCAGGACTACGACCTCGGGACGCCGGAGCCCAAGCCGGTGAAGCGTTCGATGGAGCTGGGCCCGAGGGACCGGCTTTCCCAGGCCTTCGTAGGCGAGCAGGAGAAGGGCCGGACGGTGGAGTCCAAGTGGGGCGATGTGGTCCACCTCGACATTCGTCACCTCGGGGAGAAGTTGATCGACGAGCGACTCCCCTTCGTCCGGGAGCTGTGCCGGAAATACCAGAAGATCGACCCGGTCCATGAGCTCATCCCCGTTCGTCCGGTCGTGCACTACATGATGGGCGGAGTACACACGGATATCGAGGGAGCCACCCCCGTCGCCGGCCTCTTCGCTGCCGGAGAGGTGGCGTGCGTGAGCATCAATGGTGCGAATCGGCTGGGGTCCAACTCCCTCACTGAGCTCCTGGTCTTCGGGGCGCGGGCCGGCCGGGGAGCCGTCCAGGAGGTGGAGAACGCTCCCGACCGACCGCCCGAGGCCGTACTCCGACGAGCCCTCGAGGTGGAGCGGCGAATCCATGGTGACCTGCTCCTCCGACGGGGAGAGGGTGAGCGCGTAGCGACCATCCGGGAGGAGATGCAGCTCACCCTCGAGGCGAACGTGGGCATCTACCGAGAGCGGGCGGGGCTCGAGGAGGCACGGGAAAAGCTGCGGGAGCTCCGGGATCGGATGAAGGGTGTGTCTCTCGACGACGGGAGTCTCACCTTCAACACCGAGCTCCCCCACTACCTGGAGATGGAGAACATGCTGGATGTGGCGGAGGCGATCGTCCATTCGGCGCTCAACCGGGAGGAGTCGAGGGGGTCCCACCAGAGGCGGGACTTCCCCGCGCGCGATGATGAGCGATTCCTGGCCCACTCGCTGGTTCGCCGGTCGCCGGAGGGAGAGCCCAGGGTCGAGCTCCTCCCAGTGACGATCACCCGGTGGGAGCCGGGGGAGCGGGTGTACGGCCGGTAGGGGCAGAGGCTCCTCGGGGGCGACCCCCGAGCGATGCGAGACCGCTGGCACAACGGATCGGAGGTGGGCATGCCGGACACGGTGAAGCTCGAGGTCTTCAGGTACCGACCGGAGGAGAAGGGTCAGCCGGTCTTCGATACCTTTGAGGTTCCGTACCGGGAGGAATGGATGGTCCTGGACGCCCTCAACCACATCAAGGACCACGAGGACGGGACCCTTTCCTACAGGTGGGCATGCAGGATGGGGGTGTGCGGGAGCTGTGGGATGACGGTGAACGGGGAACCGGTCCTCACCTGCGCCGCTTATCTCGAGAGCTTCCTGCCGGGGCCGATTCGGGTGGAGCCCCTTCGCGGCTTTCCCGTGATCCGCGATCTGGCCGGAGATCTCACGGACTTCATCGAGAAGCTGAAACGGGTGAAGCCCTGGATCCTGCGGGAGGAGACGAAGGACCTTTCGGAGGGGGAGTACCTCCAGACTCCCGAGGAGATGGACGCCTACCGGCGCTATAGCATGTGCATCAACTGCATGCTCTGCTACGCAGCCTGTCCGATCTACGAGTTGGAACCCGGATTCATCGGTCCGGCTGCAATCGCCCTCTCGCAGCGGTACAACCTGGATTCGCGCGATGAGGGAGCCCATGAGCGGCACGAAGTGCTCATGGAGCAT
>SLFU01000154.1 GCA_007124095.1 Gemmatimonadota bacterium
GAATCATGTCGGAGAGGCGAATCGTGCGGCTCTCCCCGAGGTTGACGATCTCGAAGCGTTCCGTCTCGCTCCGCGCGAAGTCTAAGGCACCCTCCAGCCCCTGGAGGATATCGTCGATATAGGTATAGTCGCGCTCCGTGGAACCATCCCCGTACATTGGAATCTCCTCCCCCGCGGCCAGGAGCCGGGCGAACTTGTGGATTGCCAGGTCGGGGCGCTGCCGGGCTCCGTAGACCGTGAAGAAGCGAAGGCAGAGGCAGGTGATGCCATCCAGATGCGTGGCCGTATGGCAGAGGAGCTCCCCCGCCTTCTTGGTCGCGGCGTACGGGGAAATCGGGTGGTCCACCCGATCGTTCTCGTGGAAGGGCACCTTCTCGTTGTTCCCGTAGACCGAGGACGACGACGCGAAGAGGAAGGCGCCGATCCCGCGTTTGCGGGCGAAGTCCAGGAGAGTCGAGGTGCCCTGGACGTTCACGTCCGCGTACAGTACCGGGTCCTCGATCGAGGGGCGCACCCCAGCCCTCGCCGCCAAGTGAACGACCGTGTCGATCGAATCTGGGAGCGAGCCCAACAGGTCCCGATCGCGGATATCGCCCCGGACCAATGTGAACCCGGGGTGGGCCAGAGCGCCCTCCAGATTCCTCTCCTTGATCGCCGGATCGTAGAAGTCGTCGAAGAGATCCAGCCCCACCACGGATTCTCCTCGAGCGAGGAGTCGATCCACGAGGTGGGAGCCGATGAATCCTGCGGCTCCGGTGATCAGGACTTGGCCCTTGGCACTCATTCTGCGATCTCTGGGTCGAATGGGAAGGCGGTGACGGGTCCGGAGACGGCCCCCGGGGCGCGGTGTCGCGGGGTATCAGCGCAAGCCGTGTGCCAGCCCCGCCCACCCCCTCCGAAGCCTTCGGCACGGTTCTTCCTTGTGGAGGGGGTAGAGCGACACCGCTTCGGTCGTCGGATGCGACGGCTCGCCAGCGAGGCCCGGTGCTCGCCGGCAGGGGCCCGCAGCGAGCGCGTGGCCCCCGTGCCCCAGGTGATGGATCGGTGCAATGCGAGGGAGTGGGTGGGCCCGTCCGAAGAGCGAAAGCGCGACACCATGTGAAAAACGCGAGAATCAACACGGAGAACGATGATCCATGAATCTGACTGTCATAGGAACGGGCTACGTAGGACTGGTGGGAGGCGCCTGCCTGGCTGAGACGGGAAATGACGTCGTTTGCGTCGACCTGGACGAAGCGAAGATCCGAAAGCTCTCGCAGGGAACCATTCCGATCCACGAGCCGGGACTCGAGTCGATCGTGAAGCGGAACCTGGAGGAGGGACGTCTGAGCTTCACCACGGACGTGGGAGCGGCCGTGAAGTCGGCGGAGGTCATCTTTATCGCGGTCGGCACGCCCCAGGGGGAAGACGGCTCGGCGGACCTCCAGCACGTCCTGGCCGTAGCGAGAGACATCGGCCGTCACATGGAGTCCGAGAAGATCGTGGTTACGAAGAGCACGGTCCCGGTGGGGACCGGCCGACTCATCCGGACCGAAATCGAGGGGCTCACCTCGCACCCGGTACACGTCTGCTCGAACCCCGAGTTCTTGAAGGAGGGCGCGGCGGTAGGTGACTTCATGAAGCCGGACCGCGTGATCATCGGGGTCGAGAGCGACCGGGCTCGTGAGGTGCTCTCCGACCTCTACGCCCCTTTCGTACGCACGAACAACCCGGTCATCTTCATGGACGTTCCCTCCGCCGAGATCACGAAGTACGCGTCGAACGCGATGCTTGCGACCCGAATCACTTTCATGAACCTGGTCGCCCGCCTCTGCGAGGTCACCGGAGCGGACGTCGACCAGGTGCGCCACGGCGTGGGCACGGACACCCGGATCGGTTCGAGCTTCCTCTTCCCGGGAATCGGGTATGGAGGCTCCTGTTTCCCGAAGGACGTGCAGGCGCTCATCCGCACCTTCGAGGATCTGCAGGGAGACGGGGAGTTCCTCCGTGCGGTGGAAACGGTGAACGCGGGCCAGAAGCAGCTCCTCGTGGACCGGGTGGTCCATCGCTTCGGCGAAGACCTGAGCGGCCGCACTTTCGCCGCCTGGGGCCTCGCCTTCAAGCCGAACACGGACGACATTCGGGAAGCCCCCGCCCTCACGGTCATCGACGGACTTTTGGAGCGAGGGGCGCGAGTTCGGGCCCACGACCCTGTGGCGATGGAGAATGCGCGCGCCCGCTATGCCGAACGGGGTGACGATGCGAGCAGCCGGATCGAGTTCTACGAGCGAAACTACGATTGTCTCGAGGGGGCCGACGCGCTCCTCATCCATACGGAGTGGCAGCCCTACCGCTTTCCCAACTTCGAGCGGGTCCGGAGTCTCTTGAACGAGCCTGTCATCTTCGATGGCCGGAACCTCTATCGTCCCGAGAAGATGCGGGAACACGGCTTCGAGTACTACTCGATCGGGCGCCCCCCGGTGAACCCGCTGGACGGCGCGCCTTCAATTGAGGTCCAGGAAGGGTTCGCGGATGCGAAGGGGGTCCATCATCCCGCGGGCATC
>SLFU01000080.1 GCA_007124095.1 Gemmatimonadota bacterium
GGGGTGCGCGCTGCGGAGGCGCAAGTGGCGGCGGCGGAGGCGGCGCTGCGCCCGGCCGCAGCGGACCCTCCCGCCGAAGCGCCCCCGGAGCGCATCCTCACCGCGCCCATCGACGGACAGGTGCTCGTTGTGCACCGTCGGAGCGCCGGACACGTCTCCCCGGGGGAGCCGCTCATGGAGATCGGGGACATCAGCCGGCTCGAGGTGTGGACCGACGTCCTCTCTCGCGACGCGATCCGGATCCGCCGGGGCATCCCGGTCCGCCTCGATCCGGGGGGTCAGAACGGGCCGGGTCTCGAGGGGGTCGTCGCACGCGTCGACCCACGTGGCTTCACGGAGGTCTCGGCACTGGGGGTGGAGGAGCAGCGCGTACGGGTAGTGTCAGAGCTCGCCTCTCCGCACGAGCTCTGGGAGGGGCTCGGAAGCGGCTATCGGGTCCTCACCCGGTTCGTCGTGTGGGAAGGTGACGACGTCCTTCAGGTGCCCACCGGGGCACTCTTCCGCTACGGCGAACAGTGGGCCGTGTTCGTCATCCAGGGGGGGCGCGCTGTGCTGCGGGAGGTGACCCTCGGGCAGCGGGCTGGACTGGCCGCACAGGTGGTCTCCGGCCTCGAAGCCGGGGAGCGCGTCATCGTACATCCGCCGGCGGGGGTGGAGGACGGGGCGCGCGTGCGGGCGAGGGAGACAACGAGGTGAACGAGGGGCTTGCCAGATACGTGGAGCAGCGCGCCGTGGCGACCGAGGTCGTGCCATGAGATGGCTCTTCTTCGCCCTGATCGTAGGACACGGGCTCGTACACCTCATGGGTTTCGCCAAGGCCTTCGGCTTCGCAGAGCTGCCGCAGCTCACGCAGCCCATTTCGCGAGGCATGGGCGTGTCATGGCTCATGGCCGGGCTCGCCCACCTGGTCGCGGGGGCTCTCCTCATCGGTGCTCCCAGGATCTGGTGGGCAGTGGGCCTGGGCGCCGTGCTCCTTTCGCAGCTCGTCATCATGTCGGCGTGGGATGACGCCAAGTTCGGTACCCTGGTGAACCTGATGATACTGGCGGCAGTCGTGTACGGGTTCGCCTCCCAGGGGCCGCTCAGCTTTCGGGCCGAGTACGAACGGGACGTGGGGCAACGGAGTGCGGACCGGGTGACTCCCGGGCTCGTCGGCGAGGCGGACCTCGCCCCCCTGCCCGAGTCCGTGCGGCGATACCTCCGGGTCGTGGGTGTGATAGGACAGCCGAAGATCCACAAGGTTCGGGCGCGCTGGGAAGGCCGGATACGCAGCGGTCCAGACGCCCCCTGGATGCCATTTACCGCGGAACAGCACAACTTTCTTGGCGAACCCTCCCGATTCTTCCTCATGCACGCCAGGAGAAGCGGCCTGCCGGTGGACGTGTACCACGCCTTCCGGGACGGATCTGCCAGCATGCGGGTCAGGCTCCTTTCGATGCTGCCGGTCGCTCGCGCGTCGGGACCGGAGTTCACCCAGGCCGAGACCGTGACCCTGTTCAATGACCTCGTGCTCCTCGCCCCGGCGGGCGTCGTCGATGCCGACATCCGTTGGGAGCCCCTGGGAGACGGCGAGGTCCGGGGACACTATAGCGCTGGTGCCCGAAGGGTCAGCGCGGTGCTCTCGTTCAACGAGGCTGGCGAATTGGTGAATTTCGTATCCGAGGACCGGCTGGCCGCCTCGCCCGATGGGGCCGAGCTCACCCGACAGCAGTGGTCCACGCCAGTGGGGGAGTACCGTGCGTTCGGGTCCCGGCGTGCGCCCACCCGGGGGGAAGGGAAGTGGCATCCAGCCGAGGGCGACTTCGCCTACATCGAGCTCGAGCTGGTCGAGCTGGAGTTCAATGGCGGGCCCTGAGGGGGCGCCGTCCAGGATCGGCGCCAGGACCTCCTCGTTCCCCTCCTAGTCCCGGCCGCAGCGAGCGAACGCATCGAGCTCCGCTCGAAGGAGGCCCCCTGCTACTCTAGAGGATCCGATTGAACCAGAGAAAGGAGAGAGTCCCCGCCAAGAGCATGAGGACGGCTGCCAGCCCCGAAAATCCGGCCGTGATCTCCAGCTCCTGGTCCTCGAGGACGAATTGCGCACCCAGCTCCTCGTAGATCTCGCTCAGGTCCTCGCCGGTGGCAGCGTGGAAGTACCTGCCCCGGGTCCCCTCGGAGATCTGCCGCAGCGTCTCCTCGTCAAGCTGGACGCGTGCGGATCGGCCCCCGAACCCCACGATCTCCCCCTCCCGGGAGCCAAAGCCCACGGTGAAGACCCGCACTCCCCGGTCTGCGGCCATGCGCGCCACCTCGATCGGATCGGGCCCGGTCGTGGCCCGACCGTCGGTGAGAAGAACGATCGCAGCCGTAGGATGGCTTCCGGGCTCTACTGGAACGAAGTCGGGATCCTCCGCCAGGGATGACTCGCCCAGCTGCCGTCCCCGGGGGCTCAGATCGGTAAAGCGTGGCCCCAGGTCGAACTCCGCTTCGGGGAAGAGGGTCTGAAGCGACACCAGAAGCGCACCTCCGATGTTGGTGCCCCGCTGAAGCTGGAA
>SLFU01000226.1 GCA_007124095.1 Gemmatimonadota bacterium
CCACCACGCCTTTTGTGCGATAGAGGTGCTCCGACGCTCCAATCTCCTCACGGGTCTCTCCAAAGAGGATCACAACGTCCCCCTCCGCCTGGAACCTGTGGGTGACGATCTTGGTGACGTCCTCCACGATACCGACCATCCCGATCACCGGGGTCGGAAAGATGGCGCGCCCGTCCGTTTCATTGTAAAGGGAAACATTTCCGCCCGTGACCGGAGTCTCGAAGAGGGAGCAGGCTTCGGCCATCCCCAGTACGGCCTCACGGAGCTGGAAGTAGATCGGGGGTTTCAACGGGCTTCCGAAATTCAGGTTGTTCGTCACGGCCGTCGGCACCGCCCCCACGCAGACGAGGTTCCTGGCGGCTTCGGCCACCGCCGCCTTCGCACCCTCCCTTGGATCAAGATAACAGTAGCGCCCGTTGCAGTCCGTGGTCGCGGCGATCGCCCGGTTCGTATCCCGCAACCGAACGACCCCGGAGTCCCCCCCGGGACCCACGACCGTGTTGGTGCGCACCGTCGTGTCGTACTGCTCGTAGATCCAGGCTTTCGAGCCAATGTTTGGGGACCCCAGAAGCTCGAGGAAGGGCTTCGAGAGATCTCCCTCCGGGGCCAGGAGCTCGGACATGTCGCGTTCCCGAAGTGCCGCCACTTCAGGAGCCTCCGTCCCTTCCCTTTCGTACGTCGGGCAACCCTCTGTCAGCGGGAGTGCCGGGATGTCGGCGACCACCTTTCCATTCTCCAGGATACGGAACCGCCCGTCCCCCGTGACTTCTCCGATCGGCTCCGCTTCGAGCTCCCACTTCTGGAGAATCTCGCGAACCGCATCCTCCCGGCCACGACTCGCCACGACCAGCATGCGTTCCTGGGATTCCGAAAGGAGGATCTCGTAGGGAGTCATCCCTTCCTCCCGGATGGGCACCCGAGAGATCTCCACCTCCACCCCGCTGCCGGCGCGACCGGCCATCTCCGAGGCCGAAGAGGTCAGGCCTGCAGCTCCCATATCCTGGATACCCACGATGTTTCCGCTCCGAATCAGCTCGAGGGAAGCCTCGAGGAGGAGCTTCTCCGTGAAGGGATCCCCTACTTGCACCTGCGGTCGGCTCGTTTCGTCCGAGTCCTCGGAGAGCTCTTCCGAGGCGAAGGTGGCTCCGTGGATTCCATCCCTTCCCGTGCGAGCCCCCACGGCCATCAGAGTGTTCCCGGTTCCCGAAGCTTCGCCCCGGATGATCTCGTCCGTCTTCATGATCCCGAGACACATCGCGTTTACGAGGGGGTTTCCATCGTATGCCCGATCGAAGAAGACCTCCCCTCCGATGTTCGGGATCCCAACACAGTTGCCATAGTCTCCTATGCCACGGACAGCACCGGAGAAGAGGTACCGGACTCGACCGGAGTCGAGGTCTCCGAACCGGAGGGAATTCAGGATGGCGATCGGTCGTGCTCCCATCGTGAAGATGTCCCGGAGGATCCCCCCGACCCCGGTGGCCGCCCCTTGATAGGGCTCCACTGCGGTTGGGTGGTTGTGCGACTCGATCTTGAAGGCGAGGGCCAAGCCTTCTCCCACGTCGATGACACCGGCGTTCTCCCCTGGTCCCTGAATTACCCAGGGTGCTTTGGTGGGGAGGAGCTTGAGCAATCGCTTCGAGTTCTTGTAACCGCAGTGCTCGGACCACATCGCGGAGAAGATCCCGAGCTCGGTGAAGGTCGGTGTCCGACCGAGGATGCGGAGGATCTGCTCGTACTCCTCCTCCGGGAGCCCGTGCTCTTCCACCAGCTCCGCGGTAATCTCCGGATCACCTGGCCGGGGCACCGGAACGTCACCGTTCCGGTGCGGAGGGATGTCTTCGGTGTTCGGGCTCGTCGCAGAATCCGTCACGTTCAATTGACTCCCAGAAGTGTTTGGGCCTTGAGCTCACGCGGGCACGCTGGACAGATGGGCCGAGAGCGACTCAAAGAGACCGCGCCCGTCGGTGGATCCGAGCAGGGGCTCTACGGCCCGCTCGGGGTGAGGCATCATGCCGAGAACATTGCGGGCGGCGTTCACGATTCCTGCGATGTTGTGAGCCGACCCGTTCGGATTCGATCCCTCTCCGAGTCCACCCGTCGGCGTGACGTACCGGAACACGACGCGGTCCTCACCCTCGAGCTCTGCCAGGGTTTCGGCGTCGGCGTGGTAGTTGCCCTCTCCGTGGGCGATGGGAATCCGGAGAATCCGGCCCTTCTCGTAGGCGGAGGTAAAGCGTGTCCTGGAGGTCTCGACCCGGATGTGGACATCGTGGCTCCGGAAGCGGAGGGTGTCATTGCGGAGGAGGGCTCCCGGCAGGAGCCCGCTTTCACAGAGGACCTGGAAGCCATTGCAAATTCCAACCACCGGTCCTCCTGCGGTAGCGAAGGCGTGGACCGCGTCCATGATCGGCGAGAAGCGGGCGATGGCTCCGGCCCGAAGGTAGTCTCCGTGTGCGAATCCCCCTGGAAGGAAGACGGCGTCCACGGAGTCCAGCGTGGAGGCTGCGTGCCATACGAACCGGGGCTCGAACTCCGGAAAGAGCTTCAACGCCTTGTAGCAGTCGTGGTCACAGTTCGAGCCCGGAAATGTGATGACGGCGACTTTCATGCTTCACTTCCTCCGGCGGACGTCGGCTCGGAGACCGTGATCCCGAAGTCTTCCGTGACGGGATTGGCCAGGAGCTTCCTGCACATCTGTGTGGCGCGGTCGATCGCTTCCTTCTCCGAGGGAGCTTCCACCTCCAGGTCCACGACCTTCCCTACCCGGACGTTGTCCACCCCCTCGAAGCCGAGGGAATCGAGGGCGTGCTGGATCGCCTTTCCTTCCGGATCCAGCAGGCCGGCACGGGGCTTGATTCGAACTTCCACATGGAAATGGCTCAAGGCTCTTTCTCCGGGGCTTCGTCGATCGGATGGCTCGATGGGATCCGCCTCTTACCCGATCGAGCAGCTTCGGGTGAAGGGTAACGTCTAGGGGCGATCTCGCCGTAGTCCAGCGTTCGGACCTCGGCGCCTCCTTCGTCCTCTTCAGGCTCGTCCAGCAGCGGGTCCTGATCGGGGAGCTTGTCCACCAGTCCCAACACCGTGCTCCGGGCGAGCCCCCACAGGACGTAGGCGCTCAGGAAGGGGAAGAGGAAGTAGGCCGGAACGCTCACAGCGGCGAAGACGCACCCGAGCAGGAGGATGGATGCCACGGTGGCTCGTGCGTTCCGGAAGGAGAGCCGGGGCACGATGGGGTAGGGGATATGGCTCAACATCAAAAGTGCGAGCACGATCATGAAGATCCCCACCGTCTGGGGCTCGGGGAGGCCGCCCAGATACGGCAACAGCGCAGGAGCCGTAAAGAAGGGGTAGATCGTGGCCAGAAGCATGCCCGCCGTCGGCGATGGCACGCCGTGGAAACTCCGTTTGGCATGCCCTCCCTGTTCCACGTTGAACCGGGCCAGCCGGATTACCACTGCGGCAATGTAGAGAAAGGAGAGAATCCAGCTCCACGGCTGGTCGGCGAAGAAAAGCTGATAGGTGACGAAGGCCGGGGCCACTCCGAAGGAGACTGCGTCCACGAGGGAATCCAACTCCGCCCCGAATCGGGACCCTGTGGCGGTGAACCGTGCGATCCGACCGTCCAACATGTCGAGGATGGCGGCGAAAACGATTGACCAGGCGGCTGCTTGGAAATCCCCTCGGGCCGCGGCCACCATCGCGTAGACTCCGAAGAGGAGGTTCCCAAGGGTGAAGGCCGAAGGGAGGATGATGATTCCCCGCTGGAGTCTGGCTTTCCGGCCCGTCATCCGGCCTCATCCGTGGTTTCGGGAAAAGAGGGGGGGGCGTAGTCGTCCAGGGTGGTACCAGTCAGGCGCCGGAAGATCTCCAGGTAGCGCTCGGTGGCCGAAGCGACCACCTCCGGTGCGAGTGACGGGGGAGGCGGGGTGCGGTCCCAGTCGGGCCTCGCATCCAGCCAATCCCGGATCGGCTGCTTGTCCAGTGAGGGGGGAGTGTTTCCCGGACACCAGCTCTCCTTCGGCCAATAGCGGGAAGAATCAGGGGTCAGCACTTCGTCGATCAGGAGGAGGTGGCCTCCCTCCGTCTTTCCGAACTCGAACTTCGTGTCCGCGAGAAGGATGCCCCTGGAGTCCGCAGTGTCACGTCCGAACTCATAGACCTCGAGGGCCAGCTTACGGAGCCTGGAGGCGTGGCCCTCGCCGATCCGATCTGCCATGTCGCTGAAGGAGATGTTCTCGTCATGCCCCTCCACCGCCTTGGTCGCCGGGGAAAAGACGGGGGGAGTGAGCTCCTGGCTCTCCTGCAGTCCCGGGGGAAGCGGCTCCCCCGCCAGAGTTCCGGAGGCTCGGTATTCTCTCCACGCAGAGCCGGCCAGGTAGCCACGGACCACACATTCGACCGGAAAGGGACGGGTGCGCCGAACGAGCAGGGCCCTCCTCGCCCATTCTTCGGGCGCCTCGGACAGGGCCGGGACACGAGCTGCGATCTCCTCCGGCCGCGCTGCCACCAGATGGTGATCCACGAGTCCCTCCATCCGATCCAACCACCAGGCGGTGAGGAGCGTCAACACCTCACCCTTTCGTGGAATGGGCTCCTCGAGGATCACATCGAAGGCCGAGACCCGGTCGGAGGCGACCATGAGAAGGAGGTCGGCATCCACGGCGTAGATCTCCCGAACCTTCCCCCGGTGGAGGAGGGGAAGGGGAATCCGTGACCCGACCGGCGCGGAGGTGCCCGACATATGGTCAGACCCTGACATCGGGTGTCCCCACGAGTCGGTCGGCCTCCTCGGTCAGCCGCGCCAGGACCGGGTCCACCGACTCCTCCAGAAACCGGTCGACCTGTTCGGGAGCGCGCCCTACGAAACGTTCGGGGCTGATGAGCGCCTCGAGGGCGTCCCGGTCCATCCCGAACGCCCCGTCCCGGACGACTCGGTCCACGAGATCGCTCCCCTCTCCCCCCTTGATGCGCTTCGCCGCGGCGAAGGCGTGGGTGCGGATCCGCTCATGGAGCTCCTGGCGATCCCCACCTCCCTCAACCGCGTGCATGAGGACGGTTTCCATAGCCATGAAGGGGAGGTGCGTCTCGAGGTTGCGGGCCACCACGGCCGGGTGCACGGTGAGGTCGCCGGCCACGTTCTCTGCCAAGACGAGCGCTCCGTCCAGGGTAAGGAAGGCGTCGGGAATCGAGAGTCTCCGGTTGGCCGAGTCGTCCAGGGTGCGCTCGAGCCACTGGGTCGCAGCCGTCATCGCAGGATCCTGGTACAGCGTGATGACGTGCCGGGCGAGGGCGCAGATTCTCTCGGCCCGCATGGGGTTGCGCTTGTAGGGCATCGCGGAGGAGCCGATCTGCTCCTCCTCGAAGGGCTCCTCCACCTCCTGCAGGTGAGCGAGCAGGCGCAGGTCATTGCCGAACTTGGAGAGGGAGGCTGCGGTACCCGCGAGGGTCCCGGCGATCGCCGCATCCACCTTTCGTGGGTAAGTCTGACCGCTCACCCCGTAGCTCTGGGGGAAACCCATCTTCTCTCCAACTCGCCGGTCGAGCAACTCGACCTTTTCGTGATCGCCGTGTAAAAGCTCCAGGAAGGAAGCTTGGGTGCCCGTGGTCCCGCGGATTCCTCTGAAGCGGAGGCGATCGAGCCGGAACTCGATCTCTTCCAGGTCGAGCAAGAGGTCCTGGATCCAGAGGGTGGCCCGCTTCCCGACCGTGGTGGGTTGTGCGGGTTGGAAGTGCGTGTACCCCAGGGTTGGGAGGGCTCGATGCTCACGGGCGAACCCGGTGAGTGCCCGGACGCACCGGATGACGCGGGCCCGGATGAGCGTCAGCGCCTCGCGGTGAAGGATCAGGTCGGCGTTGTCCCCGATGAAGGCGGAAGTCGCTCCAAGGTGGATGATCCCTTTGGCCGCAGGGGCCACATCCCCGAACAGGTGGACGTGCGCCATCACGTCGTGCCGGAACCTCTGCTCGTACTCCGCTGCCTTCTCGAGATCCAGGTCGTCGAGGCTCTTACGCATCTCGTCGAGTGCGGCATCCGGGATCGGGAGCCCGAGCTCTCGCTGGGCCTCTGCCAGCGCGAGCCAGAGGCGCCGCCAGATTCCGAACCGATGTGGAGAGGAGAAGACGGCCTGCATCTCCCGGGAGGCGTAGCGGCGCGTTAGGGGGTGGGAATACCCCAGGTTCGATCCGTTCTGGGAGTGGGTCACGTCATCCATGCCTTGAACGTGTGAGGGAGAGCGGAGAGGGCCGGGGGCGCTCGATCGATGTCGGGTTACCGGCCCAGCACGAAATCACGTGCGACCAGACCGCGGTTTCGCTCGAGGTAGAGCCGGACCCTGGATCCGGCCGGAACCTGATCGAGGACCCGTGCGAGGTCTTCTGCGCTCTGGACCCGTCGGTTGTTGAGTGCCACGATCACGTCGCCCTCCTGCAGGCCCAGGATTCTCTGGAGCTCGGGCGAGATCCCGCTCACGAGCGCGCCGGACTCGCTCTCCACGTCCCGCTCGCTGCGGATGGCCGAGGTCAGGGAGATCAGCTCGAGATCCTCGAACACCCGGATGCGCTCGGCGCGAAGGGAGGGCAGATCCTCCGCCGTCATCCGGATCTCGCCGGGCCGATCATCCGCTGTCAGCGAGACCGAATCGCCAGCACGAAGATCGAGAAGAAACGCTTCGAAGTCGAGGGGGGTTCTGAGGCGACGACCATTCGCCCCGGTCAGACGATCACCCTCGCGAATTCCTGCCCGATCCGCTGGGGATCCGGAGGAGACTCGAGCCACCCGGACCCCGCGGGTCCGACCGAAACCATCGGCCTCCTCGGGCTCCACATCCACACCGGTCCAGGCGCGGCGGACCTCTCCGAACTCGAGGAGGTCGTCGGCGATTCGGAGGACCCGTTCGATCGGGATCGCGAATCCGAGACCTTCACTCCCGCCTCCCCTCGAGAAGATGGAGGCGTTCATCCCAACAACTTCTCCGGAAGCGTTGACCAGGGGGCCGCCCGAGTTCCCGGGGTTGATCGCGGCGTCGGTCTGGATCATGTCTAGGTAGAAGCCCCGGTCCTCCTGCGAAGGGACGATGTGACGGTTCAGCGCCGAGGTGACTCCTACGGTGACGGTGGGTTCGGGGTTGGAGAGGAGTTGCCCGAATGGATTTCCGAAGGCGATCACCCACTCGCCGATCCGCAGGTCGGAGGCGTGGCCGAGTGGGACCGTGGGAAGGTCGGTTTCGGACACCCGGAGCACGGCAACATCAGTAGCTGCGTCGGCACCGACCAGCTCCGCCTCAGCATCACCTCCGTCGGGGAAGGTGACCAGAATTCGCTCGGCATCCCGGACGACATGTTCGTTGGTGAGGATAATGCCCGAGGGAGCCACGACGAAACCGGAGCCCAGCGAGGGGACGGGGTGCGTCGTAATCCTGCCCCGAGGAGGACCGAAAAAGAAGAAGTCGTCCCAGAAGGGGTCACGGGCCTGGACCTGACGGGTCCGAAGAACGTTCACGGCGACGACACTGGGAGAGACGCGCTCGGCCGCCCGGACGATCGCCGTCTCACGGGAGTCGGAAAGCCCTCCCCCGGCGTCGGACCGCTCCTGCTGTTCCGAAAGCGACGGAGACTTCTCTGGGAGCGACGGCAGGGTTTGGGCGAAGGCCCGACTGGCCTGGGATCCCGGATCGGCTTCCCCGGCCCGGAGGGATTCCTCCCCGCCGCACCCGGCGAGGAGCCCGGCCGACCCCACTGAAAGGATCGCCAGGAGAACGATGGTGGAGCGAGTCGAGGCACGCATAGCCTTGTTCCGAAACCCGAAGGCGCTCGAATCGGGACCTGCTTAGAGGCCCTTTCCCAGAGCCTTCCAATCGGCGAGGAAGCTCTCGAGCCCCGCGTCGGTCAGTGGGTGCCGCAGAAGCTTATACAACACTCCGGGTGGGAGAGTTGCGCAGTCCGCTCCCACAAGAGCCGACTCGAGGACGTGCTTCGGGTGTCGCAGGGAGGCGGCGAGAATCTCCGTCTCCAGCTCGTACTCGTCGTAGACCTCGCGGATCTCGGACACGATCTCGATTCCATCATGCCCGACGTCGTCCAGCCGACCGACGAAGGGCGAGATGTAGCTTGCTCCTGCCTTCGCGGCGAGGAGCGCTTGTACAGCGGAGAAGCAGAGGGTGACGTTCACCCGGATCTCATTCGCCCTCAGGGTGCGGCAGGCCCGGAGGCCGTTCTCCGTGAGCGGGACCTTCACCACGATGTTCTCGTGGATGTCGGCCAGCTTCCGCCCCTCGGACACCATCCCTTCCGCGTCGATCGCGACGACCTCGGCCGATACCGGACCATCCACCTCTCGACAGATGTCAAGGAAGATGTCCCGGGGGGATCGATCCCCGGCCACCTTGGCCAGGAGAGAGGGATTCGTGGTGATCCCGTCGATGAGCCCCGCCTCGTTGGCCCTACGGATCTCGTTCAGGTCGGCGGTGTCCAGAAAGATCTTCATACGTTCCGTCGCTCCTCAGTGTGCTGGGTCCCGGTCGGGGTCCTCGCCCAACCGTTCCGGAGGGTACTCCACCCGGAAAAGAAAGAGCCCCTGCGGTGGAGCCGGAGGGGAGGTCGTGAGTGAGCTCTCCGGGTGAACGAGGAGCTCGTCCATCTCCTCCAGGGATCGGCGGGCTCGTCCCACGTCTACCATCGTCCCCACGAGATACCGCACCATGTGGTGGAGGTACCGGTTCGCCGTGATTCGAAAGCGAAGGCCCGGTCCGTCCCAGGGTGCCCACTCCGCGGACGTGACGCGGCACTGCTCGCCCAGGTGGGGTTGGCCGCTCTTCGCGAATTTTCTGAAGGATCGGTCCCCGGGGATCCCCTCCGCGGCTCGAGCGAGGATCTCGGGGTCGGGTGGATTGCGGGACACATTCCAGCACCATCGGCCGACCATCGGGGACGCGGCGGCCTCTACCAACCCGAGCCGGTACTCGTAGGTTCGTGACACTGCATCGCGGCGCGGATGGAAGCAGGCGGGGGTCCTCTGAGCCTCCTGGATCCAGATCTCTGGGGGGAGGAGGGCATTCATCGCGGTCCGCAACTTCGCCGCCGACCACGTCGACGGGACCTCCACAGAGGCGACCTGGCCCAGCGCATGCACGCCCCGGTCGGTTCGGCCCGCTCCCGTGACGGGTCGCCGCTCTCCGGTGAGCTGGTTCAGAGTCTCCTCGAGCTCCGCCTGAACGGTTCGGCCTACCTTCTGCCGCTGCCATCCCAGGAACGGACGGCCGTCATACTGTACGATCAGGCGGAAGCGCCCGAGCTCTGGAGCGGTCACGGGAGAAAAGGTAGATCGGCGTTTGGGGATGTCAAGCAATCGCGCCGTCCCGTCCGTCGCACCGGAAGGGGAGGCGGGGTGAGTTGACCGGTTCCGGGCGTAGGTGTAGCCTCAAAACCTCTTCCAGGCTCGCCCAAACCCGATGGGGGCGATCCACCGACCTGGCACCAGAGGACGCCATGGAGCTCGGAACTCTCATCGCGCGGATCACCGAAGGCCGAGACCTCACCGAGGCGGAGGCGGAGGCGGCCTTTCATACGGTCATGTCCGGAGCTGCCTCGGCGGTTCAGATCTCGGCCCTCCTTGCCTCCATGCGCACGAAGGGACATGCCTCTTCCGAACTGGCCGGGGGAGTCCGGGCGCTTCGTCGAGCCATGGTCCCGGTCCCGGTCTCCGATCCGGGTTCCCTGGTAGATACGTGCGGGACGGGGGGAGGGCAGGTTACCACCTTCAACATCTCGACCGCCGCTGCCCTGGTGGTGGCAGGGGCCGGAGTGAGGGTGGCGAAGCACGGGAATCGATCCTTCACCTCCCGAAGCGGTAGCGCAGACGTCCTCGAAGCCCTTGGGGTCGACATCCACCTCTCCCCCGAGACGATGGCCCGGGTGCTGGATCAGGTGGGCATCGTCTTCATGTTCGCGCCCCTTCTCCACCCGGCGATGCGGCACGTGGGTCCGGTGCGGCGCGAACTCGGTATCCCGACGATCATGAATCTGCTGGGCCCACTCACGAGTCCCGCTGGCGTCCGGCGGCAGGTGGTCGGGGTGGCCGATCCGGAGCTTCTCCCGCTCATCATTCAGGCGCTGCGAGCGTTGGAGCATGAGCGGGCGCTCGTGGTCCACGGAGCTCCGGGAATGGACGAGCTTAGTCCCCTGGGGACCACTCGGGTCGCGGAGCTCAAGGATGGGGAGGTCTTCGAATGGGAGGTCCGGCCTGGCGAGCTCGGTCTCCCTGAGAGCTCTCGCGAGGAGATCGCGGGTGGTAGTCCGGAGGAAAACGCGCAGCTGATCCTGGAGGTCCTGGAAGGACAAAAGGGGGGAGGGGCGCTTGTCGCCACCCTTCTGAATGCGGCAGCGGCGATTTACGTGGGAGGTGCCGTCGATACGCTCGAAGAGGGAGTGGAGCGCGCTCGCGAGGCCATCGATTCGGGAGAGGCACGAGCGGTCCTGGATGCCCTCAGGAAGGAGTCCGTTGCGGCTGCCAGCCTGTCCGAGTCCAACGGCGATTAGCTGGACGCGACCCAGGTGGCCTCACGGAGCGCGGCTCGCTCCCTTCAGTGGGGGGCGCCTCGGAGGGGGGCGCCTGGACGACGGCCTCCAGGGTCCAGGGACCGGCCACGGGCCGGGGAATTCGGCTGGCGGCCATCCGAAGTCGGGAGGTGCCTCCCGAGCGGGAGCCTGCGAAGATGAGGGTGCGCATCCTGGTTTCCTTGATTCGAAGTTCGGTCCAATGGGGCTCCGACTCAGCGGAATCGGACGAGCTCAGTAGCGTCGGATCACGCCGACGACGATGCCCTGGATGACCACTTCGTCGGCGGAGAAGTACATGGGTTCCAGCGCGTCGTTCGCCGGCTGGAGCCGGATCTGGCCACCCTTCTCTCTGTAGAGCTTCTTCACGGTGGCGGATTCCCCCGCGATGAGCGCCACGACCATCTCCCCATCTTCGGCCGTCGTGCGGCTGTTCACGATGATGAAGTCCCCATCGCGGATCTGTTCGTCGATCATCGAGTCGCCCGTGACCCGAAGCACGTAGTTCTCGCCCCCCTTCCGAAGGAGGTCCGGAGGGACGAGGATGGTCTCCCGGTCGGGAATCGCCTCGATCGGATGGCCGGCTGCGACCTCTCCCAGGAGGGGGAGCTCCACCCCGGCGGGCCGCCCCGTGGCTCGTACCAGCTCGATCGATCGGCTCTGGTTGTACGCCTTTCGGATGTAGCCCTTCCTTTCGAGATTGCTTACATGTTCATGGACGGTCGCCAGGGAGGTGTAGCCGAAGGCGTCGGCGATCTCCTCGAAGCTCGGCGCGTACCCGTGAGCCTCGATGTAGTCGGTGAGATGGTCGAGAATCTCTTTTTGGCGCTTGGTCAGGGCCATGGGGGCCTCCAGAGGCGGGAACCCGAACAGGAACCGAAGCAAGGATACCCGAACGTTGCCCGAAATGCAAGTTGGGTCGAGTAGTCTGCCCGGGGGAGCCCGGCCGTCCGACGACATCCTCGCCAGGATCGTCGCGACCAAGTGGGAGGAGATCCGTCGGCTTACGGACCGCGCTGCCGAGTTGAAGGACCGGGCTCGCGATGCGCCCGAGCCGAGGGACTTTCAGGGGGCGTTGGAGTTGCCCGAGACGGTTTCGCTCATTGCCGAAGTGAAGCGCCGGTCGCCGGGGGCGGGCGCCATTCGTCCCGATCTGGATCCAGTGAGCCTCGCCGCCAGGTATCGGGAGGCGGGCGCCTCCGCACTCTCTGTTCTCACGGACTGGGAGTATTTCGGTGGTTCGCTCGACGACCTGGCAGCCGTCCGAGCGGGAGTCGGGCTCCCAGTTCTTCGAAAGGACTTTCTCCTCGTCGAGGATCAGGTGTGGGAGGCTAGGGCGGCCGGTGCTGATGCGATCCTCCTGATCGTCCGGATCCTCGAGGACGCGCCCCTCCGCGAACTCCGTTTGTTGGCCGAGGAGCTCGGAATGGCCGCGCTCGTCGAGGTCCACGACGCCGATGAGCTGGAGCGCGCCCTTCGCTCCGGGGTGCGAATCCTGGGGATCAACAACCGGAACCTCAGGACCTTCGAGACCCGGCTCGAGACCACTCTTGGGCTCCTGGAGAGTGTGCCGAAGTCGGTGACACTGGTTTCTGAGAGCGGGATCCGGCGGTCGGCCGATGTGTCGCGTCTCGGCGATGCCGGAGTAGACGCCGTCCTCGTGGGGGAGGCTCTCCTCCGGGCTCCCGATCCCAAGGTGAAAGCAAAGGAGTTGGCCGGGATCGGCCGAGTTCCCCGAACCGGGACCGAAGCCGGGGGTAGGGAGGTGGAACGGCCCTGAGGGTCAAGATCTGCGGGATCACCCGTCTGGAGGACGCACAGGTCGCCGAAGCGGCGGGCGCCTCCCACATCGGCGCGATCCTCGTCCCGGCCTCGCCCCGCGTGGTCCCCGCCGAGCGGGCGCGGCACCTCGCCTCTGCAGTCGGGATTCCCCTGGCGGTGGTCACGGCCGACCTTTCCGCGTCGGAGGCCGCGCGGGCGGCGATGGCCTCCGGCGCAGGGGCGATCCAGCTCCACGGAAACGAAGAGGCATCGACGGTGACCGCGCTCCGGGAGCTGGGGAGCTGGGAGCTCTGGAAGGCGGTTCGGGTCCGGACCGCCGGGGACATCCTGACCGCGATGGAACGATTCGGATATCTAGTGGATGTGCTCCTCCTGGATGGATGGCATCCCGACAAGCTCGGGGGCACTGGAACGTCCTTTCCCTGGGCGGATCTCGAGGCCGTACGAACCCGAGCTCCAAAGGACCTTCGGATCGGGGTGGCCGGAGGGCTCACTCCCGAAAATGTGGAGGACGCGGTGCAGCGGCTTCACCCCGATCTCGTCGACGTGAGCTCGGGGGTGGAGTTCGAGCCGGGGAGGAAGGATCCGGCCAAGGTTCGTGCGTTTGTAGAGCGGGCATTCGGCGCGGCGGACCCTGGGCGGGACCCGGGGAGCAGGACTTTTCTGGAGTGAGAGGCGCCGACCGGCTACGATCAGGCACCCCCAAACCAACAGAGGCTCTGACACGATGGGCAACGAGCTCGAATCCGACGACGTAGGCGGGATCCCCTTCGCACCTCCCTCGCCGTCGCGCTTCGGAAAATTCGGAGGGCAATACGTTCCCGAGACGCTGATCGCGGCGCTCGACGAGCTGGAGGAGGCGTACCGGGAAAGCCAGGAGGATGCCGGGTTTCACGCGGAGTTCGAGGATCTCCTCCGGGATTTCGTCGGCCGGCCCTCCCCCCTCTTTCGCGCTCGACGGCTGGAGGAAGCGGTCGGAGGAGGCCCGATCTACCTGAAGCGCGAGGACCTGAACCACACCGGCGCCCACAAGATCAACAACACCATCGGGCAGACCCTCCTCGCTCGACGGATGGGGAAGCGTCGGATCATCGCGGAAACCGGAGCCGGCCAGCACGGTGTCGCGACCGCGACCGCCTGCGCGCTCTTCGATCTGGAGTGCGTAGTGTACATGGGGGAAGAGGATGTGGAGCGGCAGGCGCTGAACGTCTTCCGGATGGAGCTTCTCGGCGCCCGAGTCGTCCCGGTGGAGTCGGGGACCCGGACCCTGAAGGACGCCACGAACGAGGCGATCCGGGACTGGGTCACGAATGTTGAGACGACACACTACATCATCGGCTCGGTGGTCGGCCCCTCCCCCTTTCCCAGGATGGTTCGGGACTTCCAATCCGTGATCGGCCGCGAAGCCCGGGAGCAGATCCTTGAAAAAGAGGGGCGCCTTCCTGCGGCGGTGTTGGCGTGCGTAGGGGGCGGGTCGAACGCCATGGGCGCCTTTCACGCCTTCGTGGGCGACCGGGACGTGCGTCTTGTCGGCGTTGAGGCCGCCGGAGAGGGACTTGAATCGGGGAGGCACTCTGCCTCGCTCTCGGCCGGGACTCCCGGGGTGCTGCACGGGTCACTGTCCTATCTTCTCCAGGATGAGGATGGACAGGTCGCGCCGGCCCATTCGGTCTCGGCGGGCCTGGACTATCCCGGCGTGGGACCGGAGCTCAGCTTCCTCCGGGACGAGGGGAGGGTCAGCTACGCTTCGGTCACCGACGACAAGGCTCTGGAGGCCTTCCATCGGCTCTCCGAGCTGGAGGGAATCATTCCCGCCCTCGAAACCGCGCACGCGCTCGCCTACCTCCTCGGGGAGGGCCGGGACGAGGTGCGAAACGGCGCCGTCCTCCTCTGCCTGAGTGGACGAGGGGACAAGGACGTGGCTCACGTTGCGCGTCTGGAGGGACGGAGACCGGCGGGGTCCCTGGCGTAGCACGTCGGACGGCTTCAATTTCGTGTCGGCAGAACGGGTCTGCCCGGGGTGGGCCCCCTTCTCCGATCCCTCGAACGGCGGGACGGCTGTGACGGAGATTCCCAGCGACGCGACCTTCACCCCTGAAGAGGGGACGGACGACTGGGCGGATCCCTCCGAGCTCCCTCTTGAGGACGTGCAGGAGGTCTTTGCAACCCTCGCGAAGGCCCTGCGTGCCTACCAGCTTTACGATTCGAGAAACCCCGTTTACCAGCGGTTCGTGGCCGCCCTCGGGGAGGCCCTCTCTCGCGTCTGGCGGTCCCGGGACCGGCTTCAGGTCCTTGTGGAAGAGGAGCGTCTCACCTGGTTGGGCGAGGAGGTTTACCGAAACGAGGATCGATCCGAATCGCTTGCTTTCGTCCTCTACCGGGACGGCATCCGGGATCTGACGCTAAAGGAGGGGCTGGAGCGCACGGAGCTCGAAGGATTCCTCGACGCACTGCACCGGGCCCGTCGCACGGCGCGGGAGGGGGATGACCTCGTCACCATCCTGTGGGACCTGGACCTGGAGTTCCTGGGGTACACCGCGCTCGACATCGGGGTCGACGGACTGGCGCTCCCCTCGGGGCTCGCACCGGGTGGGGTCGACGTGGAAGGGGTCCTGCGGGGAGAGTTGGGCGAAGCGACCGGGATCGAGGTGGAGTCGTCGGACACGGTGGAGGACTCCGAACGGGCGGCGGGCAGCGAGGGGGAGGCCGCGACCCCCGGGATCGTGAAGAAAGAGGATTTCAATCCCACCCTCTATGCCCTCGATCCGGGTGAGGTTCGTCGCCTGGCCGAGGAGCTCGAGCGGGAGATGGCGAGGGATCTGCGAACTGCAGTTCTAAATGCCCTCTTCGACCGGCTCGAGGAACCGGAACGGCCGGAGCGACAGGTTGAAATTCTTGGTATCTTGAGGGTCCTCCTCCCGAATCTCTTGAGTCGGGGTGCGCTCGGGTCGGCAGGGAAGATCGTCGGCGAATTGCAGAGGATGAGGGACCGGACGGGGGTGTTCGATGCAGAAATCGAACCTCTCGCGGCAAGCGTCCTGGAAGAGCTTTCTGAGCCCGAGTCGGTGAGGGAGCTCGTACGTGCCCTCGAGGACGGGAGCGTGCCGCCCAATCCGGAAGAGCTGGAGAACCTCCTCCAGTCTATGCGTCCCTCGGCGCTCGCTCCCCTCCTCGCCGCGAGCGAGTGGACCGGTGACCAGGGAGTCCGGAGGCTGCTCCTCAGCTCGGTGCAGCGGTTGGCGGAGGGGAACCGCGGACTACTGGTGGAGCTGCTCGGTTCGGAGGATTCCCGGGTCGCCTGTGGGGCTGTCCGTCTGGTAGGCCGGATGGGGCTGACCGAGGCGAGCGGGTCCCTGGCGCGCCTCCTAGACGAGGGCGGGCCCGAGATTCGAAGGGCGGTAGTAGACGCTGCGGGTCAGATCCAGTCCTCCGTCCTGGCCGGGGCTCTGCAACGCCTCCTTCGGGACTCCGATCGAGAGCTCCGGATTGCTGCCGCTCGGGCGCTGGGTGCGATGAGGTACGGACGGGCCGCCGTGGACTTCGAGAAGATTCTGGGAAGCAAGGAGCTTCGGCAGGCCGATGTCACCGAGAAGGTGGCCTTCTTCGAGGCATACGGGAGGCTCGCGGGCGCCGGAGCCGTCCCTTTCCTGGCGGCGACGTTGAATCGTCGGGGGTTTTTGGGACGCCGGGATCCGTCCGACCTCCGGGCGGGTGCCGCCCTCGCCCTCGGGAAGATCGGGACGCCGGAGGCTCGCAGTGTCCTCGAACAAGCCCGCAACGAGGACGATCCGGTCGTGCGCAGCGCCGTGGTACGGGCGTTGCGGGGAGAGGGAGAGCCTCCGAATGAATGAAGTACGTCGTCCCGGGTCCCGAAGCGACACCAGCCCAATCAGCCTCCAGGACCAGGGGCGGAAGATCCTCGCTGCGCTCTTTACGGCCCTGCGCTCCCTCAAGTTCTACCCGCTCGACAACGAAGCGACCCAGCAGGCCATCGGTGAGCTTCATCGGACCGGCGCCGAGGTGGTGGCTCGCGAAGGCCTGATCGAGCTCCGCGTGGTCGGGGACTTCTTCTTTCTCAACGAGGTGCGGCTTCGGTTGGATCTGCGGAACTTCTCGACCTTCGGATCGCTTGCCAGGACGCTCCAAGCCAACGGGATCGGTGTCCTCGTGGTCGAGGGCGGGGTCGAGCGCGGGGAGTGGGTTCCCTTCCTCACTCTCCTCCTCCGCTCCCCTCCCGAAGGAGAGAATTCCTTCGAAGCTTTCGCCGGCCGCCTCGAGGCGTTACCCGTGCGGAACATCCGGGTGCAACCCGAGCGGGAGGCGAGGCAACTCGATCTCGAGGGCGAGGCAATGGAGGGGGCCAAGCGGACGTACGTCCACTCGGTCCAGATGGCGCGCGGTGTCCTGTCCGACGTCCGGATCGGAAGGGCGGTCAACGTGCGAAAGGTGAAGCGAGCCGTGCAGAGCATTGTGGACCAAGTGCTCTCGAACGAGCCCTCGATCATGGCGATGACCACGCTGAGGGAATTCGACGACTATACCTTCACCCACTCGGTGAATGTCTGCATCTTCGCGGTGATCATCGGCCAGCGCCTCGGGATGGGGAAGCAGGAGCTCTACGAGCTGGGCCTTGGGGCCCTCTTTCACGATGTGGGCAAGATGCGCGTGGAGGAGGAAATCCTGCACAAGGCGGCCGAGCTCTCCGACGAGGACTGGGCGGCACTCCGGGAGCACCCCACCGAGGGCCTCCTTATCCTCTTCCAGGTGCATGGGTTCTCCGATGTCCCGTACCGCCAGATGCTGATGGCCTACGAGCATCACATGAAGATGG
The DNA here is from genome assembly GCA_007124095.1 of Gemmatimonadota bacterium. Classification (GTDB taxonomy): domain Bacteria; phylum Gemmatimonadota; class Gemmatimonadetes; order Longimicrobiales; family Gaopeijiaceae; genus SLCK01. The sequence goes on from SLFU01000226.1 coordinate 17,171, forward strand.
ATCTCACGGGATATCCGGAGACTCGCCGTCCCAGGGAGCCCGGCCTCTTCTCGCGGATCGTGGCCGTCGCTGACGGGTTCGATGCGGGGAGTTCCGTGCGGAGCTACCAGTACAAGCCCTGGCCGCCCGACGAGGTCCTGCGGGAGATGCGGGACCGGGCGGCCCGGGGGTTCGACCCGCTGATCGTAAAGGCGCTCATGGCCGCCACCGGGGTGTATCCGGTCGGGACTCTCGTGATTCTCGACACATTCGAGTTGGCCGTGGTGACCCGAAGCAACCCCGACCCGAATCGACTCCATCAGCCCGAGGTGAAGATCCTCTCCGATGAAATGGGGGCTCCCCTCGTCGAGCCGATCCGGGTGAGATTGGACGAGCTGAATGCCGACACGGGTGAGTTGAAGAGAACGATCATCAAGACCGCCGATCCCGTCCGATACGACATCCGTGTGAGCGACTACGTCACCTGAGGCCTGAGGCCCGCTGCCGACTATGCCTGAATCGTCATCCGTCACTCCATCGCCCTCTCCTTCCCAAGCTCCCGCCGAGGCGGCCTCCATCACGGCCGCTTTTCGAGCACGAGCCGAGGAGGGACGGGCGGCCCTGATCCCTTACATCTGCGCCGGTTACCCCTCTCGGGATGCTAGCCTCGAGATGATGCACGCAGCGGCCGAAGCGGGTGCGGACATCCTGGAGCTGGGAATCCCCTTCTCGGACCCACTCGCCGACGGTCCCACCATCCAGAAGGCGACATTCGAGGCGCTGGAGAAGGGGATGTCCGTTCGAGGTGCCCTGGAAATCTTGCAAGACTTTCGGCGGGAGAGGAGGACCCCGGTGGTACTCTTCACCTACCTGAACCCCGTCCTGCATTTCGGGCTCGAGTCCTTTGTCGAGGCGGCACGGGAAGCGGGTGCGGAGGGGATCCTTCTCACCGACCTTCCGGCGGGCGCGGATGGCGCCCTCGAGGAGGTGGTTCGGGCTGGGGGATTGGACCTGATCCGCCTACTCGCACCGACTTCCTCCCCCGCCCGGATCGAAGCGGTGTCCCGCGGTGCTTCAGGATTCCTCTACTACATCTCCCGGACCGGGGTCACCGGGGCGCGCACGGAGATTCGGGAGGATCTGGGCCACGAGGTCCGCTCGATCCGGGAGCGGGTGGATCTACCGGTCGCCGTGGGTTTCGGGATTTCCAGCCCGGAGCAAGCGGCACTCGTGGCGGAGGTGGCCGACGGGGTCGTGGTCGGAAGCGCCTTGGTCGAGGCGCTCGGCCGGGGCGGGGTGGAGGCGGGGAAGGCCTTCCTCGAGTCGCTCCGTAGGGGGATGGACGCCCCGAGAGGTTGAGTCCGCGTTCCCGCCGGTCGCCCTCAGTCGTCACCCCGGAGGCGTTTGGGGAGGTCGGGATCGGGCTCGACGAAGAGGGTCTGGACCCGATCCGGGAGGACTGCCCCGGGAGGCGCCTTCCGCGGCTTACGCACGTACTTCCGCTGCGTCCAGTCCACCGGGACGCTTCCGGAGTGTCGGGCCTCTGAGTTCAGAGCGGCGAGGACCGCAGCCTCCACGAGATCTCGCTTTGGTGGATTCCCCTCCCGTCCCCAGCGAAGGATCACGTGGGCCCCGGGGGACTGCCGGACGTGGAGCCACACGTCCTCGGGCGCCGAGTGGCGAAAGGTCAGGTCATCGTTTTTCCGGGCTCCTTTGCCTACTCGGATCTCGAGTCCCCCGGAGCTGGTGAACCGCACGTAGGGGAGGGTTTCCCTCCCTTGCGTGCGGCCCTTCCGCTCGCCGCCGCGGGTGGCGGGGCCGAGACGTGTTGCCAGCTGGCCAGGGGGCACGCTCCCCTCCCGGACCTCTTCCACAATAGCGGTCCACTCCCGGACCTCTCGCTCCGCCTTTTCGATCCGGTCCGGGAGGAGTTCGCGGGCGCGCGAAAGGCGGGCCGCTTCATCGTAGAAGCGCGCTGCGTTCTCGTGGGGGGGAAGGGTCGGATCGAGCTCCACCTCCACGGGATCGCCGGCGAAGTCCGTGAGGACCACCCGCTCCACCCCTCGGGGGATCTCGGCGAACCGGGCGAGGATGAGGTCGCCGATGGCGCGCACGGGCTCCGGGTCGCGGGCGTCGTCCAGCTGCCGCCGGAGGCTCTTGACCTTCCCTTCCGCGTTCCGGATGCGTCGCCTTCCCCGATCGAGGAGATCAGAGGCGATCAGGAGCTCGTGGCTCGGACCGGTTTCCTCGTCCGCCTCTCGCGCACGCTGAAACGCCTCGAGAAGGGAGTCGACGGGGTCGGCCTCGATCCCCTCGAGGGCGACCGGGTAGGGTTGAGCCCCGCGAGGGGTGTGCAGAAGGAACGCACCCCACCGTTCCGGATCGAGCATCTCCTTCCACCGCTGCCGCCCCTCCGGCCCCGTGAGCTGAGGTACGTTGAGCGATGAGGTCCAGGCGACCCCGCGGAGAAGCAATTTCCTGGCCTCTTCCGGATCTCCCCCGGCAGCGGGGTTGATCCGTTTCCAATCCTCCTCCGACAGTTCGCCTTTCAGGCCCTGCCGACCCGTCGAGGGAGGGGGCTCGTACCGTTCGCCGACGACGAGTGACCGAAAGCGGTCCTCGCGGGGGAGGAGGACATGCCGAATGACCCGGGTCCGGTGTCCGACCACGACCGCGTTCCATCGGTTCCCCACCATCTCCGCGACGAGCTCCAACCCCTCGTCCTTTCCCCGGACCCGGGGAAGGCCGAAGACAAGCGCGCTCTCATCGGGAAGGGCGCGCACCTCGCGGATGCGAACCGGAAGGGGGCGGGCTTCCGGAGGAGGTTCCGCGGCCGGAAGGAGGGAGATCCAGCCCTTTTGAGGATGGAGTTCGAGCACGAGGGTGTGCTCCCGAAGGAAGAGGAGCACTCTGCGCGCGCCCGCGTCCAGGAGGAGTGCCCGGCCCCGAGCACGGTGCAAGGTGCGGTCCAACTCCCGGGCGGTGGCTGCGGCCAGCACGGGGTCCCATCGCATCGCCATGACGGGAAGGTAACGGGAGGGGCCGGGGGAAGGGGAGCGCCTTCTTGCATACCCCTTCCAGTGCCGGAACGGAGGGGAGAGCAAGGGGTTTGACACCTGTCTCGGGTCGATCTATCCTCCGGCGACCTTTTCTCCTGTCCTCGTTCAGAGGCCTTCCCCCCCGGAACCGTGTCCGAAAAACCCTCCCAGGCCCATAGGAAGAAGACGGTGCGGGACTTCCTCGAGATGAAGTCGCGGGGTGAGCCGATCGCCGTGCTCACCTGCTACGAGGTGCTTTTCGCCCGGATCCTGGCCGAGGAAGGAGTCGACATGATCCTTGTGGGAGACTCGCTTGCCCAGGTCGTCCTGGGGTACGAATCGACCCTGCCGGTGACGCTCGAGGAGATGCTCCACCATACCCGGGCCGTTCGGCGGGGCGCTCCCGATACATTCACGGTGGTCGACCTGCCCTTCTTGAGCTATCAGGTTTCCAATGAGGATGCTCTCAGGAATGCGGGGCGGACCCTGAAGGAGACCGGGGCCCACGCGGTGAAGCTCGAAGGAGGGGAGGAGGCGAGTTGCGACCGAGTCCGCGCGCTCGTCCGCGCAGGAATCCCCGTCATGGGCCATGTCGGCTTCGAACCCCAGTCGGTGAACGCGTTGGGGGGGGCCCGGGTCCAGGGCAGAAACTCCGACGAAGCCGAGGTGCTCAGGGGTCAGGCCCTGGCTCTCCAGGATGCGGGGTGCTTTTCGGTCGTCCTCGAGCTCGTGCCGGCGAAGCTGGCGGGGGAGATCTCCCGGGAGCTGCGGATCCCGACCATAGGGATCGGGGCCGGGGTGGAGTGCGATGGACAGGTTCTCGTCCTGCCCGACGCGCTTGGGCTGAACCCGAGCTTCTCCCCTCGCTTCCTGAAGCGCTACGCGGCGCTGGCCGAGGCCGCGCACGAAGGGGTCCGGCACTTCCTGGACGATGTGAAGGAGCGGCGATACCCGGGGCCCGAGCACACCTTCGGAGGGGAAGCGTGAGCCCGAGTGCGCTTCGGCGTCCCCTCCTCGTGCGGACCCGAGACGACCTGCAGAGGGAGTTGAGCGTTCTCAGGGGAACGGGGGGAGCATTGGCCCTGGTCCCGACCATGGGGTCTCTGCACGAGGGGCATCTTTCCCTGATGGATCGAGCCAGGGATCTGGCGGATCTTTCGGTGGCTTCGGTCTTCGTAAACCCCCTCCAGTTCGGACCCGGTGAGGACCTCGAGCGGTATCCCCGCCGCCTCGAGCGGGACTTCGAGCTCGCGGCGCAACGTGGGATCGACCTGGTGTTTGCTCCCGACCCGGAAATCATGTATCCCGACGGCCCGCCCCAGGTTCGGGTCGAGCCCGGCCTCCTCGGTGAACGCCTCTGCGGCCGCTTCCGGCCCGGACACTTCCAAGGGGTCCTTGCGGTGGTCGTGAAGCTCTTCGGTCTGGTGAGACCTGACGTCGCGGTGTTCGGCCGCAAGGATTTCCAGCAAACCGTCCTGATCCGGAGGGCCGTCCACGACCTGGAGCTCGGTGTGGAGATCGAAGTGGCCCCACTCGTTCGCGCGTCCGATGGGTTGGCGATGAGCTCTCGGAATGTCCATCTCACCCCTCCGGAGCGGAGGGAGGCGGTCGGCATTTTTCGGGGGCTTATCGCGGGGCAGGAAGCTTTCCGCAAAGGGGAGCGGAGCGGACCATCGATCGTGGAGAGTTTTTCCGCCGTGGTCTCCGGTTATCCCGCGGTCCGGCTTCAATACGCGGAGATTGTCGATCCGGAGACCCTCGAGCCTGAGGAGGAGGTGAGCGAAGCCTCGGTCCTTGCGGTGGCAGCCCACTGCGGGGATGTGAGGTTGATCGACAATATCGTGCTGGGAGCCGAGGAGCCGGATCCCCGGATTTCCCATTCCCGATGAGGATTGCAGGGTGACGTCGCGCCCTCACCCGGTGGTGGAAGAAGCGGCAGCGGGGAAGTTGCCATCGTGGAGCCGGGCCGGAGTGGCCCGACGAGCGCACATGGCCCGCGTGGCGGAGCTCCTGGAGACGTGGGCGCGTGCCCGGGGGGCGGACCGGAGTGAGCTCCTCCGCTGGCGCGCGGCCGCCTTCCTGCACGATGTCCTCCGTGAGGCCGAGCCTTCGTACCTTCGATCCCTGGTGCCCGAAGGGCTGCGTGACCTTCCCGACCCGGTTCTCCACGGTCCGGCAGCAGCCGCACGTCTGGAGAGAGAGGGTGTCCGGGACCCGGCGCTCCTGCACGCGGTGGCCTTCCACACGATCGGGCATCCGAAGCTGGACCGACTCGGCCGCGCCCTCTATGCTGCGGACTTCCTGGATGCGGGCCGGGACTGCAACGGGGAGTGGGCGGCCGGCTTGAGGGACCGGATGCCGGAGGACCCCGACGAAGTGGTGACTGCGGTCGCACGGGCGCGGATCGAGCGGCTCCTGGAGAGGGGGAGCCTTCTGCGGTCCGAGACGGTGGCCTTCTGGAACTCCCTCGTGGGCGGGGGCGGTGGTTAGGCGGCGCAGGAGGCGTGAGCCCCTCTGGCCACCGGCGCTTGTCCTCGGGGTCGTCATCATTGGACTGGGCCTCGGAGCCGTCTTCACCCGGGGGGAGTGGATGGAGGCGCCGCCCCGGACGCTCGAGATCGATGAGGTGCCGGAGGAACGCACGTTTGTGATCCCCTCAGCCGGGAATCGGGTTCGGGTGGAGGTCCTCAATGCCGGAGGGGTACAGGGGATGGCCGCGCGGGCCCGTGATCTTCTGAGGGAGGGCGGGTTCGATGTCGTTTACTATGGCAATGCCCCTTCTTTCGGTAGGGATAGCTCGGTGGTTCTGGACAGGGTCGGGGAGAGGGATGCGGCGGCGGCCGTGGCCCGCTCCCTCGGGGTCGCCGGCATCTCGTCAGAGCCCGATACTGCGCTCTTGGTGGATGTCACCGTCCTTCTCGGCACGGACTGGGACCCGGAGTCCGGGCTCGATACCGATTCCCTCCAAGAGGGATCGGACGGTGAAGAGGTGCGAGGGACGGACGTTCTCTGGTGGGACCCCAGACGACTTCTCGATGGAGCGTGGTGAACGACATGAGCAAAGCGGGGCGAGGGCGGTCACGAAGAGATCGAAGAGAGCGATCCCGCCGAACGGGGGATCAGCCTCGCGGGGAGGACTCGGTGGGGAGGAGCGGGTCGGGAGAGGTGTGGGAGTGGGTGAAGACCCTTGGTCTCACGATCATTCTCCTGATCATCATTAGGACCTTCCTGATCCAGACCTTCGTGATCACCTCGGGGTCGATGGAGGACACCCTCCTGGTGGGGGACTTCCTGATGGTCAACCGGGTGGCATTGGGAACTCGTCTTCCGGGGACGGACGTTCGTACTCCGGGGTATTCCGAGCCCCGCCGGGGGGAGGTGCTGGTCTTCGATCCGGCCCATGAGGATCGGATGAAGCTCGTGAAGCGCCTCGTCGGAATGCCCGGGGACACTCTGCATATGGAGGACAAGCTTCTCTTCGTCAACGGGGAGTCACAGGACGAGCCCTTCGTGAAATGGAACGATCCGACCGGGGATGACGAACACCCGTGGATGATGTGGCAGCAGGACCACCTACTCAATGAGGAGGATTCCTCGGAGTACCGACCGACCCGGGACAACTGGGGGCCCCTGGTCGTGCCGGACGGGCACTACTTCATGCTCGGGGACAACCGGGACTTTTCCCTCGACTCCCGCTATTGGGGGCTGATCGAGCGATGGAGGGTGGAGGGGAAGGCGATGTTCTTCTACTTCTCCTACGATAGGGAGTCCGCCGCGCCCCTCTCCTTCCTGCGGGAGATTCGGTGGGATCGGATCGGCCGGCGGATCCGGTAGGTGAAAACGAGCGGACTCGCTCCCCTTCTTCAACGGCCTTCTTGACTCTCGATCTGCACCAGGGCGTTGGCCCGGAGTTGCCCGCAAGCCGCATCGATGTCTCGCCCCCGGGGTGCCCGCACGGCCACCGAGATGCCAGCATCCGCGAGGATCGTCCGGAAGTGTTCCACCCGATCGGGTGTCGACGGGAGCCAGTCCTGATAGGGAATCGGATTGAAGGGAATCAGGTTGACGAAGGCCTGGATCGGGTGCGCGAGCTCGGCCAACCTCGGCGCCAGCTCCGGGTCGTCGTTGATCCCGCGGATCATGGTGTACTCGAAGGTCACCCTGCGGCCCTTCCCCTCGCGAAAGCTCCGGATTGCCTCCATCAGCTCAGGGAGGGGATGGCGCTTCTCGAGAGGGATCAGGGTCCGCCGAAGCTCCGAATCAGGTGCGTGGAGGGACAGGGCGAGCCCGAACTGTTCTGGGCGTGCGGCCAACTCCGCAATTCCCGGGACGACCCCGACGGTGGACACGGTGATGCGGCGGGCGCCCAATCCGTACCCCTGGTTCAGAATCGTGAGGGAGGGGTGGACGGCCTTTCGGTTGGAGAGAGGTTCGCCCATCCCCATGTACACTACGTTCGTGATCGGGCCGTAGTCGTGCTCCTCTGCCCAGCGCAGGGACCCCCGATATTGCGCTACGATTTCGCCGGCGGAGAGCTGCCTCGAGAAGCCGCTCCATCCGGTGCCGCAAAAGGTACACCCCATCGCGCAACCGGCCTGGGAGGAAATACAGAGGGTGAGTCGCTCCTCCGTGGGAATCAGGACCGATTCGACGAGCTCTCCGTCGTCCAGCCTCCAGAGGTGCTTCACCGTCCCGTCCTTCGATCTCGAAACCGTGGCGACTTCGGGCTCGCGGAGACGGAAGGAAGCCTCCAGCGCCTCCCTCTCGCCTACAGGAAGGTTGGACATCTCCGCAATCGACGAAATCCCGGTCTCATAGATCCACCTGCGCACCTGATCCACGCGGTAGTCCGGCTGTCCCCGTTCTTCGAAATGACGGGCCAGGTGCGTCGTCAGCTCCTCGGGAATCAGCTCCAGAAGGTCGATCTTCCGGGGGGCCGGGGCTGGCTTGGCGGGGGTGTTCGGATCGCCTCGCGCGGGTACCGAAGTCGACGCTGGTTGTGAGCTTCCAGGGGATTCGAGCATGGTGGGCTTCCCGTCCGACATCCATGGGCAGCGACGGCGCGCGGAAGGTACCGCACGCTCAGCTTGAGTCCGACAAGGTGCACCATTAACTTAGCCAGTCCCCCCCCAAAGATGGTACCGGGGGAGTGCGGTCCGGCGAAGTTTTGAGAGGGAGAGCCTTTATCTCCGATCAGGGGGAGTCGTCCCGACGGCTGATCGCTCGCTGCGAGCCCAGGAGTGGGTACGGGACCGGTCGACGTCCGGGTCCCCGAACTCCTCTGGTGACGAAGCCCTGGCCGTGCCCTCGAGTGCCCCGGCCCTTTCGGCCTTCCGACCCGACCCGAGCCCCGCTGGGGACGGATCGGTCTGTCCGCCGGCTCTTGCTCCTTACAGCACAGCGCGTCGCGACAGTCCAGCGCTCCGCGCGCGAGGCGCCCCTCCGGCTACCCCTCAGCCTACCCAGGCCTGCGGAGGGCCCGGCCGGGAGGGGGCTTCGGGCCGAGAGGACTCGATCTGAACTGGGCTCCACGAACAGGGAAGGGAGATGACGGGACGAGGTGAATCGAACTTGACCGCTGAGGCCACGGGGTTTCGTAGCCGGATGGTGGGCGGGCTCCGCAAGGAGGATGCCGGGCGAAAGGAGCGGTTGTCCGGGTGGGTCCACCGTCGTCGGGACCTGGGAGGCCTTCTCTTCGTGGACCTTCGAGATCGCAGCGGGTTGGTGCAGATTTCCTTCGGGCCGGAGTGGACGGAGGCCGAAAGCCTGTCGCTCGCGCACAGGCTCGGGAGTGAGGATGTGGTCGTGGTGGAAGGGGAGGTCGAGCTGCGCCCGAACGACGCTCGCAACCCCGAGCTTCCCAGCGGAGACGTCGAGCTCCGGGTCCACCGGCTCGAACTCCTGAACTCCGCCAGGACCCCGCAGATCCCGGTCTACAGGGGACCCGACGAGGACCTCCCGGCGGAGGAGCTTCGGCTGAGGCACCGTCATCTCGACCTCAGGCGGCGCGAGCTCCAGGAGAACCTGAGACTGCGTCATGAGCTCATCCTCGAGACCCGAAACTACTTCGGGAACCTCGGATTTCTCGAGATCGAGACTCCCATTCTTACGAAGACCACTCCCGAAGGAGCACGGGACTATCTCGTGCCGAGCCGGGTGCATCCAGGCGAGTTCTTCGCGCTCCCACAGAGCCCGCAGATCTACAAACAAATCCTTATGACCGCGGGGTACGATCGGTACTTACAGATCGCACGCTGCTTCAGGGACGAGGATCTCAGGGCCGACCGGCAGCCGGAGTTTACGCAGATCGATCTCGAGGCAGCTTTCGTGGAGCCGGACGACATCTTCCGGTGGATCGAGGGGCTCATGGCGGAGTTGGGGAAGGTCGCCCAGATTCAGGCGGCACCGCCCTTCAGGCGCCTGACCCACGCCGAGGCGATGGATCGCTTCGGTTCGGACCGGCCCGACCTGAGGTGGAGCCTCGAAATCTCGGATTGGAGCGATGCTTTCGGTACCGCGGACTCCAGGATCTTGCAGAGTGCGGTGGAGACAGGAGGGCGGATCCGGGGCTTCCTGATCCGGGGCGGCGGGGAGCTGAGCCGCAAGGAGGTGGAGGCGCTGGAGTCGGTGGCGCGGGCCGCGGGGGCTCCAGGGCTCCTCTGGGCGAAGCGCACCGGGGAAGGGGGGAGCGGACCGCTCTCCCGCTGGCTGGGCGAAGAGGAGTGGGAGGCCAGCGGAGCTCGCTCCGGTGACCTGCTCCTCGTCGCTGCCGGATCCGACCGTGTCACCTCTCCCGCTCTTTCCGCGGTGCGTGGAGCCGTAATCGAGGCGATGGCGCTTCCGCAGGAGCGATCGGACGCCTGGCTGTGGGTTCTCGACTTTCCCCTCTTCGAGGAACACGAGGGCCGGATTCATCCGGGACATCATCCGTTCGTCCTTCCCCACCCTGAGGACCTTTCGCGGTTGAACGACGATCCCCTCTCCGTGCGAAGTCTGGCGTACGATCTGGTGTACAACGGGTCGGAGCTTGGATCGGGAAGCATCCGTATCCACGACGCCGGAATGCAGCGGGCGATCTTCCGGGCTCTGGGGATGGGTGACCAGGAGATCGCCCGGAAGTTCGGTTTTCTGCTGGAGGCGCTCGAGTCCGGTGCTCCTCCGCATGGGGGGATCGCCCTGGGAGTCGATCGACTCGTGAAGGACTTTCTGAATGCGGCCAGTCTCCGGGATGTGATTGCATTTCCGAAGACCACCGCCGCGCGCGCGCTTTTCGAAGGAGCGCCCAGCACCGTTGGATCCGAGGAGCTCAGGGAGTTGCACATCGAGCTCCGCGCGGCACCCGTAGGGGTCCGGACGCCCTAGCCCTCGCCCTCAGCAGGGAGGAGCATGGAGAGCACCGAACGAAGGATTGTGGAGCACCGGTTGGACGCGGAGGGAGCCGATCACCTCCTGCTGGCCGGAGTAAACGATGCCAACGTACAGGAGTTGGCCCGGCTCTTCGAGATTCGGGTCGTGCTGAGAGGGGACCATATGATCCTCTCCGGAGAATTGGAGCCTCTGGAGAGGGCCGTACCGGTCATCCAGCATCTCATCGAGCTCGCTCGGATCCGAGCGCCCTTCGATGCTCGGGACGTCGCCCGCCTCGTCGAGGAGTTCGAAGTCAGGGGTGACGCGGTATCGGTCTCCGACCAATCTGGGGTCCGAATCGCCCTCCCGGGCAGCCGGAAGATCATCA
>SLFU01000012.1 GCA_007124095.1 Gemmatimonadota bacterium
CGGGTGGGGCCCTTCGCGAGCGGGGGAGCTATGCCTCCCTCATTTACACCGAAGCGAACGGGGCGGATCCCCGGGCTTCGGGCCCTTTGAGCTTTGCAAGTCTTGGAGTCTTGCAGGTCTTGCAAGCTCTGCGACTTCTGCCGAGCTAGCTCTCGTCCTCCTCCTCCCAGTCGTCGTCCTCCTCGTCCCAATCGTCCTCGTCCTCGTCCTCGCCCTCTTCATCGTCCTCCTCGTCCCAATCGTCCTCCTCCCACTCCTCGTCGTCCCAATCTTCTTCGAGAGCACTCGCGGCCCTCCCTCTGGAGCCCCCGGTACGGCGATCTAGGCTCGGAATCGATCTGGACTGCGCTGCGTTCATGGTGGCCTCCGGGGGCGCTCCGACCCCGATTCTTGGTTGGAAACGATGCTCCTGTGACGTGAATCGGGGCAATACTTAGTCTGGCCTTCGGGAATGTCAAGCGCAGATGCCCGGGACCCCCGGGGTGCTGTGGGCGGATCCGTTCGGGGGGCTTCGGGCGAGTGGGAACGAGGGGGTTCCGCAGGTTTACTTATACTGGTGAGGTGCTCCAATGAGGATCACTTTTTCCAGGTATGATGATCATGGTCCGAAGCTCCGTCGTGGTGGTTCTGGTTGCGCTCCTCATGGGAGCGTGCGAGACGCCCCGAGCCCATGGGGATGCCAGTGCCGTGATCGTGGGCGCTGATGTGGACCTCTGGTTCGACGTGGAGGCGGAGTTTTTGGACGCGATGGCACCCACGATCCAAACCGTGAGGGAGGAGCGGCCCTTTCGCATCACGCACCAGGATCCGTTGGACCTGCAGTACTGGAACAACCTGAGGCGATTCCGGCAGGTGCTGGTGATGGGGGAGGCGGGTGATCCGTGGGTCGCCGAGGCGCTGGAAAGGTACGAGGAGGAACTTCACGAGCCGCCCACCCTCCTCCAGGTGCACGATGTCTGGGCGAGAGGTCAGCAGGTCTCGGTTCTGGTGCTGCCCGAGACGAATCAGGCGGAGGCGGTCGCGGAGCTTGCGGGAGCCCTGCAGGGGATCCTCGACCAGCAGTTCCGGGAGTATGCCCGGACCCGGATGTATGTCTCAGGTCGAAACACCGCTTTGTCCGACTCGCTTGCGAATCAGTTCGGATTCTCTTTGACCTTTCCGAACGTCTATCGGGTAGCGGAAAGCAACGAGGCCTTTCTCCGGATCCGGAATGACAACCCGAACCCGAGGGAGCTCATCCGTGAAGTTGGACTGACCTGGATCTCCCCGATCCCGGAGGAGGATCCCTCCCAGAGCGAAATGGAGCAATGGCGGTACGACTTCGCCAATGAGCACTACAATGACCCCCAGGAATTGGATCTCTCGGTGGTGACTTATCGCGACATCGAGGTGAACGGGCATTCCGGGGTGGAGCTCCAGTCGGCCTGGGCGAGTCCGGAGGGCGCGTGGCCGGCGGGAGGGCCGTTCATCGCACGGGCGATCCAGTGCCCGGAGCGTGATCGTCTCTACTTGATGGATGCGTGGGTCTACGCGCCCGAACGGGACAAATACGAGTACGTCATCCAGCTCCAAAACATCCTGAATTCCTTCGAATGCCGCTGAGCACATCCGGACCGGACCCGAGGCAGCTGGTTCCAGGCGGGGTTTGGGCCAACCCGGGGACCACCCCCTCGCACCATCGACCGGTATGTGTAGAATAGGGAAAGGGAAGCCGCCGCTTTTGAACCCCACTGGAGTTGGAGTCCGCCGCCCGCCGTGTCCTTCGTCCACCTGCATACCCACTCCGACTACTCGCTTCTGGACGGCGCAAACCGTCTCTCCGACCTCGTTCGGCGGGCGCTCGACTACGAGATGCCGGCACTCGCCCTCACCGATCACGGCTGCCTCTTCGGGGCCTGGCAGTTCCAGAAGGAAGCGCACCGGGACGGTCTCAAGCCGATCATCGGGATGGAAGCCTACGTGGCTCCTGGGGATCGGCGGGATCGGAGCCGTGGGGGGCCGGGTCATCGGGCTTACTATCACCTCGTACTGCTCGCCCGGGACCGGCAGGGGTACCGCAACCTCGTCAAACTCTCGTCGCTCGGGTACACGGAAGGGTTCTATCACCGGCCCCGGGTGGACCGGGAGCTTCTTGCCGAGTACTCCGAGGGGCTGATTGTCTCATCGGCGTGCCTGGCCGGAGAGGTGGCGAGAAATCTGCTGGAGGGAAGGGACGACGAGGCGAGGGAGGCCGCCCAGTGGTACGCGAACGTCTTCCAGGATCGGTACTACCTCGAGGTCCAGGCGCACACCGCGGAGGGGCAGGCCGAGCTGAACCGGAAGGTCTTCGCACTCGCCGGGGAGCTGGATCTCCCGGTGGTCGCCACAAATGATGCGCACTTCCTCGATCACCGGGACCACGAGGCTCACGACACCCTCCTTTGCATCGGGCTGGGGAAGGACAAGTCCGACCCGGACCGGATGCGCTATGACGAGGAGCTTTACTTCAAAGGCCCTCAGGAGATGCGGGACTCCTTCCCCGAACATCCCGAGGCGATAGAGAACACCCTCCGCATCGCCGACGAGGTCGAGCTCTCCTTCGACAAGAAGTATCACGTTCCCGAGTTCCCCCTCCCCGAGGGCTACGGAAGTGAGGAGGACTACCTCGTCCACCTCGCGACGACGGGAGCGGAGAAGCGCTATAGCGCGCCACTCACCGAGGAGATTCGGACTCGCCTCGAGTTCGAGCTCGGTGTGATTCTCGAGACGGGATACGCGGGCTACTTCCTGATCACATGGGACTTCATCCGCTGGTCCCGTGAGAACGGCATCCCCGTGGGTCCTGGCCGGGGATCGGCCGCAGGCTCGCTGGTGAGCTACTCTCTGGGGATCACGAACCTCGACCCCTTGGAGTTCGACCTCCTCTTCGAGCGCTTTCTGAATCCCGAGCGGATCTCGATGCCGGACATCGACGTCGACTTCTGCTACGAGCGGCGCGGCAAGGTGATTGAGTACGTCCGCCAGAAGTACGGCCATGATGCGGTGGGTCAGATCGTGACCTTCGGGACGCTGAAGTCACGCGCGGTGATCCGGGATGTCGGCCGCACCCTGGGCTTCGAGCCCTCGGAGACGGATCGGATTGCGAAGATGATCCCGAACCAGCCCGGCAAGAGCCTCACGGTGAAGGAGGCGCTCGCAGAGCTGCCGGAAGTCAAGGAGCTCTATGGGAGGGACGAGCGCCACCGGAAGCTCTTCGACTACTCGATGACCCTCGAGGGACTTTCCCGGCATGCTTCGGTCCACGCCGGAGGGGTGGTGATCGCTCCCGGGCCGCTCGACGACTACGTCCCCGTGTGCGTCCAGCAGAGCCGGGGGGGGAGCTCGAACGGGGAGTCGGAGGCGGTGGTCGTCACCCAGTATGACATGAACTGTCTCGAAGACGCCGGGATGTTGAAGATGGACTTCCTGGGCCTCAAGACCCTCACGGTCATCCGGGATGCAGTGGACATGATCACGGAGAGATTGGGAGCTCTTCGACACCCGGAAACAGGGGAGGCCTTCCAGTCCGTGGACGATCTCCCGCTGGACGATCAGCAGGTCTATCGGATGTTGGCCCGGGGAGGGACTTCGGGCGTATTCCAGTTCGAGTCCGCCCTCGCCTCGGAGAAGCTTCGGGCGATGCGATGTGATCGGTTCGAGGATCTCGTGGCCACGAACGCCCTGATTCGACCTGGGCCCCTGGACTCCGGGATGACCGATGTTTACATCCGGAGAAAGCTGGGGCAGGAGGCAGTCCGCTACGCCCATCCGGCTCTCGAGAAGACCCTGGCCCCCACCTACGGGGTGATCGTCTACCAAGAGCAGGTGATGCGGATCGCCAACCTCCTGGCCGGTTTCTCTCTGGCGGAAGCCGACGTGTTGAGGAAGGCTGTGGGGAAGAAGATCGCCGAGCTGATCAAGGAGGAACTGGGGAAGTTCACCAAGCGGGCCATCGAAAGAGGGGTGGAAAAGCAGACTGCGATCGAGTTGGCCGACCAGATCGAGACCTTCGGTCGGTACGGGTTCAACCGCAGCCACTCGGCTGCCTACTCCCTGCTCTCCTACCACACCGCATGGCTGAAGACCCATTACCCGGCCGAGTTCATGGCCGCCCTCCTCTCCTCGGTGCTCGACAAGACGGACGATGTGGTCAAGTACATTGGCGAGTGTCGGGGGTTGCCGCGCTATCTCCCGGAGCTGGAGCAGGGGGTGCAGGTGCTTCCCCCCGACGTGAACGAGTCTCGCTGGAAGTTTACGGTCACCGACGATCTGAGCATCCGGTTCGGACTCGGGGCGGTTCGGGGGGTAGGGAGCGGGGCCGTCCAATCGATCATCGACGCGAGAGAGGAGGGGGGGGCAGCCACGAGCCTCTTCGAGTTCCTGGAACGAATCGATCTGCGCACGCTCAACAAGAGGGCATGTGAGGCGCTCATCGCTGCGGGTGCCCTCGACGCGTTCGGCCACAGGGCCCAGCTCCTGGCGGGGCTGGACGCGGCGTACGGTGAGGTACAGGCGAGAAAGGCAGAGGCGGAGGCCGGTCAGGCCTCCCTCTTTGACGCGGGCGGTGGGGTGGCCGAACACTCTGCCCCGGAGCTCCCGGCTGTTCCGGAGTGGAGCGAAGAAGATCGACTCGCCAGGGAAAAGGAGGCGCTCGGCTTCTTTATCTCTGGGCATCCGCTCGACCGGTTTTCGGATCTGGTAGGAGCCTTCGGGCCTGCGAACGCGGGGAACCTGCCCGAGTTCGCCGGTGAGGAGGTCGAGTTCGCATGCGTCGTCACGAAGGTGGCCAAACAGATCCTGCGGAGGGACAACTCCGAATGGGGACGGCTGACCGTCGAGGACTTCCATGGGACAGCTTCGGTGCTCGCTTTCGGGGAGGCGTGGCAGCGCGCCCGAGAGGTGCTCGCGCAGGACGCGGTGGTCCTCCTGCGCGGCTCGGTCTCGAATCGCGAGCGGGACGAAGACGATCCACCGATCTTCCTGGACCAGGCCGAGCCCCTGGAGGAGGTCGGGAGAAGTGGACGTGTGGCCGTGACCATCGAGCTCCCCTCTGGTCAGCGGGCAAAGGACGGCGCCTTCGATCGGGCCCGCGAGGTTCTCGCCGCCCACCCCGGAAACGCTCCCCTGGAAGTGCATCTCGCCAACGGTGTGGGCGAGGCTCCGCGACTCCGCTCCCGCACGCTCAGGGTGGCTCCCGAGAGCGAGGCGTTGGGAGAGCTTCGCGGCCTATTCGGACCGGGCAGGGTCCGCCTGATGCGGGTGGATCGATGACGGAGCGGGGTGAGAGCATCGTCTTGGGAGGAGGGTGCTTCTGGTGTATGGAGGCAGTCTTTGATCGCCTGAAGGGCGTCCTCGAGGTCACACCCGGCTATTCCGGAGGGCATGATCCGGCGCCAGATTACCGCCGGGTTTGTCGGGGAGAGACAGGGCACGCCGAGGTCGTCCGGATCATCTTCGATCCCGAGCACCTCTCCCTGCGCCAGGTGCTCGAGGTGTTCTTCGTCGTCCACGACCCCACGACTCCGAACCGACAGGGAGCGGATGTGGGCACGCAGTACCGATCGATCATCTTGCCTCGGGACGAGACCCAAGAGCTGGTGGCCCGCGCGGTCATCCGTGAGGTCGAGGAGGGAAGCGCCTGGGGAGCGCCGGTTGTGACCGAGGTCACTTCCCTCGAGCGCTTCTTTCCGGCGGAGGCGGAGCACCACGAATACTATCTCCGGAACCCGGATCAGCCTTACTGTCAACTCGTCATCGCCCCCAAGCTCGCAAGGGCCCGCGGGAAAGTGGCCCACCTCTTTAGCGACTGAGGGTGGATTTGGACGACCCGAACCAACTCTACGGCGGCTCCTCGAGTGCCAGCAGACTCCCGAGACCCAACATGATCAGAGCTTCCATCGCGACCGCCATGGCCCTGGCCTCCCTTGCCCTCCTCCCCGGCTCGGGCTCCGCGCAGACCTGGACCATCGACGATCCGGTCCTGGAACGGATCTGGGAGATGGGGATGGAGGAATCGCAGCTGGAGGGGATGGGCCGCGCCCTCCTCGATTCGATTGGACCGAGGCTCACCGGTTCCCCCGGAATGGATCGCGCCCACGAGTGGGCCGTGCAGATGCTCGAGGGGTGGGGCGTGGCGGCCGAAAACGAGGAGTACGGGACCTGGCGCGGGTGGGATCGGGGCATCACCCATGTGGATCTCCTCGAGCCGAGGGTCCGGACTCTGGAAGCCACCCAGCTTGCCTGGAGTCCGGCGTCCGGCGGTCCGATCGAGGGGCCGGTCACGGTGGTGCCGGCTTGGGATGGGGAGGAGGAGTACCGCGACTGGCTGGAGAACGAGGTTCCCGGGAGCTTCGTGGCGATCTCCTTTCCCCAGCCCACCTGTCGACCCGACTCTCACTACGAGGTGTTTGGAACTTCCGGGGCCTTGGCGCGCCTGACCGCCGAGCGGACCGAGGCGGAGGCGGCGTTCGGCGAACGGATCCCATCCCAACTCGGTGACTTCCGCCTCGAGCTCGAGGCGGAAGGGGCGCTCGGTATCCTGCAGTCGGGGTGGACCACGGGCACCACGGGGGTGAATCGGATCTTCGGTACCAACACCGCGACGGCCCCCACCATCGATCTGAGCTGCGAGGACTACGGCCTCGTCACGCGATTGGCCGAAGGGGATCAGGGTCCGATTCTTCGGGTGAATGTGGAGTCTGAAGACCTGGGAGAGGTTCCGGTGCACAATACGCTCGGAAGGATCGAGGGGACCGAGCTGCCCGACGAATACGTCATCCTCTCGGCGCACTTCGACTCCTGGGACGGCGCTTCGGGGGCTACGGACAACGGGACGGGCTCGATTACGATGCTCGAGGTGATGCGCATCCTCTCCGAGGTCTATCCCAATCCGAGAAGGACAATCCTCATCGCTCTCTGGGGTGGCGAGGAGCAGGGATTGAACGGGTCCCGCCGCTTCGCGGCAATGCACCCTGAGATCGTCGAAAACATCCAGGCGCTCTTCAACCAGGACAATGGGACCGGGCGCGTTGTGAACATCTCGATGCAGGGTCTCGTGGAGGCGGGGGAGCACTGGGGTAGGTGGGCGTCCTCGATCCCTCCGGAGATCACGGACCATATCAATCTGGGACTCCCGGGCGTTCCCTCCTCGGGAGGCACCGATCACGCTTCCTTCATCTGCGCCGGGGCTCCCGCCTTCAGCCTGAGCTCGCTTTCGTGGGCGTACGGCTCCCACACCTGGCACACGAACCGGGACACCTTCGACAAGCTGGTCTTCGAGGAGCTGAGAAACAACGCGACGCTCATCGCGATGCTTGCTTATCTGGCCTCGGAGGATCCGGAACAGGTGTCCCGCACGCAGCGATCCCATCTCCCGGGTGGGGCCGCGTGGCCCCAGTGCCAGCCTGGGCAGAGCTCATTCGGAGGGTAGGCTCCAGACCATGACTGACACCCAGAACCCCTTGCTGGACCGATCCTTTCGGATCCCCTTCCGCCGGATCCGAGCCGAGCACGTCGTGCCCGGCATCCGGGGGATTCTGGTGGAGGCCAGAGTGGCCCTCGACGAGCTGGCGGAATCTCCCGGTTCCCTCACCTGGGCTTCGACGATCGAGCCGTTGGACCGGACGATGGAACGGGTGAGGCGGGGCATCGGTCCGGTCCAACACCTGCTTGCGGTGGCGGAGACGCCGGAGTTGAGGGGGGCGTGGAAGGAGGTGCTTCCCGAGGTGTCGCGTTTGTGGTCGTGGATGTACCTGCACGAGGGACTCTGGCGGCGGCTCGGGAAGTATGCCGAGACGGACGAAGCTCGGGCGCTGACAGGTCTGCGAGGTCGGCACCTGGCGCGCACCCTCCGGGACTTTCGGCGCTCGGGTGCGGACCTCTCTCCCACGGACCGCACACGCCTGGAGAGCCTCGACGTGGAGTTGTCGGAGCTCCAGCAGGAGTTCTCCGAGAACGTTCTGGACGCCACGGCCGACTTTTCGCTGGTGATCACCGATGGGGACCGCCTCCGCGGTATCCCGGAGGACGCGCGGGCCCGGTTTCGAAAGCGGGCCCGGGAGAAGGGGATCGACGGGTGGCTGTTGACCCTCGACCAGCCGTCCTTCGAGGCGGTGGTCAAACATGGGGAGGATCGTGACCTGCGAGAGGAGCTGCACGAGGCCTACTTCACCCGGGGGACGCGGGATCCCTGGGACAACCGACCCCTGATCCCCCGTATCGTGGAGCTGCGGAAGGAGAAGGCCCGTCTGCTCGGGTACGGGGACTTTCCGGATTACCGTCTCGAAGAGCAGATGGTCAAATCAGGCGCGAGGGCCCGACAGTTCGTGGAGGAAATGGTCGAGCGCACCCGTCCTTACCGGGAGCGGGACCTGGAGGAGTTGGAGCGCCACGCCGAGTCGATGGGGATCCAACCGTTGCAGCCGTGGGACGTTTCCTTCGTGGCCGAGCACCTGCGGAGAGAACGGTTCGATCTGGATGAGGAGGCGCTGCGTCCGTATTTCCCGCTCGAATCCGTGCTCGTGGGTTTCTTCGAGATCGTCGAACGCCTCTTCGGGGTGCGAGTGACCGAGAGCGAGCTGGAGGAGGTGTGGCACCCCGAGGTTCGATACTTCGAGCTGGGCGACGAGGACGGAGCCCTTCTCGGAGGATTCTACACGGACTTCTTCCCGAGGCCGGAGAAGCGACAAGGCGCGTGGATGAACGATTTCATTTACGGAGGACCCCAGCCGGACGGGGCCTTCGAGCCCCACCTGGGCGTGGTCTGCGCGAACTTTCCACCGCCGGGCGACGACCGTCCCGCCTGCCTCACCCATCGGGACGTGGAGACGCTCTTCCACGAGTTCGGTCACCTTCTGCATCACCTGATGTGCCAGGTGCCGATCGCCCAGCGAGGGGGCATCAATGTGGCGTGGGACTGGGTCGAGCTCCCTTCGCAGCTCTTGGAGAACTGGGCGTGGGAGCGGGAGGCGCTGGATCTGTTCGCTCGGCACTGGGACACGGGAGATCGACTTCCGGACGATCTCTTCGAACGCATGGTGAAGGCCAAGCGATTCATGGGGGGGTGGCGGCAGATGCGGCAGCTTGAATTCGGGATGATGGACCAGGCGTTGCACGCTCGATACGAGCCCGGGGAAGATGGAGATCCGGTACAGTGGGTGACCGAGCTGCTCCAATCCCAGGCACCCACACCGGAATTCGCGAAGAGCCACCCGCTGCCCTTCTTCATGCATCTATTTTCGGGAGGCTATGCGGCCTCCTACTACTCGTATCTTTGGTCCGAGGTGCTGGAAGCGGACCTCTTCACCCGGTTCCAGTCCGAAGGGATCTTCCACCGGCCCACGGGGCGACGGTTCGTGGAGACGATTCTTTCCGCGGGGGACCGGGAGGATCCGGAAGCGCTCTTCCGCGAATTCATGGGCCGGGACCCGGACCCGGAGGCCCTTCTGCGGCGAAACCTCGGGCAGGTGGCCTGATTCGCAGGGAAAAGCCCGATTCGGGCGGAAAGGCTCTGGGGCCAGCCCCATTGGACCGATCGTCCGGATCGGGACCAGGACGAGAGGGCTCCTGAACCGGTAGGGCACCCGGCTCGGCGATGCGCCGGACCCTTTCTATTCGAGGAGGCGGGTCGGGAGGGGTGTGGGCGTCATCACCTTGTAGATCGGGAAGACGGGACGCTCGCTACTTTCGCCCTGGAGGAACCGTTCGAGCTCCACCTTCGGGAGCCACGGGTCCAGGTAGCTCCAGTAGGTGACTCCGTCCCGGGTTTCAGCTTCGAGGAGATGGGCGGCGATGCGGCCCTGCATCTGACCTGTCCGGACGATGTAACTTCCCGCGGGAATGGTCACGCGCCGTGTTACCGTCTCATGCACCTCCACCTTCGTCGCGGCGGCATGGTTGTAGATGGCCTCATAGCCGATGCCCGCGATCGTGTACTGATCCACCGTCAGCTCGGCCGGCTCCTGCAAACGCTCGACCTGGATCCGGTGGCGGTGGAGGAGCTCCACAGCCCGCTCCGCGTCCCTGGGGACGACATAGGCCCAGGGTCGGGGCCGACTGTGGGTGGTGACGGGCCGCTTCATGAGGGAGTCGCTCCGTACCTCAATGATCTCCCTTTCCTCCCCCCCTTCGAGGGCGATCCAATATTCCACCGTGCGGTCCTCGGGTTCGTACTCCACCTCGATCGGGATCTCTCCGATCGGGCCGGCGCCCAGCTCCACAGTCTCCCGACGGGCCTCGTGGACGGTTTCCCTCAGGAGCTCCGGATGGTTCTGCGCCCACTCGATCACGGCTTCGTAGGCGAGGAGGCCGCTTCGGACCCCGTCGAACATGTCCTGGCCCCCGGGCGACTCGAAGAGGATCGCTACCATGTTGGCGAACCCGCCGTAGTTGCGGCCGATCCGAGGGTCCGAGCCTCCCACGTCCCAGCGAGTTTCAGTGCCGGCTTGGTAATACCACGAGCGGTAGCCCTCCTCTTCCAGCTTCGAATCGATCGCCGGGAATATCTCCTCGTCGCAAAGGACGGTGATCCGCTGGTCCGGAGTGGCGTGGGAGGGGCATTGGTAGTTGATGTGGTAGGGATAGGAGCCGCCGTTGTGTCCATCGACCAGGAGGTGGGGCATCCAGCGGAGGAGCACATTCTGGACGTACCCCTGGATCTCGGGCTGCTCCAGCTTCATATAGTCCCGGTTCAGATCCAGGCCCCAGAGATTGCCTCGCTGGGGGGAAGGCTGGCGTGAGAAGCCGTCGGGATTGATCTGGGGCACGACGAGGATGGTGAGATCGTCGAGCGCCGCGTTCATCGGGGTCCCCGGTGTGGCCAGGTCCCTGGTCAGGATCAGGAGCGATTCCCGGAGGGTCCGTTCGGGGCCGTGGACTCCGGCGGCCAGCACGAGGATCGGCTTGCCCAGGGCCCATGCTTCCCAGGGCTGCGTGACCGCCGGGCGGGAAAAGGCCGCGTAAGGGAGCTCCCGACCTTCGTGGCTCGTTCCGTAGGTGCCGACCCGCATCTCGGTGCTCGATCCCTGGACGTCCCGCAGGAACGCCATCATGCTGTCGTAGGCAGTGTGCTGGGTGAATCGAGAGCTCTCCGCCTGGGTCCGATGGTCCTGCTGGCCTTCCAGACCCACTGGCACGATCAAGCTGAAGAGGAGCGCGAGGCCCCACCTGACCGTGCGAGGAGCACGGGCACCCGTCCCTCGCTTGATCGGCTTCATTCTCAAGTCTCCAAGAGTCGACACTCCGGGTTTCGCTCGAGGCCTTCGAGTCTCCTCAACCTGAACATGGCGGGTGCGGGGAACAAGAGCCGCTCCCTCTCAGGGAGGGCGGCGGAAACGCCTCCGGCGTTCAGCCGGACGCCGCCATGCCGGAACCTCCGTCCCAACCTCGGGGTCGAAGATCCGCCCTGCCGGGCTGCCGATCCCGGGTTCCCACTTTTACACCCGCCGTTCCTTTCGAAGTCCGGGCCAGGACCGGTCGTTCCGATCCGGGATCGGCCCGGAAATGAGGAGGTGCGTTCTAGCGGTGACGATCCCCCGTCCCCATCCCCTTTTCGTCGTATTCACCCTCTGGCTCCTGGTCTTCTCCGCCAGCAGTCAGACCATGATCATCGCCCCGATCCTTCCCCTCGTCGGTGACTCTCTTGGGATCCGGGAAGCTCTACTGGGAACTCTGGTGTCCGCCTACTCCGTGATGGTGGGGATCTTCGCCGTGATTTCCGGACCCTTCTCCGACCGGCTGGGGCGCCGACAGATCCTCTTGGGGGGCACGGGTATCATGACGCTCGCGCTCGCCCTCCACGGTGCGGTCGACGGGTACGTCTCCTTCATGGCGGTTCGGGTGTTGGCCGGGATCGGGGGCGGAATCCTCAGCGGATCGGCGGTATCGTACGTGGGCGACTACTTCCCCTACGCGCGAAGGGGTTGGGCTACCGGGTGGATCATGAGCGGATCGGCGGCCGGTCAGATCGTGGGCATCCCCCTTGGTGTCGTCCTGGCGGGGGCGCTCGGTTTCCGCACTCCCTTCTACCTTTTCGCCGTCACCATGGCGGCGACCTTCGTCCTCGTCCTCTTGCGCCTCCCTCAACCCGATGTCAAGCGAAACGCCTACCCCGTCACGCTCGCACGGGCGACGCGAGACTACGTGAACATGCTGCGGCAGCCCGAGATCGCGGCGGCAGCGATGGCCTTCTTCCTCATGTTCCTCGGGGTCTCGTTCTACGTGATCTACCTTCCGACCTGGCTGGAGCGAGAGGTCGGGGCCACCGCGAACGAGATTGCGCTCCTCTTCCTGGTCGGAGGGGTCGCCAATGTGCTGGTGGGCCCGCAGGCGGGCCGGATCTCGGACCAGGTGGGTAGGAAGGGCATCATCGTCCTTTCCTGCATCGGCCTCTCGATCACCATGGTGCTGACGACTCTGATCGTCGATCGCCCGGTCGTCGCCTATCCCTATTTCTTTGTCATCATGGCCCTGGTCGCCATGCGAATCGGCCCTTTTTCCGCCCTCCTGACCGCGCTCGTCCCGGACCATCGGAGAGGGTCCCTGATGTGTCTGGCAATCGCCCTCGGACAGATGGGGTTCGCCGTTGGAGGCACGATTGCGGGTTTCCTTTACGCGACGGCCGGCTATGGTGCCACCACCATCCTGGCCGCGGTCTCGGTCCTGGGTATGGGCCTCACGGTTTGGTTCCTGGTGCCCGAGCCAGGACCTTCCGGAGACGTGCGGACCGGATCGACACCGGAGGACAGCTTTGGGGTATCGGAAGGTTCATCCTCCCCTCCGGAGTGAAGGTGGTCGGACCGAGTGGGAGCCGGGTGAACGGTCCCGTCCCTTCACTCGGCCCCGGGGCCCTCATTAGAATTAGGGGTTCGACCGCAGCGTCGCTGCGGCGACGGACCGGAGGTCGGAGGTCGAGATCCACACGATGGGAGAAACCATTGGCCAGCAAGCCCCACTTGGAGTTCGAGCGCGACATGGTCGAGCTGCAGGACGAGATCGAGCGGCTCCTGGCATTGGCCGAAAAGAAGGGAATCGATGTCTCCGGTGAGCTTGGGGAACTGAGGACGAAGCTGGCCCGGATCCAGGAGGAGACCTTCCGGAATCTCTCTCCCCTGGAACAGGTTCAGGTGGCACGACACCCCATGCGGCCGTACACCCAGGACTACCTGGACCGCGCCTTCACGGACTGGATCGAGCTCCACGGTGATCGCTCGTACCGGGACGACGCGGCGATCGTGGGAGGATGGGCCCGGTTGGACGGAGCTCCGGTGATGGTGATCGGGCATCAGAAAGGCAGGGACATGAAGGAGAATCTGCACCGGAACTTCGGAATGCCTCACCCCGAAGGGTACCGCAAGGCACTCCGCCTGATGCGGATGGCCGAGAAGTTCGGAAGGCCGGTGGTGACCCTGATCGACACGCCGGGCGCGTACCCCGGAATCGGGGCCGAGAAGAGGGGACAGGCCGAAGCGATCGCGATGAACCTCCGAGAGATGGCTCGACTCCGGGTTCCCGTGATATCCGTGGTGATCGGCGAAGGGGGGTCGGGGGGTGCCCTCGCCCTGGGAGTGTCCGACCGAATTCTCATGATGGAGCACGCGGTTTACTCAGTGATTTCCCCCGAGGGATGCGCCGCAATCCTCTGGCGTTCGGCGGAGCACCGGGACAAGGCGGCGGAGGCGCTGAAGTTGACCTCCAAGGATCTCCTTCGACTCGAGGTCGTGGACGAGATTGTGCCGGAGCCGGCGGGTGGCGCCCACACCGATTGGGAGGCCTCCGCGGAAGCGCTCGGGACCGTGCTCGTCCGGAACCTGGAGGAATTGCGGTCGATGGACGCTCAGGAGCGTCGTGAGCTGAGGTGGCGGAAGTTCGAGGCGATCGGAGCTTGGCACGAGGCCGGGAGCAACTGACCACGATGAGAGCCGACTGATGGGCGTCTTCGCGGAGATCGGATTCAAGGGAACCCGGAAGGGCTACTTCACGATGCCCGAAGTGGAGCTTCCGATTGGCCAGCATGTGATCGTGGAGGCCGACCGGGGGGAGGACCTGGGTGAGATCCTGGCGCTCGGGACGATCGCGGAGCGAAAGTGTTCGGCCTCCGGAGGTTGTAGTACCCCCGCTCCCGAGCGCCAGGTGGTCCGTCCGGCCCGGGAGAGGGAGGTCCAACGGCTCGCAGGTCTGAGGGAGGATGAGGATCGGGTCCGGTCGGTGACCCGGGAAAAGGTAGGGAAGCACAAGCTGAAGATGAAGGTGACCGAGGCGGAATGGCAATTCGACCGAAAGAAGCTAACGATCTACTTCACGGCGGAACGCCGCGTCGACTTTCGGAGCCTGGTGCGAGACCTGGCCCGAACTTTCCGCACCCGCATCGAGCTTCGCCAGATCGGGGTCAGGGACGAGTCCGCCCTCCTCGGGGGTGTCGGACGGTGCGGCCGGGAGCTGTGCTGTTCGACCTGGCTCCCGGAGCTCAAGCCCGTCTCCCTCCAGCTCGCAAAGGATCAAAACCTCTCGCTCAACCCCTCTCAGATCTCGGGCTGCTGCGGGCGACTCATGTGCTGCCTGATGTACGAGCACGACACCTACGTCCAGGCCCGGAGGCGGTTCCCACGGGAGGGGAAGCTCCTCCAGACCTCCCGGGGGCAGGAGAGGGTTGTCGCAGTGGATATCTGGGGAGAGAAGCTCACGCTCAAGGACGAGCAAGGAGAGCGCCGGACACTGCCCTTGGAGGCGCTAAAGGAAGAGGTGCAGGGCGCGTCCGGAGGGCCCCGCTGAGCCGGTTCTCCCCTTCATCACACGGCGCCGCCCTCATCCTTTCGTCCCCTGGAGCCCACCAGTGAGCGACTCGTCTCGAACCTATCTCACAACGCCGATCTACTACGCGACGGGCGATCCACACATCGGTCACGCGTACACGACCTTTCTGGCCGACACCCTTGCCAGGTACCATCGTCAGACAGGAGCACGCGTCCGGTTTCTGACCGGGACCGACGAGCATGGCCAGAAGATCCAGGAGGAGGCGACCAGGAGGGGAGTGGAGCCCCAGCAGCTCTGCGACGAGATGGCGAGGAGGTTCAAGAAGGCGTGGGAGGAGCTGGACATCGAGTACGACCGCTTCATCCGAACGACCGAGGACGAGCACAGGCAGGTGGTCCGGAGCTTCCTGCGGCGACTTCACGAGCGCGATCTCATCTATCGCGATACCTACCGGGGTTGGTACTGCGTTCACGAGGAGCGCTACTGGACCGAGAAGGACATCACCCCGGAAGGAAACTGTCCCGATTGCCACCGGCCGGTCCGGGAGATCGAGGAACAGAACTACTTTTTCCGCATGAGCCGCTTTCAGAAGGACCTCATTCGACACATCGAGGGCCATCCGGGATGGATTGTCCCGGAGGTCAGGCGGAACGAGGTCCTGGGATTCCTCCAGAATCCCCTCTCCGACCTCTCCATCTCCCGGCCCAGGCATCGGGTGAAGTGGGGAATCCCCCTCCCGTTCGATGAGGAGCACGTGACCTACGTCTGGGTCGATGCCCTCATCAACTACGTGACGGCCTCGGGGGCCATCCACCCCGGGCGCCCGGCGGAAGGGGAGGGTTTCGACGATGTGACCGGGTCCTGGTGGCCGGCCGACCTGCACCTCATCGGAAAGGACATTCTCACTACTCACGCCGTCTATTGGCCGACCCTGCTGCTGGGAGTCGGGCTTCCCTTGCCCCGGCGGATCCTGGCCCATGGCTGGTGGACGGTCGGGCGGGACAAGATGTCGAAGTCCCTGGGGAATGTGGTCGACCCCCTCGCCCTCCGCGACGAGTTCGGCACCGATGCGGTGCGATGGTACCTGATGAGGGAGATGCCGACGGGCGGAGATGCTTCGTATACACCCGAACGGTTCCTCATCCGCTATGATGAGTTGGCAAATGTGCTGGGGAACCTGGCCAGCCGCGCCACATCGATGATCGCCCGGTACCGCGAGGGCATCGTCCCTGCTGCTCGGGGAGTGGGTCTGGCCGAGGAGATCGAGAGTACGCTCGAGTCGTTCCACCGTTCGATGCTGGCCCTCAAGCTGCACGAGGCATTGGGAGCTGCCATGGATCTGGCTCGCCTCGGCAACGGCTATGTGGAGACGCGCGAGCCTTGGGCCCTGGCAAAGGATCCGGATCGGGCGGACGAGCTCGATGAGGTCCTGGCGAGCCTGCATCGGGGCCTCGTGGTCCTCTCGGCTCTCCTCTTCCCGGTCATGCCCCGAAAGATGCGCGTTCTCGCCCAGACCCTGGGTCTCGGGGGAGTCCCGACGCTGGAGGACGCGATCGCAATGAAGCTCGAGGGGATTCGGGTGTCGAAGGGCGACCCCCTCTTCCCCAAGGCAGAGAAGGTTCGAGCCGAGGTGGGGCGGGTGTGAGCAGGACATTCTTCGCCGTCCCTTCCCGCCGTTCGTCTCTCCGGACGATCGCGATCGGTGGGGTGGGGGCGTGCGATCTGGTGGTGCAGCTCGATCCTGGGTATGGTTACTCGACTCTCACGAGGCTTATGAACCCATGTCTCTAGGCGTCTTCCTCCTTGCCTTTTGGGTCCCGGTATCGGGCGTCTCGCAGGCGGCCCCCGGGATCCAGCCGGATGAAGTTCTGACCCCTCCCGGAGGCCCGCAGGTCGTCATATTTCGCTCCGTGCCTTCCGAGGTGGTTTCGCTCCGTGTCTCTGTCCACCTGGAGGAGGTACCGGGCGAAGGTGGGGCGGGCGAGTTGATCCGCATCCAGGCGGAGGACCGCATGCGGGTGATCGCGGACCGAGTCGGTGCCCGGGTCGAGGTCCACCGGACTCCTCGTGCCCTTGTATACCAGGTGTCGGGAACCACGACCGATCTGGATTTCCTGGGGTGGATCCTGAGGGAAGGGTTGAAGCCGCCGGCAGCCGAGGACTTCGAGGCAGCCAGGCGCCGTCTTCGGGTGGAGAGCGACCGGGCAATGGAAACCCCACAGGGAGTTCTCTCGCTCCGGATCCAACGGACGCTCGCCCCTGGCGTACCGTCCCTTTACGGATCCCCCGACGAACTGGACCGGATGGACCCGTCCCGGCTCGTTGAGATCTGGGAGAGGAGTCACCGGAGAGAGGAGGCCCGTCTGGTGGTGGCGGGCCGGGTGCCGACCGAGCTGGTCCTCGCACTCACCTCGGATCTGCGTCTCTCCGAGGGAGGGGCCCCTGCCGATCCGCCTACGCCCCAGGACGTGCAGAATCGGTCTCCGAACCCGGAGGTCATCCGACACTGGATCGCCACGGCCTACCCGCTCGAGTCATGGGACGATGCCGTCGGGCTGGTCGTGGGACGCTGGCTCGGTGAGGTGGTGCGGATAGGCCAGGGAGACTTCGAGCTGGGTGCGGAGGTCTGGGAGGTGGGTGGGCGGCGTGCTCTGGTTCTCTCGGGTGCGGCCTACACCCGCGGTCGCCAGTCGATGCTGAACCGGGTCGATACCCTTCTCGAGGACGCCGTCGGATCATTGACCGAGGAGGTCGTCCGGCGCTTATCCGAGGAGTTGCGGACCGAGATCCTGGCGACAAGTCAGACGACGTGGGGCCTTGCCGACCTGATTGGACAGGCATGGGACGCCGGCCGTGGACCGGAGGGGCTGGACTCGTTCCTCGACGAGCTGGCCGGGGTGCAATACGATGATGTCCGGCGCGCACTCGAGGATGCGGCTGGCGTCTCTCCGATCCGGGAGCAGCTCAATCCATGATTGCCTTTCTGATCTTCCTGCTCGGGCTGGGGGTTCCTGGAGGGGCATCAGCTCTTTTGGGGGAGGTACGCAGCCACCAGGAGGCGTATCTCGAGGTTGTCGTGGTGCCGGATTCGGGCGGGCGGATGGTCGCGACCGCGATTCGCTTCCCAGCAGGGTCGGCCGAAGACCCCATCGGGTCCGAGGGCACCGCTTTCCTCCTCGGAAGGGTGCTCGAGGGGGAGGGGGAAGGGCGTCTTGCGCCCTTCGGGGCGAGGCTCTCCGTGGAAGTGCGTCCCGAGGAGTTCATGGTGTCGATGACGGTTCGCCCGGATCGGTGGCGGGAGGCGATGGGAGAGCTGGTGGGTCTCCTCCACGAAGGGGACTTGCCCGACGCCGAGCTCGGGGGGCTCAAGGATGCGGTGCTGGAGCAACTCCAGTTCGAGGAGGGAGCTCCGGTTCGTGGCTTCGAGCGCGAACGTGCAGCTCTCCTCCGAGGATCGGATCATCGAGCAGCCCGATCTCCCCAGGGCACTCGGAGCACTGTGGTTTCCCTCGGGCGCGACGAGCTCGCATCCTTCCGTGCTGATCATCTCGTTCCCGGGCAGGCGAGGGTGGCGGTGGTTGGTCCGGTTGATGAGGACGAGGTCCGGAGAGTCCTCCCGGGTCCGGTCCGGACGGTCCGAGAGGGGGGTGGCTGGGACGGCGGCGAGTCGGAGCGCCAGGTGGTCGTCGACCCGCAGCCCCCGGAGGAGCGCCCAGATGCTGAGGAAGGCACAGGCGATGACGGAACGCCGGGGTTTGAAGGGAGTCCCGTGGATGCCGTGGCCGCCCTTCCCCCGGCTCCGAGCATGGCGCTCTACCGTGAGGAAAGCGACTCGCCCCTCCGGGTGCCGACTGCGTCCAGTGGTTCGCTCGCATGGGAAGCCGGAGACCGCGTGGTCGTGGACCGGCAGCTCACGAGTACCTGGATCGCCGTGGCGTTTCCTTTTCCCCCGGGGACTCCGTCGGTTCTGCTCGAGTTCCTGGGCCACCTCGTGTATGAGGCGTTGACCCCTTCGCCGCCCGACCCGGGTCTGTACGAGGCCGGGGTCACAGTCGAGTGGGTAGCCCAGTCGCCGGTCCTCATGGTATCAGCGAGCGTGGATCCAAGGATTACGAGTCGGTGGGAGGACCGGTTGACGGGCTCGCTCGAAGCGCTATCGGAAGGCGCGCCGACCGGATCGTTCTTCGAGTTGACGAGGCGGCGGTTCCGCTCCGCCCTTTTTCTCGAGCTTTCGGTTCCTGAGGCGCGGGCCCGATGGGTGACGCGGAAGCTGGCGCAGGGAGAGGATCCGATCCCCGACCTCCAGCGCGAGATCTGGAGATTCCGGCCCGGGGCGGTGGCCGAAGCAGCCCGGGCCGCAGGGCCCCCGAGGGTCCTCCTCTTCGGTCCGAGGGATATGATGGGTCGATGAGGCTCGAAAGGGGTGCGTCTCGACCGGGCCGGTGGTGCAAGATCGGGGGGTGCCTTGATGGATGGCGGGGAGTGGTAGTACCTTGCCGAAGCATTCCACGACCACAAACGGGAGAGAGGTTCCGATGAAGCGTAGCAAGATCTGGGGTGCGGCACTCATCTTCCTGGTCCTCGCGGCGTGTGGACCAGGAGAGGTGGTGGTGTCGGTGGAGTTGGAGCGGATGGATCCAGAGACGGGAGAGATGGCGATGCAGCCGGTCCAGGACCTCCGGGTCGATCTCCTCCCCTACGATCGGGACCAGATCTTCGATTCGCTGAGCGCGGAGGCGGCGACTCCGGAGCCCGAGCTTCCCGCAGAGCTCGTCATTGCACGCGACTCCATCATCGTTGCTCAGCAGGAATGGCGGTCGGCGGAGTCCGAGTGGCTCGCGCTTCGCGATCGGCTCCAGGAGATCTCCCAGGAGATGGAACAGTACAACCCGGCCGAGGCTCGTTATGGGGAGCTCTTTTCGGAGTTCGACCAGCTCGAGGGCCAGTACCTGGATGCCGAGGATCGGAGAAATGCGGCTTTCCAGGAATTCGACCGGCTCCAACAGGAGACCTTCGCGGAGCTGGAGCAACACCGAGCACTCGTAGAGGCATGGGAGGACGACGCCTATGCGGAGTTCACGGTCGCCGCGGCCGAAAGGTCCGGGGGACGTGACATCGTCGTGGATACGACGGACGCCACCGGACGGGCTACGCTGCGCCCGAGCCCGGGCGAGTGGTGGGTCTATGCCCGACAGCCGCTCGCCACGGAGGAGTTCTACTGGAACGTTCCGATTCAAGTGGAGCGGGGAGATCCGGTGGAAGTCCGACTGACTCGCGAGAACGCCGAAGTGCGACCGGTGTTCTGATCGACAGCGGCCCCGCTCCGTCGGCGGAGATGCCCCGGGGAACCTTCGGGTCCCCGGGGCGTTTTCTCGGTGGGGCGTTCTCCCCCCTTGCAGGATCCCCTTCAGCTTCTCACCGGGGAGGATACGGTAATGGTCCAGGACACCCAGAGCACGTCTCCGACGCTCTCCGTCGACGCGGAGGGCATCGCTCGGATTACCTTCGATGCCCCGGACCGCTCGGCCAATATACTCACCGAGGCCGTTATGACGCGGTTGTCCGAGACGGTGCGACAACTTCGGGAGGAGGCCGACGCCGGAAGGGTGCGAGGCGTCCTCATCGTGAGTGCGAAGCCCGGATCCTTCATCGTGGGGGCGGACATCGACGTCCTCGCCTCTGTGGAGGATCCGGACGAGGGGATGCGTGCGGCCCGCCTGGGGCAGGACGTCTATATGGCCCTGGAGAAGCTGCCTATCCCCACCGTGGCCGCCATCGACGGGGTGTGCATGGGTGGGGGCACAGAGCTCGCTCTGGCGTGTCGCTATCGGCTCGCTTCCGATCACCCCAAGACTCGGCTCGCCCTTCCTGAAGTCCAGCTCGGGATCCTTCCTGCGTGGGGAGGAACGACTCGGATTCCCAGGCTGATCGGCCTCCGGGCCGCCCTCGACTTGCTCCTTACCGGAAAGGCGGTCGACGGCCGTAAGGCGAAGCGGTTGGGGCTTGTGGAAGCGGTGCTTCCCCACGAGGGATTCCCCGAGCGTGCCATGGAGTTTCTTCTCGCTCGAGTCGAGGGCGGTCCCATCCGCACCGGAGCTCGCCGGGGGATTGGCCTGCGCCTTCTGGAGGATACCGCGCCGGGGCGGAAGGTGGTCCTCGCGGCTGCCCGACGGAAGGTCATGAAGCGGACCGGAGGAAATTACCCTGCGCCTCTCAAGATCCTCGAGGTCCTTCGATACTCCCTCGGTCGTCCGGTGGAGCGGGCCCTCGAGATGGAGGCGACGGCCGCAGGCGAGCTCTTGATCTCTCCGGTCTCCAAGAACCTGGTGCACGTGTTCCGCCTCCGGGAGGGGGCGCGAAAGGGCACGGGTGTGCAAGGAAAGGTTGAGGCGAAGGAGATCTCCGAGCTAGGCGTCGTGGGGGCCGGGGTGATGGGGGGTGGGATCGCGCAGCTCGCCGCGTTCCATGGGATTCGGGTGCGGGTAAAGGATGTTCGTCACGAGCCGGTCGCGCAGGCCCTTCGACATGCCGATGCCTTGTTCGAAAAGGCCATCGAAAAGCGCATGCTGGAGCGCCGGGAGGCCCGACAGGCGATGGAGAGGATCTCCGGTGGGGTGGACTACTCCGGTTTCGGACAGGTGGACCTTGTCGTGGAGGCCGTGGTGGAAGAGCCCGAAGTAAAGCATGCGGTCTTTCGCGAGCTGGAGGCTGAGACGGGGGGAGGCTGCGTCCTCACCTCCAATACCTCCAGCCTTTCCATAACGGAGATGGCCGAAGACTTGGCCGACCCCGGCCGGCTTCTGGGAATGCACTTCTTCAATCCGGTTCACAAGATGCCGCTCGTGGAGGTTGTGCGAGGCGACAGGACTCGGGATGAGGCGGTGGCGACCGTCTACGCCCTCGCCCTGCGGATGGGAAAGGTCCCGGTGGTCGTACGGGACGGACCCGGGTTCCTGGTCAATCGGCTTCTCGGCCCGTACCTGAACGAAGCAGGCTACCTTCTGTGGGAGGGAGCTTCGATCGATGTCATCGATGATGCGGCGAAGGGGTTCGGGATGCCCATGGGCCCCCTGCGGCTGGTGGACGAGGTTGGGGTCGACGTCACGCGGCACGCGGGGGACGTTCTGCACCGGTCCTTCGGAGAGCGATTCACCCCCGCCCCTCCTCTCGTCGCGATCGGCGAATCGGGTCGACTGGGGAGAAAGGGGGGAAAGGGATTCTATCGTTACGAGGGAGGCCGGGAGGCAGGGGTGGATCCGAGCGTCTACGAGGATCTCGGAGATCTCAGTTCATCCCGGCGGGAAGACCCACCCGATATCGAGTTGTGGGCTCGGCTCCTGCTCCCCATGATCAACGAGGCGGCCCGCGTCCTTTCGGATGAGGTGGCCTCATCCGCTGCGGACGTAGACCTCGCAATGGTGATGGGAACCGGGTTTCCGCCCTTCCGTGGAGGCCTTCTCCGATACGCCGACGAGGTTCATCCGCGGGTTCTCGTGGAAAGACTCCAGCGATACGAGGAGGCGTTGGGGCCGCGCTTCGCCCCTGCCCCCGCGCTCGAGCGGTTGGCCCGAGAGGACCGGAGTTTCTACGAGGCCTTCCCAACACGCGCCGAGTGAAGATCCACATCCAATATCACCGACCGCCCGATCGCACGGAGCTCTTCGTCCAGACGCTGATTCACGATGACGGCCGCGTAAAGGTCACCTTTGCTCGGGGACTCCAGCTCGACGCGCCACTGGTTCTCGACGGCCAGGTGGCCCTCGAAGACGGCTCCGACGCGGTGTGGTTCACATTTCCAGGTGCGTGGCACGACATCGGGCGGTTCTATACCGCGGAAGGGCGCTTCACCGGGATCTACGCGAACATCCTTACTCCGTGCGTGTTCGAGCCCGGTGGCACCTGGCTTACCACCGACCTCTTCCTGGACCTCTGGCTTCCAGCGGCGGAGCTTGGCGGCCCCCTCCGACCTCGGATTCTCGACGCGGACGAGTTGGATCGGGCGGAGGCGAGCGGGTGGGTGGAATCTCCGCTCGCCGAGCGCGCAAGAAAGGAGGTCCGCAGCCTGGAGAGGGAGGCCCGGGCCGGGAGGTGGCCTCCTGCCCCGGTCGAGGAATGGACACGGGACAGGGCCCGCGTCGCCGTCCTGGACGTCCTGGAAAACCGGAGCTAGTCGGCAACCTCGTCGGTGATCAGCTGCGCGGAGCAGAGGCGGTCCAGGTCAACGTACAGGCTGCGGAGCACCTCGGGCTCCTCCTGGAGGAGGTCGACCAGGCGGTCGTAGCGCTCCGGCGCGTCTGCAGGTACCCGGACATCTTCGTGATGGTAATTCCCCTCGTCGACGAAGAGGAGCCGGATCTTCACCGTTGAACCAGTCACGAGGCGTCACCCTCCTCCATCCCCTCGCCGGTCCCGAGGACTGGATCGACTACGGCGCGAATTCCGTTGATGGTCCAGTCCGAGACCCGCACCGCGTTCCCCGACCCCGTGTCCACCATCACCGTGGGGGTCCCCTGGACCCCGAGCTGCTCACCGAGCATCTGATTCGCCGTTACGACGTCCGCGTGTCGGTCGCTGCGGAGGCAGGAGCGGAAGGCGTCCTGGTTCAGTCCCAGCTCCTGAGCGTAGTTGACGAAGTCGCTCAAGGGATCCGACTGGCTTGCCCAGCTCGCCTGCATTTGGAAGAGGCGGTCGTGATAGTCCCAGTAGCGATCCTGGTCGTCCGCGCACCGCGCCGCCCGTGCCGCGAGAAAGGCGTGGGCATGGATGTCCGAGAGGGGGAAGTCGTAGAAGACGAAACGGGCATCCCCCTGTTCCACATAGGTCATTTCCAGGAAGGGCTTCGTTTGCTGGAAGAAGGCCTGGCATGCGGGGCACTGGTAGTCCGCGAACTCAATGATCGTGACATTCGCGTCCGGGTTGCCCCGTTCGATGCCCTGGGCGAGCTCCAAGAGCTCCTGGGAGGAGGCGAACTCCAATGCCACAGGCTGTCTCGCCGCGTCGTCGAGGAGGGATGAAACCAGATTCCATGCGACCACGAGGAGTGCCAGAAGCGCGACCCCTCCCAGAATCCAGTTGAGGTTGCTGGAAGACTTCCCCTGGGAGGCCGTTCGCGACTCCCTCCGGCGCTCTGCTCTCTTGGACAACGCTCACCCTCCATGGTTTCTTGCTTCTTTGGACTTCGGGACCGCCGGATCGCGCACGGTCGCGGTTGGATATTAATGTACCAAGATCTCCAAGACCCGGTCCGTGTCGCTCATGTCCTGCAGGACCACGTCGGCTCCTGCCCGATCCAGGCTTGGTGGGTCGAAGCGTCCGGTGGCTATCGCGACCGTCCTGGCCCCGAACCACTGCCCGCAATCCACGTCCCGGGGGGTATCTCCTACCACTACCACCGCACCGGCGGAAAAGTCCACACCCAACCGATCGGCGGCCCGCTGGACGGCAATCCTCGGGAGCTCGCGCCGCACTTCGTGGTCCGATCCGTAGGCTCCCACCGGAAAACGCGAATCCAATCCCGCCGACTCGAGCTTCAGCTCGGCGCCGCGGGCCACGTTCCCGGTGAGAAGTCCTAGCGCCACGCCCCCGATCTCCCGGAGGGACTCGAGCAACTCGACCACACCCGGAAGGGGATGGAGCGGTGTCTCTGGAAGCAGGGACTCCATTCCAGAGAGATAGTGCTTCCAGAGGTTGGGAAAGCCCTCCTCGATGGTGGCTGCGGAGAGGCCTTCCGCCGTGAGCAGCTCCCGGGCGATCTGGGGGTCGGTCTTTCCCGAGAACTCCCAGTCCTCGATCGGTCCGGCGGTCCCGAAGACCTCGAGAAGGGCGGCGTGGAAGGCGTCTTTCGCGGGCCCCCCGGAGACCAGGGTCCCGTCGACGTCGAAGAGAATGAGTCGGCGCATCGTCCCCTCAGCGCTCACGAGGATCCACACTTCTGAGGATGGCGGTCTCCAGAGCCTCGCGTCCCGTCACTCCGAGGGCAAGAGCGTATCGCGTCGAGAGGGGGGATCCCTCCTTCGCCGTGGACACGGCAAAGAGGATGTCACCGTCGAAGGGGGTGTGGACCGGCGAGATCCGCCGCGCGACCCCCGTGGAAGCTACGCGGGCCATGCGGACGAGGTCTCCACCCGTGAGCGGCGCGTCGGTTGCCACGACTGCGAGCGTCGTGTGCTCACCGGCGCGAAGTTCGCTTCCGGCCCCGAATCCGGGCTTCCGAGCTGCCTCGAGGAGTGCCCGCGTGCCCTCCTCCCTCTCGCCCCGTGAGCCCCCTTCCCCGACGACCCGTCCATCACGGTCCACGACATCTCCCAGGGCATTGGTCACCGCGAGGGCCCCGACGGTCCAGCGAGCCACCCTGGCGGAAGAGGATCCGACCCCGGCCGGAATCGCGTGCTCCGGTCCGAGGAGCTTGCCCACCGTGGCCCCGGCTCCGGCCCCCACCCTTCCTTGCCGAACCGGGTCCGAGGTGGCGGCTTCACATGCCCTCCGGCCTTCGTCCGGGCCCGGACGTGCACGTCCGGAAGCGAGGTCGAAGAGGACGGCACCGGGAACGATGGGGACCTCCGTCACCGAAGTCTCGTGGCCCCGGCGCCGTTCCTCGAGCCACCTGAGGACACCGTCCGCCGCGGCCAACCCGAAGGCGGACCCGCCTGAAAGCAGGAGGGCGTCCACACGGGTGGTGACGTGTCCCTCCCGGACCGTACCCAACTCGCGGGCTCCCGTGGCCAGGCCGCGAAGATCCGCGCGAGCTCGCATGGGCCCGAGCACCACCGTGCATCCGCTTCCCCCTCCGGGAACCTCGGCATGCCCCACCGCCAGCCCCGGTACGTCGGTAAGCGAGTCCTGTGTCGCCCTCACAGGAGCTCCCGGAGGATGGCGGGGTCGAGGTTCCCTCCACTTACCACGCATCCGATCCCCCTCCCACTCTTGGAGATCAATCCCGCTCGAAGAGCAGCGACGGACGCCGCGCCCGAATACTCGACGACCAGCTTCTGCGTGTGGAGGAGAAAGCGGGTGGCTTCACGAATCGCTCCATCGGGGACGGCCACGACCTCGTCGAAGAGCTCGGCCACGTGTCGAAAGGTGAGCTCTCCGGGGCGGACCGGCGCCAGTCCGTCCGCAATCGTGTCCACCCGATCGAGGGTGACCGGTGCTCCCGCCTCCAGAGAACGACGCATCGCAGCCGCGCCCTTGGGTTCGACCCCGATGATCCGGGCTCCGGGGCGCAGGGCCCGGAGCGATACGGCTGACCCCGCGGCCAATCCGCCACCCCCGATGGGCACGATCCACGTGTCCAGCTCGGGCCAGTCCTCGATCGCCTCGAGCGCGCACGTTCCCTGCCCCGCGATGATGACCGGGTGGTCGAAAGGAGGTACGATGTGGAACCCTTCGGATGCGCTGATGGCCTCGGCTCGTGCCCGGCGTTCGAGAGAGGTCGTGCCCGCGAGGACCACTTTGGCGCCCAGTCGCTCCGCACCTTTGCGCTTCAGGGGGGACACCGTGGTGGGCATCACGATCACTGCGGGGAGGCTCCGCAATCGGGCGGCGAGAGCAACGGCCTGCCCGTGGTTTCCCGAGGAATAGGTGATGATCCCGCGTTCGGCTTCGGAGTCCGGGATTCTGGAGACGTAGGTGAGGGCACCTCTGAGCTTGAACGAGCCGCCTCGCTGAAGGGACTCGAGCTTCAGGCGGACCGTCCGACCCGTGAGCTCGGAGAGGGAGGGGGACGGAAGGAGCGGGGTCCGGACGATCTCCCCGGAAAAGGCGGACGCAGCCCTTTGCACCTCCGTGAAAGGAACGAAGCCGCGCTCATCCAAGTCGGGGTCCAGGGGGCCCCGGAGCCTCCCCACCTGGGATGGTCCGGGAGCCGGGTTCATTCGTCCTCGGCCTCTTGCTCGGCTCCCACGGCCACCTCTCCCTCTCGCTGGAGGGCGCCGTTCGGGTCCTCGTCCATCTCCTCTTCGGGGATCACCCTGGCCACGTCCATGATTTCATCGCCGTCGTCGAGTGTGACGAGGCGTACGCCCTGGGTGGCCCGTCCGATGATCCGGATCTCTTCGGCCGATTGCCGGTTCACGACCCCGTTTCGGGTGATCAGCATGAGCTCGTCTCCGGGCACCACGGACTTGATCGAGACTACCTTCCCGGTGCGCTTGGAGAGCTTCATGTTGATGACGCCCTGTCCTCCCCGCCTCTGAAGCCGGTAGGCGTCCACTTCGGTACGCTTTCCCATCCCTCGCTCGGTGACCACGAGGAGGGTCGACTCGGGGCGCACGACCACCATTCCGACGACGACGTCGTCGTCCTTCAGGGAGATGCCGCGTACGCCGGCGGTCGCTCGGCCGATGGGCCGACAGTCCTCTTCGTGGAAGCGGATGGCCATCCCCCGCCTGGTGGCGAGAATCACCTGGTCGTCCCCGTGGGTGATCTGGACATCGATGAGCTCGTCCCCATCACGCACGTTGATCGCGTTCAGACCCACTGTACGTACGTTCCCGTACTGGGAGAGCGCAGTTTTCTTGACCACTCCGTGTCGGGTGGAGAAGAGGAGGAAGCGATCCTCGCTGAACTCGCGGACCGGCACCACTGACGCGATCTTGGAGTCGGAGTCGATGTTCAGGAGATTCACGATCGGTTTCCCCCGGGAGAGCCGGCTACCCTGCGGGATCTCCCAGACCTTCAGCCAGTGGCACTGACCGTCCCGGGAGAAGATCATCAGGACATCGTGGGTGGAGGCCACGAAGAGATGTTCCACCCAGTCCTCGTCCTTCGTATTCATCCCCCGCAAGCCCCGTCCCCCACGGCGCTGAGCCCGGTAGGTCGAGATCGGGATCCGCTTCACGTAGCCCTGGTGACTCAGGGTGAGGACCATCTCCTCATCCGCGATGAGGTCCTCCATCTCCAGGTCGGAGTGCTCCCCGAGGATCTCGGTGCGACGGTCGTCCCCGTACTTCTCGGTAAGGGCTTCCAGCTCCTCACGGATGACCTCCAGGCGCATCTCCCGGCTCCCCAGAAGCGTCTCGAGCTCCTCGATCCGGGCCCGTACCTCTGCGAGCTCCTCCAGGAGCTTCCCGAGCTCGAGTCCGGTGAGGCGGGC
>SLFU01000222.1 GCA_007124095.1 Gemmatimonadota bacterium
TCGTCCTGTCGACCAATGGAGCGAACGGCATGAACCAATCCATTCCGGACGGGCTCGAGTCCCTCGAGTACCGGCTTCACCTTCCAGAGGACGTACAGGACGGGAGCCCCGTCCTGATCCTGTTGCATGGCCGTGGTTCGGACGAGCGGGATCTGGCGGGATTCGCTCGCCTTCTCCCCGAGGCCACGGCGCTCGTCACCCCCCGTGCCCCTTTTGCGGGACGTCCCTGGGGGTACGGGTCGGGTTGGGCCTGGTATCGATACGTCTCGGAGGACCGCGTCGTGGACGAGACGCTCCACACGAGCCTGGCCCTCCTGGATCGGCTCTTTCACGATGTGCGCGGAGCCCTCTCCTTCGAGCCCGGCCCCCAGTTTCTCGGAGGGTTTTCCCAGGGAGGGACGACCAGCCTGGCCTGGGCCCTCACCCGATCCAGTTCCCTGGCCGGTATCGTCAACCTCTCGGGGTTCCTCGTGGATGCCCAGGCTGTGGAGGTGTCGGAAGAAACCGCGGGAGGGCTGCCGGTCTTCTGGGGCCATGGACGCGAAGATCCGAACATTCCATTCTTTCTGGCTGAGCGTGGGCGGGGACGCCTCCAGGTGGCCGGAGCTCTTCTGCACGAAGTGGATCACCCCGGTGGGCACAACGTCACTCCCGGGGAGATGCAGGCACTCCGGGAGTGGATGGAGGAGCGAAGCTCTCCTCGTCGTAGCCCGTGAGCTCGACGTAACCGCGTCCCGCCACCGAAGCTCCTCCGACCCCCCGGCCCTCGACCGACACGGTGCCCTCCCAGTAGCGGAAGGCCAGGTTCATCTCCTGATCGCGGACCTGCGGGGTCACTTGGAGCTCGATCCCGAGCTCCGGGATCCCGAGTCGCCACCCGGACGGATAACGGGTACCGTCCAGCGGACTCTCCCACGTGCCGAGCGACTCGAGCTCAACCTGTGAGGAGGAGAGTGGCCGGCGGGTCCCGTCGGGCTCGACCAGGGAACCGTGGTTCAGCGGGTCAGGCGTGCCGTCTCCTCGCCGGCGCAGCTCGAAATACATGATCTCTCTCTGATCCGAGAGTTGAAGGGAAAACCAGTCCCATCCAGTGTGGGCGGTTCCGAGGGCCGAGGTGCTCCATTCTCGGTCGATCCAACCGAGGCCAGAGACGGCGACCGGCTCTCCCTCTACCTCCAGCCGGCCGTGGGCGGGGAGACGGGTGAATGAGTAGTAATAGGAGGCGTTCCCCGGCTCCGGCCCTTTTCGGCTGAGCCCCTCTTCTCCATGGAAGACCGGTGGCTTTCCCTCCCCCAGGGTCAGGTGGAGAGCCCAATCCTCCCCAGCGGCCTCCAACTCGAGAGGGAAGGGGTGTTCCTGGAGAGGAGTCCCGCCCTCAGGGCCTCGCATCTCCCAGTCCCCTAGCCACACGCGGAAGGGTGCCGGCTCGGCGCCCGCGAGTCCCACGGCTCCTCGCGCGAACCGCTCCCCGTAGACGTGGCGATCGTTGGCGACATCGGTGATCGCGGCGTGTGCCATCCAGAGCTGGTTCGTATTCCAGGCCGAGCTTCTCTCCGGAGGGCTCGAAGCAACGGAGTTCCGGAAGAAGGTGAGTTGGATCCCGAATTCCCGACCGTCGGCCGCCTCGAGGTTCCCCGTCACGTACCACCACTCCGTCCGGAAGTCCGGATGGGGGCCGTGGTCCCTCGGGAACTCGAACACGCGCGGCTCCAGGGCACGGGCGTAGCCGATCGTGTCGTCTCCCGTCAGGGGCTCTACGGCCGAAAGACTCGCACGGACCTCGTGCCTGGAGGCGGGCTCCGCGATCCTTTGAGCGGTCCAGATCAGTCCGCCCAGCGCTCCCAGGGTGAGGAGAACCACGGCGACGGCACGGTTCCGGCGACCGGTGGGATGGACCGCCATCGGATCACTCGCTCCGAAGGTTTCGGGCGGGCGAGATTCGAAAGCTCCTCCACGCGGGAAGGATGCCCGCCACGAGCGCCCCCGCCAGGGCAAGGAGCACTCCATAGGCTGGGTGCTCGAGCCCCACGACCATTTCCACGCTCCAGCCGAAGGAACGCCGGTTCACCACGAAGATCATGATAGCGGCCAGGACCAGGCCCACCGGGATCGCGAGCATCCCGGCCACGCCACCGAGAAGGCCGCACTGGCCGGTCATGAGCACCCATCCCTGCCGAGGGGTCAGCCCGACGGTCCGGAGCACCCCGAGCTCTCGTGCCCGCTCGAGCTGGAGGGCCATGAGGGCGGAGAGGACGGCGACGAAGGCAACCAGGAAGGCGAGCACCCGAAGGGCGTGTGTGATCGCGAAGGTTCGGTCAAAGACCTCGAGGGAGAGTTCTCGGAGGGCGCGATTGGAGCGGATCGTGATCAGGGCCCCGGGTCCGGCCGCCGCACGAAGGAGGGATTCGACTTCCTCCTCGTTCGCCTGGGGCTCGAGAAACACCGCCATCGAGCCCACCTGGGAGTCGCTCCAGTGTGCATCGAAGGCAAGTCGGCTCAGGGTGACGCTCCCTGCTTCGGTCCCGTAGTCCCGGTACACCGCCAGAATCGGAAAACCGACCGTCCCCTCTTCCCCCCGAAGCGTGAGGGAGTCCCCGGGTTGCAAACGGTACCGGTAGGCGAAGGGCTCCGAGACGAGCACGCCCTTCCCTGCCCGGAAGGTGGGGAAGATCTCTTGCTCTCCCACCTCCACGAAGTCGAATCCCCCTTCTCCGCGTGGGTCCAGGTCGATGGCCAGGAGTCGGGCGCCGGGGAACTCTCCTCCCAGATCCAGTGTGCGGGTGGTGCTGATCCCTGCAACGCCGGGGAGGGATGCCGCGGCGGCGGTCAGCTCGGGTGGGAGCCGCCCCTGTCCGGGGCCGGGGGTGATCGAGGCAGAGGAGAGGTAGAGGTCCGCCTGAAGAGTGACGTCCAACCAGTCTACGACGCTACTGCGAAAGCTCCCGATCATGACCCCCAGTCCTACCGTCACCGAAACGGCGACGACCAGCGCTGCTACGGCAGGGGCCGTTCGCGAGAGGGAGTGGGTGACGCCCTGCGCGGCCATCGCTCCCAGAGTGCCGCCCGCCCGCATGAGGAGAGGACGGAGGATCCGCATCGAGGCGACCGTGGCGAGTGGAGCGAAAAGCGCCATCCCGACCACGACGCAGAAGAGCCCGG
This sequence comes from Gemmatimonadota bacterium, assembly GCA_007124095.1. GTDB lineage: Bacteria > Gemmatimonadota > Gemmatimonadetes > Longimicrobiales > Gaopeijiaceae > SLCK01. The sequence goes on from SLFU01000222.1 coordinate 3,160, forward strand.
CAAAGGGAAGGAGCAAGCCTTCGCCGGGGAAAAGGAGCAATCCGCCTCCCACGGCGGCCAACCCCCCGCCCCCTGCTCCCGCCCGGGGGACCAGCCTTCGAGCCCGCCCTTCCAGCGACGATCGTGCGAGGGCCTCCCTCGGCGAGACGCGTCCGGCCTCCCCGGCGGAGGGGAGGGCCGCTAGAAGGCTGGCGCCGAGTCCCAGGGCAATCCCCTTGAGGAGGACACCGGGGGGAAGTGAGAGGGCTTCGACCGAAACCACGAAGTAGAGATCGTTGATGGTTCGGGTCACGAGCTGGACGAGCCCTCGGCCCAGAATGATCCCCAGGAGGAGGCCGAGGATCGATCCGGTCGCTCCCAGGAGCGCCGCATCCCGAAGGATCGCGAGAGTCACGGCCCGCCGAGTGGCACCGAGGGCCCGAAGCATCCCCAGGGTCCTTCGTCTCTGAAGGACCGAAAAGGTCATGGTATTGTAGATGAGGAAGCCCCCGAACAGGAGGGCGAGCAAGCTCAGGGCCGTCAGGTTGAGATCGAAGGCACGGATCATCTCCTCCATCGTGGCCTCTCGCACCCCGATCGACTCGATCCGGAGGTCTGGGGGAAGTCGATCCGCGAGAGCCGAGAGTTGCGCCCTTCCCACGGAGTCACTCCGGAGGATCAGGTCCACCCGGTCCAGCCGCCCGCCCCGTGCGAGGAGATCCTGAGCCTCCGCAACGTCGACCACAAGGAGATCACGGAGCCCGCGCCGACTCCACTCGTCTCCGGGCTCCAGGATGCCGACTACCCGAAGGCGACTTTCCGTCCAGGAGGACCGAACGGGGAGGAATTCGCCTTCCTCCACCCCGGCCAGCTCAGAGGTCGAGCGGGAAATGAGAGTGGCTCCCCGGTCGAGAAGTAGTCCGGCCACCGCCAAGCCTCCCCCAGCCTCCCCCAATAGGAAGGGGCGAAACGGCCCTTCGGAAAGCGGGTCCAGCCCTACGACCCGGAGAGGGCGGTCGGGAAGGAGTGGAGAGGAGACGAATCCCTCGACCACGGGGGCCACGGCCTGGATGCGGCCGGGTCCACGGAGAAACGCCACGATCGAGTCAGGAACGCCGGCCCCGCTCCCGACGAGTTGGTGGGTTGCCTCACCCACCACAGTTCGCGAGGAAACCCGGAACGCTTCCCTCGCGGACTGGATCCCAAGGTCCATTGCGACGAAGACGGCCACCCCGAGGGTGACGCCGAGGATCGAGAGCGCCAACTGGCCAGGATTTCGGAGAAAGTGCCGGAACCCGGACCTTCCCATGAGGTTCACCTCGCCACCTCGGCGACGCGTCCCTCCTGCAACTCCAGGACACGGTTCATCCTGAGCGCCACCTCGCTGGAGTGGGTGACGGTGATGAGGGTGGTGTTCCGTGCCCCGAGGAGCTCGCTCATGAGCTCCAGCATCTGGGTGCCGGTGCGCTCGTCCAGGTTGCCGGTGGGTTCGTCCGCGAGGACGAGGTCCGGGTCGTGAATGAGCGCTCTGGCAATCGCGACACGCTGTTGTTCACCGCCCGACAGTCGATCCGGCCACGCTCCTGCTCGGTCGGCCAACCCCACCCGGTCGAGGAGCTCCCGCGCCTGAACTCGATCGGGTCCGGTGAGCCTCCGTCGGAGGCCCAAGGGAAGGAGGAGGTTCTCTTCCACTGTGAGGGTCGGCACCAGGTTGTAAAACTGGAAGATGAACCCGATCCTACGCCCTCGAAACAACGTCCGCTCGGTTTCTGTGAGGTCCGGTAGGTCCACTCCTCCTACCTCGATCTTCCCGGAGTCGGGCGAGTCGAGGCCGCTCACCAGGTTGAGGAGCGTAGACTTCCCACAGCCCGACGGCCCGACCAGGGCGACGAACTCGCCGCTCCGAACCGTCAGGTCGATTCCCCGGAGGACCGGGCGTACACGATCCCCCTCCCGATACCCCTTGGTGACACCGGAAAGCCGGACGAGCGGAGTGGACATGTTGGCGGCCGGGGGAATGTGCCCCTATCCGTCCAATCCAAGTTGTTGGGGGAGGGTCACGAGATCCTTCACCTCGAAGCACCGCTCTCCGACCGGGAGCTGGATCGTGACGCTCTCGCCCTCCCGCGAACCGAGCAAGCCCTTGCCGATAGGAGAGGCCATCGAGACGTGGCCGGCCTCCAGGTCCATGAAGTCCCCGGCGACCAAAGTGAAGGTCAGCTCTTCTTCCTGGTCCAGGTCCCTCAGGGTGACGCGCGACCCGAACCCGACGCGATCGATCGGCATCGCTTTGACATCGATCTTGGCAAGCTCCGACATCCGCTGGCTGAGGTGCTCGATGCGGGCGCGAACGAACTCCTGACGCTCCAATGCGGACTTGTACTCAGCGTTCTCGCGCAGGTCACCCTGCTCGACGGCGAGGGAGATCCGCTCGGGGAGGATCACGTTCAGCTCATGGCCAAGCGTTTCGATTTCACTCTCGAGCTTCTGCCTGATTTCTTCCAGCATCGATATCCAAGTCCGTCGAAAATGCCCCGAGACCACGCCTCCTCCCTGCGAGGAGGCGCATGGTATTCCTGATGGGGCGAAGGTCGGGAGAGCGGAAACAACTGATTCCAAAGCTATCATCTCGCTCGGTACGATGGGAGGGGACTGACCCTGGGACCCTCCACTCACCTCCGAGCCTTCCTTGACCTGCGACCCCTGAAGGGATGATACTTGTTTATCGTTATCGCGGCCACTTGACCGGATGTTCGACCGAGTGCCTCCAGTCCCGAATGCTCACGGCGCCAGATGATCACACGTTTCTTCCAGCATCCCTGGGGATGGACTTCTGCCGCCCCGATCCTTTGCGCGGTGCACTGTTTGATGACTCCGGTTCTGGTCGTCACGGTCCCGGCGTTGGTGGTGAGTCTCACGCTGGAGTGGTCCTTTCTTCTCTTCACACTCGTGCTGGCTGGACCGGCGCTCTTCTCGGGGCTCCAGACGCATGGGGAGGCCCGCGTGATCGTGCCCGTGGCTCTCGGCCTCCTCCTCTGGGGAGGGTCCCTCGTGCACCTGTTCCATCCGATACCCGAAGACGCGACCACCCCCCTCGCCGCACTCATCACGGCTACCGGACTGGTTTGGAACTCTCGACTACACTGTCAGGTCGGGCAGGAGAACTGCAGCGCGTGCGAGGAGGGGGGTCATGGCTGGGAGGAGTCTCCGGCATCGGAGCCTGCGGTTGAATCGCCGGCCCAGGGACAGTAGCGTAAGACTCGACGAAGCCGCGGCGGCCCATGGGGGGCGGGGCGGCCTCATCTCGATGTTCCTATCAAGCCAAGCCCCGCAGATGTATCGAGAAACCCGACAGCGTCGAGCGATCCGCCGAGCCCTGAAGGATGCGGGTCACCCCCTCAGCCCCACGGAATTGCTTGAAGCCGCTCGTGAGCACGTCTCCAGCCTCGGCATCGCTACGGTGTACCGCAACCTGAAGTCCCTCCAGGCGGAGGGACGGATCGTGCCGGTGGAGCTTCCCGGGGAGCCGGCTCGCTACGAGATGGCGGGGAAGGACCATCACCATCACTTCCATTGCCGGAAGTGCGACAAAGTCTACGAGGTCGAGGGCTGCCCCGGAAATCTGAATTCGGTGACCCCAACGGGTTTCGAATTGGAAAACCACGAGTTCGTCCTCTACGGACTGTGCGACGTGTGTGTGGCGTGAGCAGGTTGCTCGTGCTTCCAGGGGGCTAGTGTGGTGCGTCGGAGATTCGCCGGCATTCGTGACCCGGCGCATCCGTGTTGGCTACGTTGCTCCGGATCACGAAAGTGGGGCTACTTCTCGCCAAGCACTTCGAGCAGAGACCCAAGCCGGCTTTCCAGCTCACCGGGACTTGACCCTCTCACGTTGATGTGGCCCAGCTTTCTTCCGGGTCGTGGGGACTTTCCATAGAGGTGCAGGTGGGTCCCGGAAAGCGCGAGGACCCCTGCCCGGTCCGGTAACTTCCCGAGCAGGTTCACCATTCCCGAGAATCCTTCGGCCGCGGCACTCCCGAGGGGGAGGCCTGAAATCGCCCGCAGATGGTTCTCGAACTGGCAGATCTTCGCACCGTTCTGGGTCCAGTGGCCGGAGTTGTGGACCCGGGGTGCGACCTCGTTCGCGAGAAGGCCGTCTTCGGTGTCGAAGAGCTCCAGGGCCAGGACCCCGACGTACGACTGGTCCTCGAGAAGCCTTAGGGCGAGCGCCTCCGCTTCCCCCTGAAAGGCGGGTGACACGTTCTGCGCCGGAGCTCGGCTGAGAACGAGGATCCCCTCCTCGTGCCGGTTCTCCACCAGAGGATACATGACCGTCGTGCCGTCCCGTCCCCGGGCGGCGATCAGTGAGAGCTCTCGTCGAAATCGTACGAAGCCTTCGAGCAGCAAGGGGGGCCCACCGATCCGGGACCACGCCGAGTCTGCCTCGGCCCTGTCGCGAATCAGGATCTGGCCCTTCCCGTCGTATCCGAAGCGCCGGGTCTTGAGAATGGCCGGGACTCCCAACTCGTCCAATCCTCTCTCCAGATCCGAGCGAACATCCACGGGACGATAGCTGGTGGTGGGAATTCCGAGCCGGTCAAACCCTTCCTTCTCGGAAAGGCGGTCCTGAGTGAGGGCCAGGATTCCCGGGGGGGGGAAGACGGGGACCCGGGGCTCGAGACGCCGCAGCGCGTCGGCCGGAACATTCTCGAACTCGTAGGTCGCGACATCGAGCCCGGCCCCGAAGGATTCGAGGGCAGCGGGATCGTCGTAACTGCCTTGGACGACCTCGCCCAGGTCCCTCACAGATGGTTCCGGGTTCGGCTCGAGAAAGCGGAATCGGAACCCGAGCGGGATCCCGGCCAACGCCAGCATCCTCCCGAGCTGTCCTCCCCCGAGGACGCCCACCACTTGCGAGGTCACCGACCTGGCCGGGCTTCGGTCGGATGGATCGCTCACTGCGGTGGGACCGTTGGATCGGGATCGTCGAGCACGGACTGGGTCCGTGCGGCGCGATAGCTGCGGAGACGTTCGCGGATCCCCGGATGTGCGGTTCCGAGGATCGAGGCGGCCAGGAGCGCCGCGTTCACGGCGCCCGCCTGACCGATCGCCAGGGAGCCGACCGGGACCCCTCCCGGCATCTGGACGATCGAGAGGAGGGAGTCGAGGCCCTTGAGGGAACGGGATTCGACCGGAACCCCAAGGACCGGAAGGAGCGTCTTGCTCGCCACCATACCGGGAAGATGCGCGGCCCCGCCGGCACCGGCGATGACAACCGCGAGGCCTCGCTCCTCGGCCGAGGAGGCGTATTCGAAGAGGAGGTCGGGAGTTCGATGTGCCGAGACGACCCGGACCTCGTGCGGGACCTGAAGGGCCTCGAGAGTTTCCACAGTGTGGGACATGGTGGCCCAGTCGGACCGGGAGCCCATGATTACACCTACCAGCGCGTCAGCCATGATCTTGTCCACGGATCGAGGTCGCGGCCGGGAGAGGACCGGACGGCCGCGGCCGTTGAAGGCACCGCGACGTTTCGGGCCGGCTCCCAGGAGCCTCCCATGGTGGCTCGTTGCTGGCCCCGCGGTCAAGAGCAGCTCAGGGCGAGCCTGGCCCGAGCCTTCCACGGTCCGCCGATTCCCGATGCTTCCCGGCCGTTCCCCAGAAACAATCCCCTTGATCCCAGGTATGGTTCTCCGACCGCTTCCGGTCGATCGCGGCCGCCCCACCGGAGGGCGCCTTTCCGCCCGTTGGCTTACGAACTCGGGGTTTCCATGACCGCCTCCCGCCCTCCCTCGCAGCGTGGCCCGGATCCCCGGGAGCGGGGGCCCCTTCCCTGGCCCGGCGACGACGATCGCCTCACGCCCTTCCTTCCGATGCTCTATGTGGCCTGGTCGGACGGGATGCTCTCCCGGAGTGAGATGGAGAGGCTCCGGGAGGAGCTTATGGCCGCCCGGGAGCTCCCCGAAGACGGGCGACGTGTGCTGGAGAGCTGGCTGAGTCCCGATCTTCCTCCCTCCCCGGTCGAGCTTGCTCAGCTAAAGGATCGGATCCGACAGCTCGCCGGACGTGTTTCGGAGGAGGAGCGGCGCTCCCTGCGATCGCTCGGAGTGGCCATGGCCCGTGCGGGCGCCCGCGAGGCCGGGGGGTGGGGCACGGAGGAGGGAATGCGCGTGCTGCAGGGGGTCGAGGAGATCCTCGGAGTGCTCGGGGGCGAGGCGGCCCGTGAGCTCGTCGCACCTCTCGAGGGTGTCGCGGAGGAAGTGGAACCTCGCGCGCAGCCTTTTGAAGCGGATGCGCTCCGAAGGGTCCTTCTCGGAGACCGGGCTTCCCTTCGGAAGAGAATCCTGGGACTCCTCGAAGATCCGGAGCTTCGGGTTCCGGACGGCCTCCCCACCCCGGAGGCCCGAAAGCGCGTGTTCGATGCGTTGCGCCGATTGGCGAAGGAAGA
>SLFU01000048.1 GCA_007124095.1 Gemmatimonadota bacterium
AGATACGGGAACAACGCGCTTCCTTCGGATGCGAACTCATCACTGAAGACGATTTCGGCAACCTCGTCCACGAAGTCCCCCCACTGCTCGAAGCGATACCCCGTGATCCCGCCCCCTCCGCCCAGGAAGACGTTCCACTCGGCGGGAACCCAGACAAACCGGGAGAGCTCCTCCCCTCGGTCGCGGATGAACCAGCGCGCCCCCAACGACACGGAGGGCCCGTGCCTCAGGCGAGTGGTCTGGCGAATCTCACTGCCATCCTCGAAATCGATCCAGTGCCGATCCGAGGTGCGCCGGGTGAGGCGACTGCCGTCGATGCCAACGGTCAACTCGAACTTCGAGTTGAGCCAGAGGGCCCCTTCGATCCCGAGGGCCACTCCCTGGAAGTCGGACTGGGCGATCGTGAACTGGCTGGTCGTGAAGTCGTGAAGCTCGCTCTCCGCCCGGTGCCGGAACATCCCTCCACGAATCCCGACGCTGACCCTGGGTCGCTGGAAGAGAAAGTCCGGATCTCCGATCGGTGAGGCGGAGGCCCTCGCCTCCGACGGAGGTCCGCCGCCGAAGGCCGGGTCCCCACTCCAACTCGAAGCTTGGGCGGCACCGTCGCGAGGCGCGATGATGAGGAAGACGATCGCCAACGAAGCGAAGAGAGCCAGTTGCCACCTCTTTCTCATCCAGGCCCTCCTTTTTCGATGTATCCAACAGGAACCGGTGCGAACCGGCCGCCTTCCGATTCCTACTTCAGGTACGTGACGGATTCGGCAAAGGTTCCCGAGCTCCAACTGCCCAGACGCCCGGCCCACGTCCCCACCCTGAGACAGAGCGGCCCCGCCCGACTTCGGTCCACCAAAGGGTGCTCAGGGTCGGGAAGTCGAGAGGCGTTGGGTTCTCAAAGGGTCGGCCAGGCTCAAACCCGGCTGCGAAGGCCGGAATCAGTCAGCTCGAGGAGCGCCCGGGGGTAAGGGGAGAAGAACCGCTGGGTCTGGAGATAGGGCTCACCATGGCGAACGATCCATGCCCTGAGCACGGTGAGGAGGGCGGACAGGGACACCCGCTCGAGTCGGTATTCCTCGAGGAGGTTGAGGAAAAAGGCTCGTTCCTCCCGATTCAGCACATCCGACAAGTACCCGGCGGCGTGCTGCAGGACGTTTACGACCGGGCCGGGCCTTGCGGGCGAGCGAAGCGCCGGCCCCAGCAACTCCCCGTAACGCTGGAAGGTCTCGTGCGGGCTCAGCTCCTCGGATCCCGCCGCGAGACGGCCGAGCCGACGCAGCACCCCCTGTCCATGAGCCATCAGAAGGAGTTTGTGTTCAGTCTGGAAGCGGACCAGGGCTCGCATCGTCCCCTTCTGCCGGGCGCCTCGAAATCGGGCGACGGTGAAAAGTGTAGCCAGAAAATGATGTCGGATACGGAGGTTCGTCAGGCGACCTTCGTCCTCGACCGCCGCGAGGGGAAAGCGCTGCAGGACCGCCTTTGCGAAGAGCCCGGTCGCCTTCCCCCGGGGAGCTTTCTTCCCGGCGGACCGGTAGACCCGGACATCGGCGATTCCGCACGTGGGAGAGCGGCTCTTCAGGATGAAGCCGTCAGCGACCTCGTACGACGAGAGCCAAGCGGCGGAAAAGCCCTCCATGGCCTCCGTCAGGTCCCGACCCGTGGCCGGCTGGATCATGCGAAGTCGGCCTTCGTCATCCACGAGCCGAACGGGGTCCCTCGGCACCCCCAGCCCCACGCCCACTTCCGGGCAGACTTGAACGAACCCTACATGCTCCTTCAGCGCCTCCACGAACCGACTCCGAAGGATCTGTCCGTTGTAGCGGACCGCACCGAAGCCGAGACACTCACTCACCACGACCACCGGCTTCACGTTGGACACGCCCTCGACATCCGTCCGCGTCGACTCCCGGTCCATTCGTGGGGCCCTCACACCACTTCCCTGTTCGCCTCGGAGGCAATCGCTCCGAGCATCCCGCTGAACACGTACCGGTGGAGCGGAAAGAGCGCATACCAGTAGACCAGCCCCGAGAGGCCCAGTGGGTCGAAGCTCGCCGTCTGTCGGATCGTGCTCCCCTCCCCGTCCTCCTCCACGTCGAACTCGAGCCATGCCCTCCCAGGAACCTTCATCTCAGCCCGAAGCCTGAGGCGTCGAGGCGGATCGATTTCTTCGACCCGCCAGAAATCGAGTGGGTCTCCGACCCCGAGGTTTTCGGGGTCAGGGCGGCCCCGGCGAAGCCCCACACCGCCTACGAGCAGGTCCAGGAATCCCCGAACGCGCCAGAGCAGGTTCGCGTGGTACCAGCCTGTAGCGCCCCCGATCCGCTGGATCGGCCGAAAAGCCTCAACCGGGGCAACGCCAACCTTGACTGCGCGGGAGTCGATCAGCCTGGACCCAAACCTCACTCCACCCCAACTCGTCTCGCCCGCCCCGCCGGCAGAAAGAGCGTCCGACCACCGCGTTTCGGCCAACTCTCGGTCCTCGTTCGCCAACGCCCGATCGATGGACTCTCTCACGCCCAGGGGCTTCACCTGGAAGACTCGGAGGGCGCGGTCATCTCGCACCACAGTGGGGTGGCGTAGGCTTTCCACCAGCTTTCGACCGACCCTCGCGTAGATAGGAGTAACCAGACCGAGCCAGAGGCTCGAGAGGCGGGGCGTCAGCAGCGGGAGTGGGATCAGCCAGCGCGTCAGGCCACGGATTTCGGCATACTGCTTCATGACCCCGGCGTAGGACACCATCTCCGGCCCCCCGATCTCGAAGACCCGCGATCGGGGGTCCTCCAGCTCGAGGGCCCCTTCCAGATAGGCCAGGATGTCCTCGATCCCGATCGGTTGTGCCGCTGCCTGGACCCAACGGGGACAGAGCATCACCGGCAGGCGCTCCACCAGACTGCGAACCAACTCGAAGGAAAGGCTTCCCGAGCCGAGGATGATCGATGCTCGAAACTCGACCACCTGTGCCGCACCGGAGCTCAGGATCCTTCCGGTCTCATGGCGACTTCGAAGGTGCCGGGAAAGTGGCTCCGTCGGGTCCCCTAGCCCCCCCAGATAGACGATTCGCCGAATCCCAGCGCGGTCCGCCGCCTCCCGAAAGTTCGTCGCTGCGATCCGGTCCTGCTCCTCGAAATCACCGCTCGACCCCATCGAGTGGACGAGGTAGAAGGCGGTATGAACTCCCTGCATGGCGGCACCCAGGGAGTCGGGCTCGAAAACGTCTCCATAGACGACCCTGGTCTCGGCGGCGACCCGGCCGTTCAGGGCCTCGGGACGGCGACTCATGCACCGGACGGACCATCCGCGCTCCTCCAACCGCCGCCTCAGCCGACCGCCGACGTAGCCGGTCGCCCCCGTCAAGAGGAGCGGGAGAGAGCGGTCAGCCATGGAGAGGTCCTGTGCAACACTCCGCAATAGGCAACTCCTCATCCTTCGCTTCTGGGGTCATTGCCTATCGGCTCACTTGAGGAGATCGACCGGAGGGGATGGGGCCGTCGTGAAGGGTCCTCCCCGGGACCGGATGTGGGCCAGATCCACGCGACCAGATCCACACGACCGGTGTCCCGATCGATCCCCCCAGACCGTCCGATTGTTCCCGCCCCCCCCCCACCTGCTTGCGGGCGGTTCGGGTCCGCCGGCCCCTCGCGATTCACCCGTTACCTCCCCCGCAGTGCCTCCAGGAATGCGTCTCCATAGCGCTCCAGCTTTGCCGGGCCGACACCCGCAACCTCCAGGAGGGCCGCAGGAGTGGTGGGCCGACACTCCACCATCTCTCGAAGCACCCGGTCGCTGAAAACAATGTAGGCTGGGACCCCCTGCTCATCCGCCAGCGCCTTCCGCAGCGCCCGGAGGTCCTGAAAGAGGACTTCCTCTTCGGAATCCATAGCGATCGGCGAACCCTCCTCCCTGGCTGCGGGCGAGCTTCCGGCCGAGCGAGGCATCTTCCTCGACGGGGCCTTTGCGACACGCTCGGCCACCGTCACTCCGAGGCACACGTCACAGGAGGTGCCGCAGTCGCCCAGATCCTCGTCGAAGTGGCATAAGATGGCCCGATGTCGACACCCACCGCGGTCGACCATTCGGAAGAGCGACACCGTGGCCTGGTGCTTCTGCCGACGCAGTTCGGGATCGGAGATTTCGTCCAGAAAGCGTTCCTGCATTTTCACGTCTGCCCAGGAATAGAACAGCGTGCAGTCACTCTCGAGCCCATCCCTCCCCGCTCTCCCGAACTCCTGATACCAGGACTCGACGTCCTTCGGCATGTCCCGGTGAATCACGAATCGGACGTCGGGCTTGTCGATCCCCATCCCGAAAGCAATCGTGGCCACGACCACCTCCACATCGTCACGCTGGAACGCCTCCTGAGTGTGGGCTCGAGCCACGTCCGGAAGTCCGGCGTGATACGCGAGCGCCCGGATGCCGTTTCCCTCCAGGAAAGCGGCGGTCTGCTCGACGCCCCTCCGGGAAAGGCAATACACGATCCCGCTTTCCCCAGGGTGCTCCCGAACCAGGGAGAGGATCTCGTCCCGGGTTCGCCCCTCTCCCTTCTTCCTGCAGCCCAGCCGGAGATTGGCCCGAAAGAAGGAACCCTTGAACCCCGCGGGCTTCCTCATCCCCAGTTGGCGAAGGACATCGCGGGCAACGGCCCGCGTGGCGGTAGCAGTGAGCGCCAGAACCGGGACGCCCAGCTCCTCCCGGAGGCCGGCGAGACGGCGGTAGGACGGCCGAAAGTCATGGCCCCACTGGGAGATACAGTGAGCTTCATCCACCACGAGGAGGGAGATCGGACAAGAGCGGATGAACTCGCGAAGGCCGCCTTCCAGTGCCTCGGGAGCGAGGTAGACCAGCTCCAGCTCTCCCTGGCGCAGCGCCCGGAGGCGCTCGCGCCGCTCCTCGAAATCCAAGGAAGAGTTGATCTCCACCGCTCGGAACCCGTTGGCAGTCAGCGCATCGACCTGATCCTTCATCAGGCTGATCAACGGGGAGATCACAAGCACGGTGCCAGGAAGGATTCGAGCCGGGAGCTGATAGGTCAGAGACTTTCCCGCACCGGTCGGCATCACGGCGATGCAGTCCCGTCCGGCCAGCACCGCATCCACGACTTCGCGTTGGCCGGGACGGAACTCCCGGAACCCGAAGGAACTCTGGAGGATGGTCGTGGGGTCGGCGGCCGGTCCCCTCATGGGTTCGCCGGGTTGCCGGTCTGCCCCTTCGACATCGGGGATGGGTCCCACCTCTGATTCTGGCTCTGGCTCTGGCTCTGGCTCCGGCTCTGGCTCCGGCTCTGGCTCCGGCTCTGGCTCTGGCGGCGGAAGATCCAGGGAACGCTGCATCGGCGGCGAAGGGCATGTGGAATCCGAGTAGTGAGGTCCTCAGGGTAACCCCCGAACCCGGGCTGGGGAATGCCACGCAAGCCCGGCCACCCGGTCCCCGGTGGCTGGCGGATCCGGCGAGGGACGGCGAAATTGACGACGGTCGATCGTCCCATGGCCTTCGACTCGCTCCCGTCACTTCCGCACACGTAGCTCCCGTCTCCCCACAGCACCGGAAGGTCACGTGTCTGAATCCCTCGGGTCCGCTGGTGCACGCTCCCGGATCGTCGTGCTTACCGTCCCGGTGTTGTGGGCACTCTTTCTCGCATCCCCGGCCACGGCATGGACCAGTGACGAGGCGAGCTGGGGCTATCACGCCCTTGCAGGAGGTGCGATGACTCTCGGAGCCGACCTCGTCCTGGACCACCCGCTCCATTCGACCCTCATCTCGATCGCCTTCACCGTAGGCCACGAGGTAGGGCAGTTTCGGGACCGGGGACACTGGTCCACTGACTCCACCTTGGATGTCGTGTCGGGAACGCTCGGAGCGGTGTTTGTCGGTTGGCTGAGAGCTCGAAGAAGGGAGCCACCTGACCGAAGTCTCAAGCCAGGCGACCGCGATGATGCCGAACCGGTCCAGGCCCTCGGACTGCCCTCGGAACCGTTCACTCGTGAGGATTCGAGCCGCTCGGGGATGGATCGGGCCCTCGCACCGGATACCGGAAGGTTCAGGGCGATTCTTCCGGTCCCGGTCACGGCGAACACGCTGGTCCCCTCTCTCAAGGCTGCCCCGTGCTTCGACGGCACATCCGGGCGACCGGCGCCCACACTGTACGGGGGCCAGCGAGAATGGTTGGAGTGCGCCGGACTCAATGTCGACCTGGACTTAATGTCGACATAGAGGGCCTAGTGTCGACATTGAGGGCCTTGAGGACTTCGAGTCAAATGCGACGCGAAGGGAAGGCGGACCATCCGCCCCTTGTCCATCTGCGGCTCTCTCTCTCATACTCAGCGCTTCACCAACACTTGAACCACTGTTGTCCTGCCAATTGTGGAGGCTCACCATGAGTGCCATAGAAGATTTCCTCGCGAACAACCGCCAGTACGCCGAGACGTTCGTGGATGAGGATCTGCCGATTCCACCTACCAAGCAGATCGCAGTCGTGGCCTGTATGGACGCGCGCCTGAAGCTTGGATCCCTCCTCGGCCTCCGACCGGGGGATGCGCATGTGATCCGGAACGCGGGGGGCGTAATCACGGACGATGTGATCCGGTCCCTGGTGATCTCCCAGCGCCTCCTGGGCACGAGGGAAATCATGTTGATCCACCATACGGACTGCGGAATGCTGACCTTCACCGATGCCGAACTGAAGGACCAATTGGAGAAGGACACCGGAATCCGCCCCTCCTTCGCCGTGGAGGCGTTCCCGGACCTGGACCAAGACGTCCGCCAATCGATGGCTCGGATCCAGGCCAGTCCCTTCGTGCCCCACAAGGATCGGGTCCGCGGCTTCGTCTACGAGGTCGAAAGCGGGCGGCTGCGGGAGGTGAGCTGATCCAACCTGGTGCCATGTCGATCAGGTGCCTCCTCTCGATCCCAGTTCCTCGTATCTTTACGGGGGCAGGATCCATCGAACACCCACGATTCCAAGAAAGAAAGAGGACTGTGACCGATGAAGTACAGGACCGACGACACCCGGATCATCGGGATGGAGGAGGTGGATGCACCCGAGATCTTGATCCGGGATCATCCGATCAGCGATGCGGCGTCGGAGTTCGTGTTTACGACCCGATCCGCGATCAGCGACATCGTGCACGGCCGCGACGACCGATTGCTCGTCGTCGTCGGGCCCTGCTCCATCCACGACCCGAAGGCGGCCCTCGAATACGGAGGTAGGCTGAAGAAAGAGGCGGAGCGCTGGAAGGAGAGCCTCCAGATCGTCATGAGGGTGTATTTCGAGAAGCCCCGGACGACGGTGGGGTGGAAGGGGCTCGTCAACGACCCACACCTGAACGAATCCTTCAGCATCAACGAAGAGCTCCGACTCGCCCGTGGGCTCCTGGACGACCTGGTCGAAATGGGCCTGGCCACGGGAACGGAATACCTGGATCCGATCTCTCCCCAGTACTTCGCGGACCTGGTGTGTTGGGGGGCGATCGGTGCCCGCACCACAGAAAGCCAGGTACACCGGCAACTCGCGTCGGGGCTCTCCTGCCCGATCGGGTTCAAGAACAGCACCCTGGGCTCGATTCAGGTGGCCGTGGACGCAGTACGCGCTAGCCGTAGCTCCCACATCTTCCTATCGGTTACCAAGGAAGGCCGGTCGGCCATCTTCTCCACAGCGGGAAACGACGACTGCCATATCATCCTTCGCGGCGGTAGGGGCGAGACGAACTACGACGCCGAGTCCGTAGGGGCCGCGACCGAGTTGCTCGAGAGGGCCGGACTTCCGCCCCACTTGATGATCGACCTGAGTCACGCGAACAGCGCAAAGGAGTTCCAACGCCAGCTCGAAGTGTGCGCTGACGTCTGTGCTCAGCTCCGCGCTGGATCGAAGGCGATCATGGGAGTCATGATCGAGAGCAACTTGGTGGAAGGTGCTCAAAAGCTGGGCGCGGACGAGGAGTTGGTCTACGGGCGGAGCATCACCGATGGGTGCATCGGATGGGAGGACACCCAGAGCTGTCTCGAGGAACTCGCTACGGCCACGCGGGCCAGGAACGAGTCACGCTAGACGGCCGCCGAAGGAGTACAGGGCCGGAAGGGCGCCGCCTCCTGCGTTGGTTCGGCTTGGATTCGGCGCCCTGGCGCTCCCAACGGCGGGCCCTGTCCTTCTTCAGCAGCCTTCTCGTGTGATGAGTCAGAGGCCGGTGAACTCGGCGCTCATGCGGCGCAGCGTCTCACGGGCCCCCGCGTCGTAGGCCTGAGGATCCGCCTCGGCCGGCTGGGTGCCGTTGAAATACCGTCCACTTCCGGTGTCGGGCGCGGTGACGAGGTGGACGACGGCCTCCCGACCCTCATCCACCGAGCTGCGTGGCTCGGCTCCCCGCGAAAGCACCATGCCGGTGTCCATCATCGTCGCAGGGTGGAGCGCGTTGACCGAAATCCCCGTACCCTCCAACTCCTCCGCTAGATCATAGGTGAACAGCACCTGCGCGAGCTTGCTCTGGGCATACGCGCGGGAGTCGCTGTAGCCGGCCTCCATCGAAAGATCGTCGAAGTCCAATGGAGTCTGCGCCACCGAGGCCACATTCACGATCCGGGCCGGCGCGCTCGCCTCGAGGAGAGGAAGGAGCATCCGGGTCAGCAGGAAGGTCGACAGGTAGTTCACCTGGAAATGAAGTTCGTGACCGTCCTCACTCAACACTCTCTCCTCCGCATCCAACCAGATTCCGGCGTTGTTGACCAGGACGTCGAGCCGGTCGTACTCGCGAAGGATAGTCTCCCCAAATGCCCGGACTTCCTCAAAGGAGGCGAGGTCCGCCGGATGGAAGGTCGCGCTTCCAATTCCCTCGCTCCGAATCTCCTCCACGACCTCCATGCCCCGCTCCTCGTTTCGTCCGTGGACGATGATGTGCGCGCCCCTTCCGGCCAACTCGAGCGCCACCTCGCGCCCCAGACCACCCGTGGAGCCGGTAATCAGGATGACTTGCGAGTCGAGGTCGGGTGCGACCGGCCGAGAGTCCGGGGGCCCAGCGAGCGGGTCGGGCCCGGAGGCGGAAGCCCCCCCCGCCCCTTTCGCGGCGAGGGGCGAGAGACAGGCGACGAGCGCCGCCACCCAGAGTCCATGGAGGAAGGGGGAGAGACGCGAGGCCGTAGACACAGTGAGTTTCGCCATGGCTCCGGTGGACGGGAAGATCGGGATTTGGACTGCTGGCCCTGGTATGGACCCTTTTCCCGACCCTAAGGTCCCTGCGGGAGAACGAGGGAACGGGGCTCCTGGGGCGAACCAATAGCAAGCTACGAGGGGATCAAGCGAGACAACGTGGAGGCACGGAGGCAAAGCACGTCACCGATAGTGTTGGTGCCTTCGCGACCCTTCCCTTCCTTCCCAAACGAGTTGAAACCCGCCGTCCCCAAGCCTCTCCTGGATCGGTTCCCCCGAGGGCATCCGGTCCCCCTCCCCCTTGGGATGGATCTCGAGAAAGAGCTCCCGGGGCCGTTCGTCCTTCAGCAGTCCGTCCATTCCGGCCAGAACCCTCCCCTCGCCACCCTCCACATCGATCTTCAGGACATCCGGGCGCTGCTCCAGGGAGCCGGCAATCAGAGTGAGAGTG
>SLFU01000070.1 GCA_007124095.1 Gemmatimonadota bacterium
CCGGGACAGGATCGGGACAGGAAAGGTGCGGCCCCGAAGACCGGGTGGACACGTGCCTACGGCGGGCTTCCGCGAGCGCGACGAGTCAGAGCGAAACCCCGAACTCCTGGCGCACCCGGACGCGCACCGCCTCCGTGAACCGATCCGGGGGAATCTGGACGATTCCGGGACTCAGTTGCTGGAGCCACCGGGGGGACTGCAGATCAATCTCGACAACGACTCGCTGCCGGTCGTTCACCAGAAAGGTTCGCTCCTCACGCACCTCGACGCCGTCGCCCAGCTCGACACTCACCTCCCCATCCAGGGGAAGCTCTACCCCCGGGCCTCCCTGCGTGATGTTCGCGGTGACCCGGGTGAAGACGACCCGCGCCCCACGGTATCTTCCCGGGGGAATCGTAACGCTTGTCGATCGAAAGGGGGCCTCCCCCCGCACGTCCACGACGACCTGGTCGGACCGGAAGATCTGAAGGCCATCCCCTTCCCCCTCGGGCTCCAGGTATACCCGGAGGTCTACCCTGACCTCCCCGTGGAACGGATTTCCACCGGCGTGCGAGCTCTCCGCCGGAGCTCCTTCCGGACTGGAGCGGCCAGCCGTCTGGCTCTGAGGCCGGCTCTGAGAATCGTTCCCGCCCCGATCCCCTACCAGCTCCACCTCGGCTTCCGCAAACCCCCCCGCGGTGAGGTTGCCGCATCCACTGAAGAGAAAGGATCCGACCAGCAGAACCACCCAAAGTCGTCTCCGGGATGTCACCATTTCCCTTCCTCCTCCCCTCCCGGGCTCTCGAGGCGCTGGACGGCCGATTCGTACTCCAGAGTGCGATAGATCCGGACCGCCCGGTCCCGATAGGCCGCTGCGGCCTCCTCGTCCCCCTTCCCAAGGAGGTACGAGGCATAGGCCTCCAGAATACGAGCCCGCTCGAGCTCGGGAAGCTTCCGGGCGTCCACGATCTCCAGGGCCCGTTCGAAAAAGACGAAGGCGTCGGCATGGCCCCTCGCTTCCGCCACCCTCCCGAGGAGGGAATACACCTCAGGGAGGCGGGAGACCACGGAGTTCGACAGCGCCGTCTCTTCGGCAGTGCGGGCCACCTCACCCGCCTCCAGAAACCGGCCCTGCGCCAGCAACGCATCGGCCAGATTTGAGGAGATGGTCACCTGGGCGTCGGCAGCCGCTGCGTGGCCCAGAGCTTCCCGGAAGGCCAGCTCGGCCTCTTCCACTCGGCCCCGGTCCCTCAGGAGTTGCCCCCGGGCGTTCCTCAGGATCGCCTCCGCCTCCGCCTCACCTCCCGGTGCGAGGGAGCGCGCACGTTCGAGCTCTCGCTCCGCGTCATGGATCCGGCCCTCCTCGCGGGCGACGATCGACCGGTTCAGGGGAAGGTGCCAGCGCTCCGGCAACGGCTCCCTCGCAGCTTTCACCCACCTCTCCGCGTCCTGGAATCGCTGCAGCGCGAGCTGCCACAACCCCCGGTCAATCGCGAGGTTTCCCAGCCCCACCCCGGCCCGGGCCGCCGAGGGGGCATCCTCCGTGGCCGCAGCGATCCGGCCCGCCTCCCGGTACCTGTGCTCGGCCTCCCGCCACCGCCCCTCCGTCCGAGCGATTCGCGCACCCGCGAAGAAGATCGGGAGGGCCCGTTCCCGGATCCGAAACCGGGCTGTGAGACGGACGGCCGATTCCGTAAAGGCGCCGGCTTGCCTCAGGCGGCCGACCGAGCGCTCGAGCTGCGCCGCTCCGAGAAGGTGTTGGGCGGATCCTTCCGGATCGTCCCGGGAAAGGCACTCCAGTGCCTCGAGCACCTCTCGGTAGAGCTGCTCGAGGTGGGCCCGCACGGACTCGAGCAGCTCGGGCAGCTGGTCGGCGACCTCCCGGAGGGCGGGAACACGGTCGCCCAGCGTCTCGAGCTCGCCCGACACGGTCCATTTTCGCGACCCATCCGGCCGGGCCGAAGCCAGAATTCGCTCGATCAGTGGACCCACGGAATCCACCTCCGGAAGAAGATCGCGGATCTCGTCCACGGTCAACGGTGTCATCTCCCGAACCTTTCGCGAGGGAGGAGGTGCTGCCCCATGCCATGCATGGCAGGAGGCGTGCCGGAGCGGAAGGTGACTGGGTTCATCTCCCGTTTTCCTCCCGGCTCAATCCGTAGAGCCGCACCTTCCGGGTCAGAGTGTTGCGATGGATCCCGAGAATCTCCGCGGCCTCCTTCATTGCCCCCCCCGTGAACTCGAGAACCCGGTTGATATGATCCCGCTCCACCTCCTCCAGCGAATCGGTCGGAGAATATCCCGCCGGTCCGGCACGCTCGAGATGGAGGGACAGGCTCGGCGAGTCTTCCCCGAGCTTCAGGTCCCCTTCGCGGATCCACTCCCCCCGGCAACTCAGCACCGCTTGGTCGAGCACGTTGCGAAGCTCCCGCACATTCCCCGGCCACGGGTGGGTTCGGAGGCGCCGGAAGACGTCCAGGCCGACGCCCCGCACGGAACGCCCGTAGCGCGCCGAAAAGCGGGAGACGAAGTGGATGACGAGCTCCTCCAGGTCCTCCATCCGGTCGCGGAGCGGGGGGAGATGGATCTCGGCAACGGCGAGTCGGTGGTAGAGATCGTCGCGGAACTTACCCGCGGCGATCCTCTCCCTCAGAGCGCGGTTCGTCGCCGCCAGAATCCGCACGTCGACCGGGAGCCCGGATTCGCTCCCCACCCGCTCGATCTCTCGCTCCTCGAGCGTCCGAAGGAGCTTGGCCTGGAGAATCAGGCTCATGTCCCCCACCTCGTCCAGAAAGAGCGTCCCCCCGTCCGCCCGCTCGAAGCGTCCCCGCTTCATCGCCACTGCTCCGGTGAAGGCCCCCCGCTCGTGGCCGAAGAACTCCGATTCCAGGAGGTGCTCCGGAACCGCGGCGCAGTTGATCGCCACGAATGGTCCGTCTCGCCTGGGACTCGCCCAGTGGAGCGCCCGGGCCACGAGCTCCTTTCCGGTGCCCGATTCTCCCGTAAGGAGGACGGTGGCCGGCGAATCCCCGACTTGAGCGACGGCCCGTACGACCCTCATCATTTGTGGGCCGCCTCCCACGAGCCTCGAGCCCCCCCCGCCTCCGGCATCGGACGGAATCGGGATCCCCTCCGGCTTCTCGATCCGGCCTTCGAGCTCGGGAGCGAGCTCGTCTTGAGAGAGGGGCTCCGCCAGGAGCGCTCCACCCCCCAGCCGCCTGGCCAGGACCGCCCATTCCAGCGACGCCCGAGGTGACGAGAGAAGCACCGCTCCCCCGGACTCCGTAAGCACCTCGTGGACCTGCTCCACGAGAGGCACATCGACTCCGTCATGCCCACAGGAAAGGAGTGCGAAGGCAGGGGGATCGTCCTGCAGACCCTCGAGAAAGGCCGAGGTGGATCGCACCGCTTCCCACCGGATCTGGAAATCCCCGGCGACCTCGGGTCCTTCGCCCTCGGATTCCTCGTTGATGAGGACCCGGAGCCTACGGTCTTCTGTTCCCATACATCCCCTCCGGGGAGACTGGCCCTGCACATGTTAGGTGCACCCCTGATGATAGATGCCACATTTTGGTAAGGCCAGCTCTCTCCTTCGGGATCGTGCGGCCCCTTCCCCTCGCGAGACAGGGAATCGGAGAGGAGGACCGCACCGTCTTCCGCCGAAACCGATTCCTCGATCCGGTGCACCAACTCCTCGTCCACCCCTACCTTGCCGAGGAAGGGTGAACCATCGCCGTGCCCCACTTGCTCACCGCCGCCAGCTAGGGTAGCGTGTTCCCGATAGAGTTAAGGCCTGGTTGCCCTCCCACCACCTGACCCATCCCCAGGTCACCGGCCGGCAGACACCTCCAGCGAAGTGGACGGGTGATCCCTTGCGAATTCTCATCATCGGCGCCGGCGCCGTCGGTTTTTACCTCGCGGGGAGGCTCGCCGACGAAGCGCAGGAAATCACCATTGTAGACGTGAATCCTGAACGTATCGAGCGAGTGAGGGAGAATCTCGACGTCCTCGCAATCCACGGAAGTGGTGCAGACGTGTCTACGCTTGAGGAGGCGGGGATCCGCAACGCCGAGATCGTCATGGCGGTATCCGGGTCGGAGGAGGTGAACCTTCTCGCATGCTTTGCCGCGTCCAGGGCCGGTGTCGGCGTAAAGGTGGCGCGAGTGCGGCATCCCGAGCACCACCTGCACACGGGACTGTTCGCTCGGGAAGCTCTGGGGGTCGACTTTTTGGTCGGCCCGGAACAGGAATGCGCGCGGGAGATCTTCCACCTTCTTGCTACGCCGGCTGCTACGGACATTGCTACGTTCGCAGGTGGTCAAGTGCAACTCGTCGGCATGCGTGTGCTCCCAGACGCCCCCCTTGCCGCCGACACTCTGGCACGCCTCCCTCGGGAGCTCAGCGACCGGCACTTCGTCGTCACCGCCCTGGTGAGGGGAGACCAGACGCAGATCCCAACGGGGGCAACGCGCCTGAGGCCCGGAGACCGGGCCTATATCCTCGCCCGAACCGAGGACCTGGGATCGCTTCCGGGACTCGCGGGGCACGAGCCCGTGCCCTTGACCCGCGTCATGATTGCAGGTGGAAGCGACGAAGCCGTCTACCTCGCTCGACACCTTCGAGATCACGGAGTCCATTGCACGATCCTCGACCGGGATCCATCCCGATGCCGCGAGTTGGCCGAGAGCCTGCCCGGAGCGTTGGTCTTGAGAGGAGACGCCACGGACATGGAGTTGCTCGAAATGGAAGGAGTGGAAGGAACGGATGGCTTTGTGGCGCTGACCGATCGGGATGAGGTCAACATGCTCGTGGCTTTGCTGGCGAAGAACTCTGGCGCACGTAGGGTGATCCCGCTGATCCACAAGGAGGAGTACATGGACCTCGTGGATCGGATGGGACTCGACGCGGCGGTCTCGCCACGGATTTCGGCCGCGAACGCCATCCTGCGGCATGTGCGACGGGGAAGTGTCGCTTCCGTGGCCACCTTGAAGGGGGGCAGGGCCGAGGCGATCGAGACGGTCATCGCCCCCGAAGCTCCCATTGCGGGGAAACGCGTCCGTGACATTCGGTTTCCGAAGGGCGCGATGCTCGGCATCCTGGTAAAGGGAAACGAGGTCATCATCCCGCGAGGCCAAGATTCGGTGGAAGCCGGAGATCTCGCGATCTTCTTTGTCCTTCCGCATGCGTTGGAGGCGGTCGGAAGGCTTCTCGAATGAAGTTCCGGCATCTCGTTTACACGATCGGGATCGTCCTCCTCGCTTACAGCGCAGCCCTGTTCGCCGCCGGCTTGGTCGCATGGTGGTACGGAGAGGGAGACGCTTTGGCCTTCTTGCTCACGACCGGGCTCACCGCTACGGCAGGATTCGTTGGGGTGCGAACGACACGGCTCGAGCGAAGCCTCACGGTGCGGGAAGGGTACGCGGTCGTGTCCCTGACCTGGCTCGTCGTAGGCCTCATCGGCGGGGTCCCGTACCTCCTTTCCGGGACGATAACGTCCCCGGCAGCCGCGGTCTTCGAGTCCGTGTCCGGGTTCACAACCACGGGAGCGACGGTCTTCGTTGAAATCGAGAGCCTCCCGAAAGGCATCCTGTTCTGGCGATCCCTGACTCAGTGGCTCGGGGGAATGGGGATCCTACTGCTCGGGGTCGCCATTCTGCCGTTCCTCGGGGTCGGAGGAATGCACCTGTTCCGTGCGGAGGTACCTGGCCCCACTCCGGAGAGACTCACGCCCAGGATTGCGCAGACTGCGAAGGCCTTGTGGTACGTGTACGTCGGTCTCACCGTCGCGCTGACCTTACTCCTGCTTGCGGGAGGTCTCGGCCTATTTGACGCGATCAACCATGCTCTGACCACGATGCCCACCGGTGGATTCTCACCGAGAAACGACTCCATCGCGGCCTTCGACTCGGCCTTCGTGCACTACACGATAGTGCTCTTCATGTATCTGGCCGGCGTCAGTTTCGTCTTGCACCTCCGAACCCTCACCGGGGACCTGAAGGCATACCGCCAAAGCTCCGAGTGTAGATTCTTCACCATCGCCCTCGTCATCTCCACCACCGTCGTGCTCGCTACGGTTCTCCTTTCCGGGGAGTACGGGACTCTGGGCTTCGAGCAGGCGTTCCGGGACTCCCTCTTCCAGGTCGTATCTCTGGCGACGACGACCGGATACGTCACCAGTGATTACAACCTCTGGCCCCTCGGGGCGCAACTCGTCTTGGTAGGACTCATGTTCATGGGAGGGATGGCTGGATCCACCGGCGGTGGCGTCAAGGCGATGCGCGTGTACGTCCTTTTCAAGCAAGGGATCGCGGAGCTCAGGAGAAGCATCCACCCCAGGGCCATCGTCGTTACCCGGCTTGGAAATAGGGTGCTGGATGACTCGACCCTTTTGAATATTCTGGGATTCGTCCTCCTCTTCCTCGCCATTTTCGGGGCCGGGGTCATCGTCCTGGCGTTCCTGGGCCATGACCTCATCACGGCGATCGGGGCGAGTGTCGCCACCATTGCCAACATCGGGCCGGGTCTCGGGCAGGTGGGGGCGGTCGGCAACTACGGATGGATGGACCCCTGGTCCCACGGAGTGCTGATCGTTCTAATGATCGTCGGCCGACTCGAGATCTTTACCGTCCTCCTTCTTTTCCATCCGGACCTTTGGCGGCGCTGATGGGAACCGATCTGGTCGCATGATCAAGACGTTGGGAACCCAGCTCGCACTCTTCTTCGAGGAACCGCAGATGCGGCGGAACCTCGGTGCGCTGGTCAAGTTCCTGGTCCTCCTTCTCGGGGTGGTTTTGCTGTACACCATCCTGTTTCAGTTGATCATGGTCAGAGTGGAAAACCAAGACCATTCCTGGTTCGCCGGGGTCTACTGGACCATGGTCACGATGTCGACCCTCGGATTTGGCGATATCACTTTTCACTCCGATTTCGGACGGGCATTCAGCGTCCTGGTGCTCTTTTCGGGTGTCGTCCTCCTCCTCGTCGTTCTCCCCTTCGTCTTCATCCGGTACTTCTACGCTCCCTGGCTCGAGGCCCAGGTTCACCTTCGCGCTCCCAGACAGCTCCCCGAACGCACCCGAAACCACGTCATCCTCTGCGACTACGACGTGATCGCCCCGGGGGTGATCGAGCAATTGGACCTGCACCAGATCCCCTACGTCGTCCTCGAGGCAAATGCAGAGAGGGCGGCGCGTCTCCACGGGGAGGGAATCCGTGTGGTCTACGGGGACCTGGACGCTTCGCGGACCTTCGAGCGGGTGCGGGTGGAGCAGGCACGACTCGTCGTCGCGAACCTCGATGACGTCCGGAACACGAACATCATTCTCACGATCCGGGAGTTGAGCGCGGACGTCCTCATTGCGGCGATCGCGTCGGCAGAGGACGCAGTAGATCTTCTGGAACTCGCCGGCGCGGATGAAGTCTTGCCCCTCCGAACCCGACTGGGGGAACAGCTCGCGAACCGGATCAACGCGGGCCACGCCCAGACCCATGTGATCGGGAACTTCAGGGACCTGGTCATTGCGGAGTTTCCCGTGCTGAACACCCCGCTGGTGGGAAAGACCGTCCGGGAAACCAAGCTGAGGGAGCTGATGGGGATCAACATTGTCGGGATCTGGGACGGGGGTGTCCTCAAGCCCGCCCGCTCCCACGACAAGCTCACTGAGCACTGCCTTCCGATCGTACTCGGCACCGAAGAACAGATGAAGGAGCTGGACGAGCTTCTCTTCATCTACGACACGAACTGGAACCCCGTCATCGTGATCGGAGGCGGAAAGGTGGGGCGGGCCGCGACTCGAACCCTGCGGCGGCAGGGAGTGACGGTGCATTTGGTGGAGCGAAACGAGAAGCTCGCGAAGCTCTGGGAGGGGGTTCCGGACCGGATGTTCATCGGGGACGCGGCCAACCGGGAGCTCCTCGAAGACGCGGGCATTCTCGAGGCCCCTGCGGTCCTTCTGACCACGAACGACGACGCGATGAATGTCTTCCTGGCCGTGTACTGCCGGCGCCTGAATCCAGCACTCCGTATCGTGAGCCGGGTCACCCACGATCGGAACGTCGACTCGATCCAGCGGGCCGGAGCCGATCTGGTCCTCTCCTACGCGGGGCTCGGGATGGAGGCGATCCTCTCTCTCGCGAGGGAGAGGACGCTCGTCCTATTGGCAGAAGGGGTCGAGCTTTTCGAGGAGGATCTCCCCCGACGGCTCGAAGGAAAGACCCTCGCCGAATCCGGAATCGGGGCGCAGGTCGGCATGAATGTGGTCGCGATGGAGCGAAACGGGGAGCTTACACCGGCGCCCAGGTCGGACGAGGTCCTCACGGGCGGAACCCACCTCTATTTGATCGGGACCCCAACCCAGCTTCAGGAATTCAAGAAGAAGTACGGGAATTGATGAGGGGGACCGCCGCCCTCTCCCGCCTCGTGAGCCGCCGTGGCACATAGTTTCCACCCTTTCTTGCGCAGTCGCCCATCGAAGCCCAGATTGTACTCGGTTTCAGGACGCTCCGTTTCGGAGAGTTGGAAACCGAGGGGACACTTAGATCGCCAGGAACGGCTCGACTGGCCCGGCCGGGGCATTTTGCCCCGGTGTCGCGTAGGGAAGGGTGGCTTCCCGGCCAACGAACCGCTTCGATCCCGGCCCCGATATGGCGCACGCTTACATTCGAGTTCTGGGACAATTGTCCGTCAGGGTGGAGGACCGTCCGGTTCCTTCCTTCCCGACTCGAAGCGCCTCCCACCTGTTCGCGTACCTAGTCCTCAATGGCGACCGTTGGACCGACCGTGACGTGCTCCGCGGCACGCTCTGGGGCGAGCGTCCGGAGAGCTCTGCCCGAAAGGCGCTCCGCAGCGCGCTCTGGCGAATTCGCAGGACTCTCAGAGAGAGCGGCCTGGATCCCGATTCGTGGTTTCGGATGGACGCCAACCGGGTCCGGTTCGTCGCCGAGCCGGCGACGGTGCGGGTCGACGCACACGAGTTCGAGGACGCCGCCCATAAGACCACGGCTGAACGCGGGGGCACGGCTGAATGCGGGCTGGTCTTGCCCCAGAAGACTGTGGACCTCCTCGAAGAGGCGCTCCTCCTATATGGGGGCGACCTGCTTCCGGGAGTCTTCGCGGAGTGGGCCTTCCTGGAACGGGAGCGGTTGCACCTTCGCCGGATTGCGATGCTCGACGCCCTGGTGGACCACTACCAGGCGGTGAACGCGTGGCGGACCAGTCTATACCATGCTCAGGCGATCCTGCGAGCGGACCCCCTCCGCGAGCCGGCTCACCGGGCCGTCATGCGAGCCTACCAGGAGCTTGGGGACCGTCCTTCGGCGATCCGCCAGCACCATAGGCTCACACGGATCCTTCGAGAGGAATTGGCGGTCGAGCCCATGCCGGAGACGGAAGGGCTCTACCGCAGGATCCTGGGGTGCGAATCGGCCGAGGGTCGGCTCCCCCCATCCCCCCCCAGTACCAGCCCACCTCAACCCCCGCAACCTCACCTTCCCCACCCATTTCCCGGGCGCCTTCCCGACCGCTGACA
>SLFU01000062.1 GCA_007124095.1 Gemmatimonadota bacterium
ACCGACTTCGATGCGGCGGTGCAGGCGGCGAAGGAGGAGGCCGGTGCGTCGGGGACCATCGTGGCGCTCGGGTCGACGTACACGGTCGGCGAGGCGCTCGAGCATCTCGGTCGAGTCCCCCGGGAAGCCTTGCCCGTCTCCTTCGAACCGGCGTAGATTCGCGCCATGTCCACCCCAAACAATGTTGCACGACTTCCGGGATTTCGGGATTTTGTGCCCGAGGACCTGGCCCTCCGGGATCGTCTCTTTGACGCGTGGCGTCGGATCTCCCGGCGCTACGGCTTTCTGGAATACGACGGTCCACCCCTCGAGCCTCTGGATCTCTACACCCGGAAGAGCGGGGAGGAAATCGTCGGGCAACTCTACAGCTTCACCGATAAGGGGGACCGGGAGGTCGCACTCCGTCCCGAGATGACGCCTTCCCTGGCGCGGATCCTGGGGGAGCGCAGTCGCTCCATGCCCAAGCCGATTCGCTGGTTCTCCGTCCCGCAGCTCTTCCGATACGAACGGCAGCAGAGGGGGCGGCTTCGGGAGCACTTCCAGTGGAATGTCGATCTCCTTGGCGAGGCCGGAGTTGCGGCGGACGCGGAGGTGCTTGCCGTGGCCCTCGATGGGCTCCGCGAGGTGGGGTTGCGAAGTGAGGACGTTCGGGCCCGGGTGTCGGACCGACGTCTCCTGGCTGCTCTTCTCCGGAGCCTCGGAGTTCCGGAAGAGCGGCTGGAGGCCGCCTACGGGGTCGTGGACAAGATGGAGCGTGAGCCCGCGGATCGCATTCTCGAGAGCC
The DNA here is from genome assembly GCA_007124095.1 of Gemmatimonadota bacterium. GTDB lineage: Bacteria > Gemmatimonadota > Gemmatimonadetes > Longimicrobiales > Gaopeijiaceae > SLCK01. The sequence goes on from SLFU01000062.1 coordinate 785, forward strand.
TCACGGACCCGGAGGGGGTAGGGCTCGATCGGGGGGCGGCGCGAAGGGTCGTGGAGCTGTTCGAGGTTCCCACCCTCGACGGGATCGAGGCCTCCTTCGGCGAGCGGGAGGAGGTAGCCCGCAGCCTGGAGGAGATTCGCACCTTCATGTCGATTCTGGCGGAGCTCGGATTCGGCGACTTCGTGGAGTTCGATCTGACCATCGTCCGGGGGTTGGCGTACTACACCGGAATCGTGTTCGAAGTGTTCGACCGCCGGGGGGAGTTTCGGGCCATCTGCGGAGGGGGGCGCTATGACGACCTACTGGAGCGGGTGGGAGGGGAGCCCCTCTCGGCGGTGGGATTCGGAATGGGAGACGTGGTCCTGGGCGAGCTTCTCAAGGAGCGGGAGCTGACTCCGGAGTACCGTCGGGAGGTGGATTTCTTTATCGTCTCCATCGGGGAGCAACAGCTTCCCCTCGCGCGCCGGATCGCCCGGGTCCAACGAGAGAATGGACGCAGTGTGGTGTATCCCCTTCGCAAGCAGTCCGTCCGGAAGCAGTTTTCGGCCGCGGCCGCCGAGGGTGCCCGGGAAGTGCTCGTGCTGGGGCCGGAGGAAGTCGGGGAGGGAATCGCGGTCCTGCGCGACATGCGGAGCGGAGACGAGAGGAAGGTAGAACTGGAGCATCTCCTGGAGGTGCCGGAACCGGAGGCGAAGGACGCTCTTCCGGAAAGGATGAGGTCGTGATCGAGGACAATGGATTTCCGGGGACGAGAGAGGAGATGGAGCGGGCGATCCGCCGGCTCAACGTCCTCGAGTACCTGATATTGGCCGCCGCTTTCATTCTCGCGCTCGGCGGAGGAGGAGCGGTCGCCTACATCCTGAGCGCGGGCACCGCACTACCGTTCCGTCTCACCTGGGCGATCATCACCGTCCTCCTCCTCGTCGTGCCCGGGCTCCTCGTCTTCGGTCGAGATCGCTTTCGACGTCGCTAGAGATGTGGGGCACGGACCATCCTCGAGGATTCATCAGATCATAGACAGGTAGGCCATGACGGACGACAAGGCACTCACGCCTCGAAGTGAGGATTTCAGCGCCTGGTACAACGAGGTGGTTCAACGTGCCGAGCTGGCCGATCATTCCCCCGTACGGGGAAGCATGGTCATCCGGCCCTGGGGCTACGGGATCTGGGAAAACATGCAGCGGGCGCTGGACGACATGTTCAAGGAGACCGGGCACGAAAACGCGTATTTCCCTCTTCTCATCCCGATGAGCTTCATCGAGCGGGAGAAGGAGCACGTGGAGGGATTCAAGCCCGAGCTCGCAGTGGTCACGCATGCCGGGGGGAAGGAGCTGGACGAACCCCTCGTGGTGCGACCCACCTCCGAGACCGTCATCTACGCGATGTACGCCAAGTGGGTTCAATCGTATCGGGACCTCCCGATCCTCCTCAATCAGTGGGCGAACGTGATCCGGTGGGAGCTTCGAACCCGCCTCTTCCTGCGCACCTCGGAGTTCCTCTGGCAGGAGGGTCACACCGCGCACGCGACCGACGAGGAGGCGCAGGAGGAGACCCTCCGGATGCTCGGGGTCTATCGGCGCTTCATGGAGGAGTGGATCGCGATGCCGGTCGTCACCGGTCTCAAGTCGGACTCCGAGAAGTTCGCGGGCGCGGTGCGGACGTATACCTGCGAGGCGATGATGCAGGATCTCCGGGCCCTGCAGGCCGGCACCTCCCATCACCTCGGGCAGAACTTCTCCCGGCAGTTCGATCTCACCTTCCAGACCGAGCACGGGGAGGAGGAGTATGCCTGGAACACCTCGTGGGGAGTCTCCACACGGCTGGTGGGGGCCATGGTCATGACGCATGGGGACGATGCCGGAATCGTCGTTCCACCCAAGCTGGCCCCGGTGCAAGTGGTCATCGTGCCGATCTATCGCAAGGAGGATCAGCGCGCCGCCGTGGTCGAGAAAGCGGAGGAGCTCAAGACCCGGCTGGGAGAGCAGGGAATGCGGGTCCGGGTGGACGATCGGGACCACCTGAACCCGGGAGCGAAGTTCTACGAGTGGGAGCGGAAGGGAGTGCCCTTCCGCATCGAGGTGGGACCACGGGATCTGGAGAAGGGGCAGGTCGTGCTCGTGAAGCGGGTCACCGCCGAAGGTGAGGATCGAAAGGAGTTCCTCCCCGAGGGTCAGGCGGTCGCGGAGCTTTCCGCCCGCCTCGATGCATTCCAGAAGGAGCTGCTGGAGAGAGCTCGAGCCAGGCGGGAGACCCACTCCCACCGAGGGGCCGGGTCCATCGAGGAGGTAGGGGAGATCCTGGACTCCTCGGGCGGGTTCGTCTACACCGGATGGAGCGGGGACCCTTCCGTAGAGGAACGGATCAAGGCGGAGACGAAGGCGACCCTACGCTGCATCCCCGACCCAGACTTTCGTTCGGAGACCCCGCCCGAGAGGTGTGTGGGAGGGGAACGGGCGACTTCGGAGGTCCTCTGGGCGCGAGCGTATTGACCCCCCTGGGGGAAGGAGCCGATGCTCCCCGATCCGGCTTCGAGCGGATCGCGGGGGCGCTGACCTGTCGGGGCGTCTCTCTCGAAGAGGCCGCCGGCGAGTTTGGAACACCCCTCTACCTGTACGATGCGGAGGGAGTGGCGGAACGGGTGCGCAGGTTTCAGGTGACCTTCCGGGAGATATCCTTCCTCCCGGCCTACTCGGTAAAGGCGAATGGCTCGCTGGCGATCCTGAACCGGATTGCCGCTCTGGGTGCCGGAGCCGACATCGTCTCCCAGGGTGAGCTGGAGCGGGCCCTTCGGGCCGGGTTTCCCCCCGAGCGCATCGTCTTCGCGGGAGTGGGGAAGGGGGAAGAGGAAATGGTGGCCGGCCTCCGCGCAGGGATCTACGCCTTCCACGTCGAGAGCGCCGGTGAGCTCGATCTCCTCTCCCGGGTGGCGCGCGACGAGGGTCGGGTGGCACCGGTGGGACTGCGGGTGAACCCGGACGTGGAGTCGCCGACCCCTCATGCCTACACCCGCACCGGACATGCCGCATCGAAGTTCGGGATTCCGGTGGAGGAAGCCGAGGCACTCTACGTGGAGCGGAGGAACGATCCCCACCTGGAGTTTTTGGGAATCGATGCGCACATCGGGTCCCAGATCATGGAGACGGAGCCCTACCTTCGCGCATTTCACGTCGTGCTGGGGATGCTGGACCGCCTGAGGGAGGGCGGGATCGACCTGGCGTACCTCGACCTGGGAGGCGGATTCGGCGTGGGGTACGACGGTGAGGAGGGACTCGACCTGGAGGACCTTGCCCGCGAAATCGTGCCACCGATCCGGGAGCGCGGCCTCCAGCTCATCCTCGAGCCGGGTCGGGCGGTGGTCGGGGAATCCGGGGTCCTGCTGACCCGTGTCCGGTATCTCAAGCGGGCAGGGGTCAAGACCTTCGTGATCACCGATGCGGGAATGACCGAGCTCATTCGGCCTTCGCATTACGAGGGGTTTCATCGGATTCTCCCGGTGCGGGAAACCGAAGGGGCACCCCGGGTGATCGCCGACGTGGTGGGCCCGATCTGTGAGAGCGGAGACTTCCTCGCCAGGGACCGCGAGATGTCCCTCCCGCAACCGGGGGAGCTCCTCGCGGTCAAGACCGCCGGGGCGTACGGCTTCACCATGGCCTCGAACTACAATGCCCGGCCCCGCCCGGCGGAAGTCATGGTGGAGGGGGGCGAGGTCCACCTCATTCGTCGCCGCGAGACCTTGGACGACCTGATGCGGGGGGAGGAGATCCCTCACCCGCGTGAGGCCCCCGGTCCCCTGAAACCGTCCGAATGCCCATGACGCAGAACCATGACCGGATCCTGATTCTGGACTACGGATCGCAGTACACCCAGCTCATCGCCCGTCGGATCCGGGAGGAACGGGTCTTCTGCGAAATCCACCCTCCCGACCGCTCGCTGGAGTGGATCCGCGAGTGGAAGCCGAGCGGGATCCTCCTTTCCGGGGGGCCGGCTTCGGTCTACGATGACGGAGTGCCCTCCCTGGATCCGGAACTCCTGAAGGAGGGGATCCCGATCCTGGGGATCTGCTACGGGATGCAGCTTATCGCGAAGCTGGAGGGGGCCCAGGTCGAAAACGGGCAGAGGGAATACGGACAGGCCGAGCTCACGGTCATGGAGCCGAATGAGCTGCTCCACGACTTCGACCCGAGTGAGACGACCCGGGTCTGGTGCTCGCACGGGGACCATGTGGACGAACCTCCGGAGGGCTACCGGGCCCTGGCTTCGACCGCGACCCTCCCGGTTGCGGCGTTCCGGGCGGAGGATCGGGAGATCTACGGAGTCCAGTTCCACCCGGAGGTGGCCCATACCACCCGGGGCGAGGAGATCCTCTCCAACTTTCTCTTCCGGATCTCCGGTTGTCACCCGACCTGGACCCCCGGAGCCTTCATCGAGGAGTCGGTGGCTCGCATCCGGGAGACGGCCGGTGACGCCCAGGTCATCTGCGGGCTCTCGGGAGGAGTGGATTCATCTGTGGCGGCGGCCCTGGTCCATCGCGCGATCGGCGATCGCCTGACCTGCGTCTTCGTGGATACGGGACTGCTCCGAAAGGGGGAGCGGGAGAAGGTCGAGCGGACCTTCCGGCGCCACATGGGAATCCGCCTGGTCGTGGTGGATGCTCGGGAGGAGTTCGTCAAAGGGCTCCAGGGGATCTCGGATCCGGAGGAGAAGCGACGGATCATCGGAAACACCTTCATCCGCGTCTTCGAGCGAACGACCCGGAAGGATGAGGTAGCCGCTCGATTCCTGGTCCAGGGCACCTTGTATCCGGACGTGATCGAATCGATCTCCACGGGAGGTCCCTCCGTGACGATCAAGACCCATCACAACGTGGGTGGGTTGCCCGAAGAGATGCCCTTCGAGCTGATCGAGCCTCTGAGGGAGCTGTTCAAGGACGAGGTGAGGAATGTCGGAAGAGAGCTGGGGCTCTCCGAGGAGTTCGTGGGGCGCCACCCCTTTCCGGGTCCCGGGCTCGCGATCCGCGTGCTCGGGGCGGTCTCCGAGGAGCGCCTGGCCGTCCTGCGCGACGCGGACTCGATCTACCTGGAGGAGATCCGTGAAGCGGGTCTCTACGACGAGATCTGGCAGGCTTTCGCGGTTCTCCTTCCCGTCCATTCCGTGGGAGTGATGGGGGATGGCAGGACCTACGAAAATGTCATCGCGCTGCGGGCGGTGACCTCTCGTGACGGGATGACGGCGGACTGGTACCACTTCCCTCACGACGTTCTGGCCCGGATCTCCACCAGGATCATCAACGAGGTAAAGGGGGTCAACCGGGTCACGTACGACATCAGTTCGAAGCCCCCCGCCACCATAGAGTGGGAGTAGAGGGGGCGGTCCCCTCGGATTCCCGAGGACTCAGATCAGGAGCGTCGACCGATGCGTAGGAAACTTTTGACGGTAGCCGTGGCATGTGCCTTGGTGCTTCCTTGGGCGGGCTCGCTCGAGGCGCAGGTCAGTTGGGAAGCGCCCCTGATGGTAGCGCCCGCCACTCCCACCGGGTGGGGTGTCTACCTGGTGGATCCCGCCCCTTCGGGAGGAATCGGGGTCTCGAGCACCTGGAGACCCGGGGGAGACCTCGGCTACAGGGCCGGGCTGGCGGAAGACGCCGAGGGCAGCTTCTCGGTCTTCGGAGGGGTCGACATCTCCGGGCGGCTCCTCGAACACTCCGATGATTTTCCCCTGGATGTCCATTGGGTGGCCGGAGCGGGTGTCGGAATCGGAGACGCCTTCCTCCTCAGCTTTCCCCTGGGGGTCTCCTTCGGTCGAGACGTGCAGGTGGACGAGGTCTGGTTCAACCCGTATGTGACCCCGAGGGTGGTCCTGGACGGGTATGTTGGAGGGGACGGCCCGAACGATGATCGCCTCAGCCTGGGAGTCGTCGCCGACCTCGGGGTGGACGTCTCCATCGATCCGGGTTGGGCCATCCGCTTCGCGGGATCGCTCGGCAGCCGGAACCGGAACGCCGTGGCGATCGGCCTGAGCTTCCGGGTCTTGTGACCCGACCGCCTACTCCACTTCCTCGCTCCCGGGAGCGGCCACCCCCGGATCCTCCGGCGTGTCCCCTGACGGGTCGGGCAGGCCCTCCTCTTCCTGGCGCTCGACGAGACGGCGTTCGACCGCGGACCAGACCTCGTTCATGAGCGGGACGTTCTCCCCGTGAATCTCGACGAAGGTGCGCAGGTCCTCGGCCCCGATTCCGTGTTCCTGAAGAATCCGCTCGCGCTCCGCGGCGGAAGGGGCCTCGCCGCCCGAGCGGATCGCCGCTTCCCGGAGGTCGACCATGGCCTCCACGAAGGTCTCCCGGGGGATCGTCGTTCCGTCCCGGGAGGACGGCACACCGTCGTCACATCCGGATAGCGATAGGAGGGCGATCCCGAGAATGCCGACGAGTCGTTGGCGGTTCGGCCGGCCTGGGATCCAAGGGAGCATAGGGGGGAGTCGGGTCGAGTGAACCGGACCATCGGGGTTGGCACCTGGCCACGACCGGACGACCGGGCCGGATGCCACCATTGAACCGGAAAGTTCGATACCCGAGCCCGCTGGAGCAAGCCCCTGGACCGAGGCTCCGCCCCTTCCAGTGGGAAGGGCGTTTCGCGATCTTTTTCACCGGGGCGAGACGCTCCTCTCTTTGGCCTCAGCCGCCGCTCCGAGCTTCGAGACGACCGATGACCCCCACCCACTCCCATTCGGCCCGATCCTGGTTCCGGCCCTTTCTCCTCGTCCTGCTGGCGACTCTTGCCGGCTGCGCGGTGAACCCGGTCACCGGCCAGAGGCAGTTCGTCCTGTTCAGCGAGAGCCAGGAGATCCAGATGGGCCGTGAGGCCGATCGGGACATCGTGGCCAGTCTCGGACTCTACGAGGACGAGGCGTTGCAGGCCTTCCTCGAGGATCTGGGGGCCCGGATGGCGGCGGGATCGGAGCGTCCCGACCTGCCCTGGACCTTCCGGATCGTCGACGATCCCACAGTGAACGCCTTCGCCCTTCCGGGTGGGTTCGTCTACTTCACCCGGGGCATTCTGGCGCACTTCACGTCCGAAGCGGAGATGGCGGGTGTGCTGGGGCACGAAATCGGACATGTGACGGCCAGGCACGGGGTCACGCGCGTGAGCCGGGCCCAGGTGGCTCAGCTGGGGTTGGGGGTCGGAATGGTGTTGGCGCCGGAGCTCCGGCCCTTCGGGGAAGCGGCGGGGGTGGGGCTCCAACTCCTCTTCCTCCGGAATTCCCGGGAGGACGAGCGGCAGGCGGACGATCTGGGGATCCGGTATATGCAAGCCGAGGGCTACGATCCCCGGGAGCTCTCGGGGGTGTTCGCAATGCTCGCCCGGGCCTCGGGCGCCCGGGACGGCGATCGCATTCCGGGCTTCCTCTCCACGCACCCGGACCCCCTCGAGCGGAGGGATCGGATCCTCCAGCAGGTCGAGGCTTCGGGCGACGATCTCTCGGAAGCTCGAGTGGGCCGGGAGAGCTTCCTGCGGATGCTGGACGGGATGGTCTTCGGGACGGATCCCCGCGAAGGCTATTTCGAAGGGGAACGCTTCCTTCACCCGGAGATGGCCTTTGAGCTTCGCTACCCCAGCGGATGGCGCACCGTGAATACCCGAAACGAGGTGCAGGGGATCTCCCCCCAGGAAGACGCCGCGATCCTGCTTTCCCTGAGCGATGCCACCTCTCCGTCGGGCGCCCGGGACGCCTTCCTGAGGGAGTCGGGGATCGTGGAGGAGCGGAGGTGGAGCGAGTCCGTGAACGGGCTGCCGGCGGCGTGGGGCGAGTTCCGCATCACCTCTGAGCACGCCACCTTCCGCGGAACCGTCGTCTTCATCGAGCATGGCGGACGGCTCTTTCGGGTTCTCGGCTACTCCCACTTCGGGGCCTGGGAGGCGAGGCGAGGCGATCTGACCGCAGCCCTCAGGTCCTTCCGGGAGGTGACCGATTCCTCCGTCCTCGAGGTCCAACCGCGCCGAATGGAGCTGGTGGAGCTCCCGCGGGAGATGTCGTTTCAGGACTTCCTGGAGGAATACCCGTCTACGGTGCCGGACGAGACCGTGGCGGTGATCAACCACTTCGAGCTCGAGGACCGCGTGCCCTCGGGAACGCTGCTCAAGCGCGTGGTGGGGGGACCGAACTGAGCGGGCGGTCCGGAGGTCCCACGGGGATCAGGACGCCTCGGGGGGGACGGCGATTCCGACTGTCTCCCCGACCTCCCGAAAGAGGGTGAGCCACTCCCGGGCCCGGTCGTCTCCCTCCTCCGCTCTCTCGGCGAAGCCCGAATGGAGCTTTTTGAAGAGCTGGAAGTAGCTGTTCTGCGGCCACCAGAGATCGACGTCGAATGGAAGGGAGCCCAGGAACAGGGCCATCCGATGCGCCTCCTCGAGCCGGCCCGGCCCTTCGGGCTCCTCCGCCAGCGACTCCAGGAGCCGTTGAAGCGTCCTGCCCGCGACGAGCGCGATGCGTTCCCGATCCAGCTCCAACCGGGTGGCCTTCGCCTCCCGAACCAATCGCTCCGCGGTATCCAGCTCCGGGGGGACCTGCTTGAGAGCCCGATTCAGGCGCGTGTTCACGACGAACTCCCCCGCGGTCCGAAACGGGGCGGGCTGGGGGACGTTCAGCTCCCCGAGGAACCGCATGAGGGAGGACCGGCTTTCATAGAGGCGACCGAGGACGACCTCGGCGTCGGAGAGTGAGGAGTCGAGGATGCGTCGCAGAATCCTCTCCTGCTCGTCTCTGAAGAGGGAGCGGAGGGAGTAGGTTCCGGCGTGAAATTCGCGGTCGAGCCTCCGGATGACTTCGGGGAAGTTGGCGGCCTCGAACTCGCCGGAGAGCTCGGCCATCAGCTTCTGGTAAGCCTCGGGTTCCTGGGCGTTCCGAACACCTCCGACCACGTTGTGGTCTCCGAGGTGCAGGACGGCGTAGCTCAGGGTGGCCGAGGTGAGGACGATCGTCGACTCCACCCGGAGCTTTCCGAGAGAAAGGCGGGCCCGTCCCGAAGAGAGCTGTCGCCCGTCCTCGGCCGTGACCCGGTAGCAGTAGACGAGCTTCGCGTCGGATTCGCTCGCGCCCTCTCCCGCCGCGCTGGTGGGATCGGGAAAGAGGGCGGCGACCGAGTGGTGGGCCGCGACCTGGGCCAGATCCACCCGTGAGGGGTGGATCTCCTCGAGGTAGAGCTTCCGACCGCTCGGGTTTCCGGGGAGGTTGCTGCGAGCTTTATCGAGTCGTGCGAGGAACTCCTCCTCGAGATCGGCCGTCCCGACGATCTCTCCCAGCTGGAGGGCCCGGGCTGCGTACTTGAGCACCTGGAGCGTCTCGATTCCCGCGAGATCGTCGAAGAACCACCCGCAGCTCGTGTACATGAGCTGTGCGTGCCGCTGAAGCTCGAGGAGCTTGAGCGCACGGACTCGGTCGGCGTCCGTGCGCTCGCCCTCCTCGGCCAATTCCTGACTCAGGAATCGGTCGACATTTTCGCGCGAGCGGTCCAGAATCACTTCGATATATCGGTTCCGAGCCCCCCAGGGATCGACGAGGAGGCCCTCCGCCGCCTCTTCGAACCTCGAAGCCAGACAGTCCCTCAGCCAGTCCAGCGCGCTCCTCAGGGGTGCCCGCCAGGCTTGACGCCACTCGGGGTTCGAGCCGGTGGCACATCCGCAGTCGGAGTTCCAGCGCTCCACCCCGTGCGCGCAGCTCCAGGCGGTGTTCTCCTCGATCCTGGCCTCCCGGTCCGGCGGGAACCGCGCGAGATACTCTCCGTAATTGGTGAGCCGGGCCCCCTCCCGCTCCCGGATCCGGAGGAGCGCCACGGAAAGGGCCATCTCCCCGTGCCGGTGGTGGTGTCCGTAGGTCTCCCCGTCCGTCGCGATGTGAATCAGTCCATCCGGACGAGTGCCCGACGCTCCTCCGGCCAGGAGACGCTTCGCGAAGGCGCCCCCGTCCGCGAGGACCTGTTCGAAGGCCACGGCACGGGAGAGCGGGCCGTCGTAGAAGAAGACGGCGAACTCCTTGCCGGAGGGGAGCTCGACCCGGTATGGCCGCGTCGTGTCTACCCGTCCGCCGCGGACGTCGACCCAGTTGCTGTTTTCCGGATTCCGGGTGGCTGCAGCCTGATCGGGGGCGAGGATGGTATACCGAATGCCGGCCCGGGCCATGAGGTCGAGGCTCTCCAGGTCGACACCGGTTTCCGGAAGCCACATCCCCTCGGGGGAACGCCCGAATCGGCTCTCGAAATCGCGGAGTCCCCATTCGATCTGGGTCGCCTTGTCCCGGTGCGAGGCGAGGGGGAGGATCATGTGGCTGTAGGCCTGCGCGATCGCCGATCCGTGGCCGGAAAATCGCTCCCGGCTTTCACGGTCCGCGTCCAGGACGGCCTGGTACGTCGCCGGCGCGTGCTCCTCCATCCAGGCGAGGAGGGTCGGGCCGAAGTTGAAGCTCATCCAGCCGTAGTTGTTCATGATCCGCGCAATCCGGCCATCTCCGTCGAGAGCGCGGGAGAAGGCGTTGGGCGCGTAAGACTCGTGATCGATCCGCTCGTTCCAGTCGTGGAAGGGCTTTGCGGAGGGCTGCCTCTCGATCCGCTCGAGCCAGGGATTCTCACGCGGGGGCTGGTAGAAGTGGCCGTGCAGGCATACCCAGCGTTCGCTCACGATGTCCTTCCCTCTTTCGTGGGGGCGGCGGCGTCTCGTTTCTCGCTCCCGCTCCCGGGGCCCCGGAACACAAGAGCTCCAAGGGGTGGAAGCGAGATCACGAGGGAGTGATGGCGACCGTGGCGGGAGACCGGGGCGGATTCCACGCTCCCCAGGTTCCCCCGTCCGCTCCCCCCGTATTCCACCGCGTCCGAGTTCAGGATCTCCGCCCACCGGCCCCCGACGGGGACGCCGACACGATAGTTGTCTCGGACGACCGGGGTGAGGTTGAGAATCACGACCAGTTGGGGATCCCGTGGATCCTTCGACTTCTGGTGCCGCCGCAGGAAGGTCAGGACGCTCGACTCCTCGTCATGGGCGTCGATCCACTCGAAGCCGTGTGGATCGAAATCACCGACGTGCAGTGCCTCGTCCCCCCGGTAGAGGAGATTCAGGTCGGCCACGAGCCGGCGGATGCCGTCGTGCGCGGGGTCATCGAGGAGGTGCCACTCCAATTCGGCCTCGTGGTTCCACTCGGCCCACTGGCCGAACTCCCCTCCCATGAAGAGGAGCTTCTTTCCCGGTTGGAGGAACTGGTAGGAGAGAAGGAGCCTGAGGTTGGCCCGCTTCTGCCAGTCGTCGCCCGGCATCCGGGAGAGTAGCGATCCCTTGCCGTGTACCACCTCGTCGTGGGACAGGGGGAGCATGAAGTTCTCGTTGAAGGCGTATATCGCCCGGAAGGTGAGCGAGTTGTGATGATGCCGGCGATGGATCGGGTCCTTCGCGAGGTACTCGAGGGTGTCGTGCATCCAACCCATGTCCCACTTCATACCGAAGCCCAGTCCGCCCAGGTACGTCGGACGGGACACCATCGGCCACGCCGTCGATTCTTCGGCGATCATCTGGATATCCGGGTAGTTTCCATAAGCCGCTTCGTTGAGGTCTCTGAGAAAAGAAATCGCCTCGAGGTTCTCCCGGCCCCCGTACTCGTTGGGAATCCATTCCCCTTCCTTGCGCGAATAGTCGAGGTAGAGCATCGATGCGACGGCATCCACGCGCAGTCCGTCCACGTGGTAGTGGTCGAGCCAGAAGAGGGCGCTGGAGAGGAGAAACCCGCGTACTTCGTTGCGGCTGTAGTTGAAGATCAGGCTCTCCCAGTCCGGATGGAACCCCTTGCGGGGATCAGCGTGCTCGTAGAGGTGGGTGCCGTCGAAGTATCCGAGTCCGTGCTCGTCCGAAGGAAAGTGCGAAGGAACCCAATCCAGGAGGACCCCGATCCCATTCTGGTGAAGGTAGTCGATCAGATACATGAGGTCCTGGGGGGAGCCGTGTCGGCTGGTCGGGGCGAAGTACCCCGTGGTCTGATAGCCCCATGACCCGTAGAAGGGGTGCTCCATGATCGGGAGGAGCTGGACGTGGGTGAATCCGAGCTCTTGGACGTAGGTGGCGAGCTCCTCGGCGATCTCCCGGTATCCGCGCAGGCGTCTCGGGTCGCCGGGATCCCGCCGCCACGATCCGAGGTGGAGCTCGTAGGCCGAGATCGGGGCGGAGCCGGCGTTCCTCGCTTCTCGCTCGGCCATCCAGTCGCCGTCCCCCCACTCGTACTCCAGGTCCCAGACCATGGACCCGGTCGCCGGGGGCTCCTCGTGACGGAAACCGAAGGGGTCCGCCTTCAAGACCTCGTATCCATCGGCGCGGGACACGATCGAATACTTGTAGACCGAGCCGTGGGCGACGTTCGGGATCCAGCCTTCCCAGATCCCCGAGGAGTCCCGGGGGACGAGGAGGTTGGAGCTCCGATTCCACCCGTTGAAGTCCCCGACCACGGAAACTCGCTCCGCATTCGGCGCCCACACCGCGAAGTGAGCCCCGGTTCGCTCAGGATCCGATGAGAGGTGGGCGCCCAGCTTCCGGTAGAGCCGGTGATGCGTTCCCTCGTTGAAAAGGTGAACGTCCTCCTCGGTGATCAGGGAGGCTTTCTTCAGGTCGGACTGCGCGTTGCGCTCTTCAGCCTTCTTCTTGGGCATGACCACTCCGCTCTCGGCTGCTGGTCGTCGTGTCGTCGGATACCGTGCCATTCTGCTGCGGGTCCATCCCTTCTCGGCATCGGGCGAGATCCCTGAGGACGGTCAGAACCCGAAGGTCACGAGTAAAGGTCTCCAGGTCGAGCTCCGCCTTTCTCGTCCAGTTCTCCGGCCCTGAGGTCCCCGGGAGATTCTGGGGGCGCTCTTCGAGCCAGAGATCCTCGAGATTTATCAGGACCAGCCCAGCCGGGCTCTTTGCGAGACGTTGGAGGAGCCGCCGGAGCGCCTGGTCCGCTTTCTCGGACTCACCCGACTGCCGCCAATACTCGGCGAAGGGTGGCATGTCGTGGGTGTTGAGGGAGGCCACCGCTCCGTCCGGAACGGGCGCGAGCCCGTCGGGCCGATCGTCCCGGCGCTCGAAGGGGACGACGTACATACGGCGGAGGTCCCGTCGGGTCATCGCCTCCCGGATTCCCGGGGGAACCGTTCCCAGGTCCTCGCCCACGAGCACGGTCCGGTGGCGGTGGGACTCGATGCACAGGATGGCGTAGAGCTCCTCCGCCGGATACCGAACGTATGCTCCGTCCCGTGCATCCCTCATCTCCGGGATCCAATAGAGCCTGTGGAGCCCCATCACATGGTCGATCCGGAGGTACCGGGCGTGGGGGAGGAGGGTGCCCAGGACCTCGCGGAAGTGCCGGTGCTCCCGTAGTCTTGCCTCCGCCGGACGGATCGGTGGTAGCGACCAGTTCTGCCCCCCCTCGTGGAAGTCGTCGGGCGGCGCCCCGATCGCCGCTCCCCTCCCGAAGAGGTCCGGCTCGGCCCAGGGATCGAACCCGAGGGGATGGGTCCCGAGGGGAAGGTCCAGGTAGAGGCCGGCGGAGCCCTCGGTCGAGCCGTCCGGGAGCCTGCCGAGCCTCTCGTGAAACTGGAACTGCACGTAAAGGTGGCGGCGAGCCCGCTCGCCCTCCCGGATCCGCTCGGGAACCCCCTCCCGCCACCATCGCGGACGCTCACCCTCCCATCCGACCGGATCGGTTTCCATGGCGGCTCGAAATCCGGCGTACCGCTCGGCCTGGGGACGAGCTCGGAGGAAGGCACCGAAGTCAGGATCGTCACGGCCTCCGTCCCGCTCCCAGGCGGCCGCCAGAAGATCGAAAACGCCCCTCTTCAACCGAGCGAGGTCGCGGTAGGCTACTCGGGACGCAGTGCGGCAGCGTTCGATTTCCTCATGGAAGGCGGAGGAATCGACCTGGGCCCTGGCTTCGGGAGTCCGGGACCATTCCGGCAGCGTGGTCGGGTCCAGGTAGAGCTCGTTCCAGAAAAGTCGGCTGACGGGAGCGTACGGGCTGGGCTCGAAGGGCTCGTCGAGGAAGGAGGCGAACAGGGGGAGGGTGGCGGCCACGGCGCCACCCATATCCGATACCCACCGTCGGAGCTCCTCTAGGTCGGTGAGGTCGCCCACTCCCCAGTTCCGTCTCGAGCGGATCGCGTAGAGGGGGAGAAAGCCTCCCCAGTCCCGGAGTGGGGAGCTCCGCACGTCATCCATGCCCGAGTATGCCTTCGGGGGGGCGACCATGAGAAGGCCTTCGCTCTCCTCCTCCGAGGAATTGCCTGGAAGGTCGAGCGCGACGCGGTGGTAGCCGACGGGGAGGGGCGCCGGGAGCTCGACTGCCGCTCCGTCCGAGGAGGCTGCGGCCTCGAGTTTCCAACCGTACTCTTCTCCCTCCTCCGTGACCACGCGGACCCCGAGCTTCCGGCCAGGGGAGACGTCCACCGGGCCGACGGGGAGTCGGTGCGGTCCCCCGGCAGGCAGGACGCTCACGGAAGGCAGCTTCCGCTCACTTCGTCGGGCCCGAATCTCGCGGAGGGCTTCCGAGGCGTCGGAGACCCCGCTCATGGGCGAGCCCATCGCCTTCAGCACACCAAGGAGAGTCTCCGCCGAGGGCCACACTTCCCGGCCGAAGCCGTCCCGGTGGACGGTCTCGATCCCGTAGAGCTCGGCGAGGGCGGTGAGCTCCTCCGGAACCAACCCGTCCGGGCCACCGTTGGACGTCGGTTCAGCCACTCCCATCCACCTCCCCGTCCCGGATCAGCTCCAGAATCCCCGCGAGGGGGATCTGCGCCCACGCGGGTCGATTATTCAGCTCGTACCTGAGCTCGTAGAGCGCCTTTTCCAGAATGAACAGGTCGAGGAGGGGCTGGCGTCCCTTCCTTCCCTTCGGGAGGAGGTCGAGCGGATCGGTCACCGTCAAGTATCCGGCGAGGAACTCTACGGAAACCCATTTCGTCCAGAACTGCGCGAGCTTCCGGACATTCTCATCGTCCGAGCTCGGGATCAATCCCCGATCGGGGAGCGAGCGGAGGATCGTCTTCGCAGCGTAGTCGAAGGACCGGAGCAACCCGGCCACGTCCCGCAGGGGTGAGCGCTTCAGCCGACGCTCGCTCACCGGACGTTCCGGCTCACCCTCGAAGTCGATGATTTTGAAATCCCCGCCGGTGTAGAGAACCTGACCGAGGTGGTAGTCCCCGTGACTTCGGATCCGCCGGCCCTCCAACCTGCCTTCCAGAAGGTCCTTGAAGCGCGCGATGATCCGGGCGCGCGCGCTCATGATAGTCTCCGCCATCTCCCGCTCCTCCTCCCCGAGGGCCTGCAGGCGCTCGGTCAGGTCCTCGAGCGTCGTCCCGAGAAGGTTGCGCAGGGACTGATAGAGCGAGCGCTGGTAGAGGGTCGAGAAGGGCTCCGGGCTGAAATCCGGGGCCGCCGCGTCCGCCGCGAGAGCTTCGTGGAGCTCTCCGGTCCGCTGCCCGAGGATGCGCACGGATTCGAGGTATGGCCCGATGTGGGCCCTGGCGGGTTCGGGGAGCTCGGCGCTCTCTTTCCGTCGTTCCGCCTCGCGGAGGACATCGGAGGGCAGCGGGAGCTTCTCCCCCTGGACGCCCGACGCCAGGGCGGCTTCGAAGAAGCTGACCAGGGCGTCGAGAGTATACTCCCAGGCGTCCCCCTGATTGGGAACGAATTCGTGGAGAACGGCGGCCGTGCCCCAGGGGGATTCCTCCCTTCGGATCTCCAGGGCTCCCCGCAGCTCCGGCGTGCCCTTGAACTCGACCTGGCGGAGGAAGTCCCCGATCTCCCTCTCCGGATTGATCCCACGCTCCACCCGGCGGAAGAGCTTCAGAATCCAGCGGCGGCCGAAGATGATCGAGGAGTTGCTCTGTTCCGCACGACCGACCTTGGGGTCGAGGGAGTCGGGATCACCTTCCAGGATTTCCGCCCTCCTCCCGTTCGTGGTGCCCACGATCCGCTTGTCGTGTCCCGCCAGCGAGCGTTCCTTCGCGATCGTTTCGAGGAGTGCCAGGCTGATGTCCGGGTCCAGGAGCGCATCGTGGACGAAGCCTTTCTCTCCACCCATCGAGATCCGACAGACGAGGAGGTGGGACTCCTCGTGGCCCGCGTCGTGGAGGTCCTCCTCCAGCGAGTAGGTGAGGGTGAGGAGATAGGTCTCGGGTTCGTGCTCCACGTATTCCACCTGAAAGAGCACGACCCGGGCCTGGCGCTCGGCGACGGGGATCGGAAAGGAGTCCAGCACCCGCCCGGCCCGGATCTCACGTCCCTTTCCGGCGAACCACCTCTGGTTACGGAGATACTCCACGAGGTGGGATTCCAGACGCTGGAGCCGCCGTCCCTCGAAGACCTCTTCCCATGTCTCCCTGGGACGCAGTTCCGGAAGCTGGTCCGCGGAACGGGCGCGCCCTCCCCGGACCTCGATCCGTTCCTGGACCTGCTCCTCCGATTCGAGGAGGAACCAGTAGAAGCCGTGCGGACCGAGAGTGAGCCGATAGGGGTCACGGCCGATCTCGGGGAAGTGGTTGCGGCCGAAGAGCTCAAGTGGCCGCCGGGAGTGTGCCTCGGAGAGGTCGAGCGCCACGGCCTGGACGAAGCGCGAGAGGTTGGCGACCACCAGGATCGTCTCCCCGTCGTACCTCCGCAGGAATGCGAGGATGCGGCGGTTGTCATGGGGAACCCACTCGAAGGTGCCGCGCCCGAAGGCCCGATGATGGCTGCGGAGCGCGATGATCCGGCGCATCCACCAGAGAAGGGAGCTGGGGTTGTGGTTCTCGGTCTCCACATTCACCGACTCGTAGTGGTACTCGGGATCGATGATCGCCGGGAGGAAGAGCTTCTGCGGATTCGCCCGAGAAAACCCGGCGTTTCGGTCGCCGGTCCACTGCATCGGGGTTCGCACTCCATTGCGATCCCCGAGGTAGAAGTTGTCCCCCATTCCGATCTCATCTCCGTAGTAGAGGATGGGGGTTCCGGGGAGCGAGAAGAGGAGGGAGTTGAGGAGCTCGATCTTCTTTCGGTCCTTCCCGAGGAGGGGCGCGAGGCGGCGGCGGATGCCCAGGTTGATCCGGGCCGTCGGGTCCTCGGCGTAGACGCGGTACATGTAGTCGCGTTCCTCATCGGTCACCATCTCGAGGGTGAGCTCGTCGTGGTTCCTGAGGAAGATTCCCCACTGGCAAGGATCCGGGATCTCGGGTGTCTGCTCGAGGATGTCCTGGACGGGGAAGCGGTCCTCCATCCGCACGGCCATGAAGAGGCGAGGCATGAGCGGGAAGTGGAAGTTCATGTGGCACTCGTCGCCGTCCCCGAAGTACTCGGCGGCGTCCTCGGGCCACTGGTTGGCTTCGGCGAGCAGCATCCTGTTCTCGAACTTCCGGTCGACGTGCGCTCTGAGCTTCTTCAGGAAGACATGAGTCTCCGGGAGGTTCTCGCAGTTCGTGCCTTCCCTCTGGTAGAGGTAGGGGATCGCGTCCAGGCGGAGCCCGTCGACCCCCATCTCGAGCCAGAAGTCGAGGACATCCAGCAGCTCCTCGTGGACCGCCGGATTGTCGAAGTTGAGATCGGGCTGGTGATGGTAGAAGCGATGCCAGTAATAGGCATCCGCCACCGGGTCCCACGTCCAGTTGGAGGGCTCGAAGTCCTTGAAGATGATGCGGGCTTCGGAGTAGCGTTCCGGATCGTCGCTCCAGACGTAGAAGTCGCGGTGCGCGCTTCCCGGATCCGCCCGCCTCGCCCGCTGGAACCAGGGATGCTGGTCCGACGTGTGGTTGATCACCAGTTCCGTGATCACCCGCAGTCCTCTCCGGTGCGCCTCCTTCAGGAAGCTCCGGAACTGTCGCATCGTGCCGTAGTCCGGATTGACCTTCCGGTACCCCGCGATGTCGTACCCGTCGTCCCTGAGCGGGGAGGGGTAGAAGGGGAGGAGCCAGATGGCGGTAACCCCGAGGTCCTCCAGATAGCCCAGCTTCTGGGTGAGCCCCCGGAAATCTCCGATTCCGTCCTCGTTTGAATCGAAGAAGGACCGGACATGAAGCTCGTAGATCACCGCGTCCTTGTACCACTCGGGATCGTTTTCGAGCAGGGATTCGGAGAGATCGGCAGCGCTCATCAGGGGCCGGAGATGGTTGAAGGCGGTCGGTTTCCCGCGAAGCCGTGCGAGGTTCGCGGAGGATCAGGGCAGTCCAGGGAGGTCGCCTGGGTCAAGCGCCGGGTCAGGCGCCAAGTCAGGCCCCAAGTCAGGCGAAGGGGTCGAAGTCCCGCTCGCTTCGACCTTGTGTGACGACCTGGAAGATCTGGGCGGGACTCACGTGTGGATCGAGTTGCACGAAATTCCTCGTTCCCTCCCAGAAGTAGTGTCCCCCTCCCAGGAGGTCGTGCACCTGGAAGGCCTCGTTCCCGGAGATTCCGACGGTGTCCGGGTCGAGGTCCACCCATCCGCTCTGGACGTGGTGAGGGTCGAGGTTCACGACCGTGAGGATGGAGGCGCCGCCCCCGGATGGCCTCTTCGTGTAGGCCAGAATCAGGGCGTTGTCCACTGCGTGGAAGGAGAGGGTGTCGTTCGTATGAAAGGCCTCATTCTCCCTCCGGATCCGGTTGACTCGTGCGATGAAGTCCCGAAGACTGTCCTCCCGGTCCAATTCCCACTCGCGGAGCTCGTACTTCTCCGAGTTCAGGTACTCCTCGCTTCCGGGTTCACGGGGGGCGGCCTCTAGGAGCTCGAAGGCGGGCCCGTAGATCCCGTAGTTGGAGGAGAGGGTGGCGGCCAGCACCAAACGGAGCATGAAGGCCGGCCGCCCTCCGGTCTGGAGGAATTCGGTCAGAATGTCCGGTGTGTTCGGCCAGAAATTGGGACGAAAGTGCTCGCTGAGCGGGGGCTGGACGAGCTCTTCGAGATAGGACGTGAGCTCGGCCTTCGTGTTTCTCCAGGCGAAGTAGGTATAGGACTGCGTGAAACCCAGCTTGGCCAGGCGGTACATCATCTTCGGTCGGGTGAAAGCCTCCGATAGGAAGATGAGGTCGGGATGAGTCTCTTTCAGCTCCCGGATCGTCCATTCCCAGAAGGGGAGCGCCTTGGTGTGAGGGTTGTCCACGCGGAAGATCCTCACCCCCTCGTCGGCCCAGAAGGAGAAGACGCTCTTCAGCTCCTGCCAGAGCTCGGGCCACCGATCCGTCTCAAAGTCGATCGGGTAGATGTCCTCGTATTTCTTCGGAGGGTTCTCGGCGTAGCGGATCGTGCCGTCCGGACGGGTCCGGAACCACTCCGGATGGTCTTCCACGTAGGGATGGTCCGGGGAGCACTGGTATGCGATGTCGAGGGCGACCTCGAGCCCCTCCGCTTCGGCGGCAGCCCGGAAGCGGCGAAAATCCTCGAGGGTCCCGAGACGCGGATCCACCGACTTGTGTCCTCCCTCCTTCGCTCCGATCGCCCAGGGGCTTCCCGGATCTCCCGCCTCGGCGGTGCGCCGGTTGTTCGGTCCCTTCCGGTTCGTGCGTCCCACCGGGTGGATCGGGGGGAGATAGACCACGTCGAACCCCATCTCCCGTACGTAGGGAAGCATTCGACGAGCGTCGTCGAAGGTACCGTGTTCGCTCGAATCCGGAGCGGTGGAACGAGGGAAGAACTCGTACCAGGCGCTGAACCGGGCGCGCTCCCGGTCCACGACGACCTCGAGCTCCCTCCCATAGCGCGTCTCCCCCGTCCGATCGGGGAACCGGGCCATGAGAGCCGCGAGCTCGCCCTTTGTCGGGCCGTCGGGACCCAGCAGGGACGAAGGGTCATCCTCGAGCGACGGGTCTGCCGACCAGGTGCGGAGGCGCGTCGCCCAGCGGCGGAGCTGGGTGGCCGGATCGTTCGGGAGCTCTCCATCCCCGGGGGCGAGGCCGCCCGGGGAGACCTCGGCGCGCTCGGCGGCGGCCTCCACCAGCTCCGCTCCCACCCGGAGCTCCATGAGCACCTGGTCGCCTGCCTCCACCCACTTCTCGAACTCCCGGCGCCAGGTCCGGAAGGGGTCGATCCAACCGGCGACCGAATACTGATAGCGTCCGAGCCCTTCGAGGGGGAAGGAAGCTCGCCAGCGATCGTTGGGGAGCGGCTCCATGGGGGTCTCTTGCCACTTGGCCTCACCGGCGGGACGATAACGAAGGACCGCTGCGATTTGGTCATGGCCATCGGCGAAGAGGTCGGCTTCGACGACCAGATCGTCGCCGATGACCCGCTTCACCGGAAAGCGACCGCCGTCTAGCTCCGGCGCCACTCCCTCGATCTGAACCCTGCCCAGCGCCACCCCACCCGACTCGGTGGGTGGCGTCGAGCCGGATTCCCGAGTGCGCGTCACGGTAGGCGCAGAAGTAGAGCGGCCCACGCGGGGCTGCGTACCGGATGGGGGCTGGTCGGACGGGCCGGGCAAAGGCTTCTCCATTGCGTTCAAGCGGTTATGATCGACGGGCCGGATTCGATCCTATAGTCGCAAGTCTCCCCCCGGTAGCGCAAACCCTGGACGGGAGGGCAGGGGATCAGGTAAGGTAGGGCCGCCGCGGCGACACCCAGTCTCGCTCACCTTCAGCCTCAGGTAGGAAGCATGTCCGCACCGAACCAAGGTTCACTTCGCTCTTCCCGGATTGCCTACTTCTCGATGGAAGTGGGGGTCCGCTCCGATCTCCCGACGTACAGCGGGGGACTCGGGGTCCTCTCCGGGGACACCATCAAGGCGGCGGCCGACCTGGAGCTTCCCTTCGTCGCGGTTTCGCTGGTGCATCGAGACGGGTACTTTCGCCAGACTCTGGACGCGGAGGGGCGGCAACGCGAGGAAGCTGCGACGTGGGATCCTGGGGAGTACCTCGATCGGGTGGAACCGAGGGTGACCGTGGAGATCGAGGGGCGCTCGGTCGTAGTACAAGCTTGGAAGCTGGCGGTGATCGGTGTGACCGGTCACGAGGTGCCCATCTTCTTTCTGGACACGGACATTGAGGACAACGCCGACCCGGACCGGCGGATAACGGGCCCCCTCTACGGCGGAGATGAGCGGATTCGCCTCCTCCAGGAAGCCGTGCTCGGGATCGGGGGAGTGAAGCTCCTCCAGGGCCTGGGGCTCGACGAGCTGGAGACCTACCACCTGAACGAGGGGCACTCGGCCCTCCTGGGGTTGGCTCTCCTCGAGGAGCTCGCCGAGTCCAGGGGGCATGAAGAGATTTCCGAGGGGCTCGAGGAGGTCCGGTCCCGCTGCGTGTTCACGACGCACACTCCGGTGGCGGCAGGTCACGACGTCTTTCCCATCGGCCTGGTGGAGGAGGTCCTGGGGGAAAGGCGGACGGCCCTCCTGCAGGCGATCGGAGCCGTGGAAGAGGGAGTTGTGAACATGACGCGGCTTGCCCTCCGCCTCAGCCGCTTCTGCAACGGGGTCGCGATGAGGCACGCGCAGGTCAGCGGGGAGATGTTCCCGGGCTACCAGGTCCATCCCATCACGAATGGCGTCCACGCCGCGACGTGGACAGGGGCGCCCATGCGGGGGCTCTTCGACGAGTATGTACCGGCGTGGCGAGAGGATCCCTACCTCCTCCGGCACGCCGTGGACATTCCACTGCATCGAATCCGGGCGACGCACCGGGAGGCGAAGGAGCAGCTGCTTTCTGAGGTCGAGCGGAGGAGCGGGCGAAGGTTGGCGCCCGATCGGCTTACCCTCGGGTTCGCTCGCCGGGCCGCCCCCTACAAGCGGGCGGACCTCCTCATGCGGGATCCGGAGCGCCTCAGAGCGGTGGCCCGGGCCTCGGGCGGGCTCCAGATCCTGTACGCCGGAAAGGCGCACCCCCGAAACGAGGAAGGAAAGGAGATGATCCGGCGAGTGGTGGAGGTGGCCGAAACATTGAAGGAGGACATGGCCTTCGCCTATCTCGAAGACTACGACATGGAGCTCGGTGGCCTCCTGACGGCGGGGGTGGATGTCTGGCTGAACAACCCGACCAAGCCCCTGGAGGCGTCCGGGACGAGCGGGATGAAGGCGGCGCTCAACGGAGTGCCCTGCCTCAGCGTCCTCGACGGGTGGTGGATCGAGGGGCATGTGGAAGGTGTGACCGGTTGGTCGATCGGGACGGGGTGGGACCAGCCCAGCGATACCGACCAGGAGGTGCACTCCCTCCTCGATCAGCTGGAGGGGACGGTGCTCCCTCTCTACTATGACGATCCCGACGGGTGGGCCCGAGTGATGCGGTCGTCGATCGTGCTCAACGGCTCGTATTTCCACGCCCGCCGGATGATGCACGAGTACCAGGCGCGGGCCTACCGCCGGGGATGAGCGGCACCGGTGTCGGAGACTGGCCCGGTTCTTGAATCTATCATCTGGGACAGTGAGCGAAGGTGTGCCGGATTCCGCCGGAGCGGCGGAACTCCGGCGAGCTCGCCCCTCTCGGCCCTGCCAATGAGGCAGAGCCGCCGGGCGAGGGCCCCGAATCCCTGAACCTCGAGATTCAGAATCCATGGCGAGTTCCGATCGATTCACCGTCAAGGCTGGAGAGGCCCTTCAGTCTGCCGCCCGTCTCGCAAGAGAGGCCAAGCACCCCGAGTTGGCCGGGGTCCACCTCCTCTCCGCGCTCCTGGAGCAAGAGGAGGGCATCGTACGTCCCGTCCTCGAGAAGGTGGGGGTGCGAATCCCCCAGCTCAGGGATCGGGTCACCGACGCCCTGGCCGGCTACGCCCGAGTGGAGGGGGGAAGCGACCCCGCAGTCTCTCGGGATCTGCGTTCGGCGCTCGAGGTTGCCGAGAAGGAGGCGAGGGCGCTCGGGGACCAGTACGTCTCCTCCGAGCACCTGCTCCTCGGGCTCACGAAGGAGAAGAGCGACTCCGGCCGGATCCTGAGGGAGCTCGGGGTCGACCGGCAGGTCCTGCTCGAGGCGTTGGGTCAGGTGCGGGGCTCCCACCGAGTCACCGATCAAAACCCCGAGGACAAGTACCAGGCCCTCGAACGCTTTTCCCGCGATCTCACCGGACTCGCCCGAGAGGGCAAGCTGGATCCGGTCATTGGCCGCGACGTCGAGGTGCGAAGGGTCATCAAGGTGCTCGGGCGCAGGACCAAGAACAACCCGGTTCTGATCGGAGAGCCCGGTGTCGGAAAGACTGCGATCGTGGAGGGTCTCGCCCAGCGCATCGTAGCCGGGGACGTGCCCTCTTCGCTGAATGACAAGAAGCTCCTACAACTCGACATCTCGGCGATGCTGGCCGGAGCGAAGTACCGGGGAGAGTTCGAGGATCGGATGAAGGCGGTGCTCAAGGAGATTACCGATTCCGAGGGGCGATTCGTCGTCTTCATCGACGAGCTTCACACGATCGTAGGGGCCGGCGCCGCGGAAGGGGCCGTGGATGCGGGCAACATGCTGAAGCCGATGTTGGCCCGGGGTGAGCTCCGACTCGTAGGGGCCACCACGCTCGAAGAGTACCGGAAGTACATCGAGAAGGACCCCGCGCTCGAGCGCCGCTTCCAGCCGGTCTTTGTCGCGCCTCCGTCGGTCGAAGACACGGTGGCGATCCTGAGAGGACTCAAGGAGCGCTACGAGGTTCACCACGGCGTCCGGATTCGGGACGAGGCACTCATTGCCGCGGCCAGGCTCTCGGACCGCTACATCGGGGGACGGTTTCTTCCGGACAAGGCGATCGACCTCGTGGACGAGGCGGCGAGTCGCCTGCGGATCGAGATCGACTCCCTCCCCCAGGAGATCGACGAGGTCGAGCGCCGAATCACCCAGCTCGAGATCGAGCGCCAGGCTCTCTCTCAGGAGGAGGACCGCTCCGCGCTGGAACGGCGAGGAGCGATCGAGGCCGAGCTCGCGGAGCTCGGCGAGCGGAGCTCCCGGATGAAGGCCGAGTGGCAGTCCGAGAAGGAGGCGATCACCCGAATCCAGGAGTTGAAGGAGCGGATCGACGAGTTGCGCTCGGAGGCGGACCGGGCTACGCGCTCCGGCGACCTGGAGCGGGCGGCCGAGCTCCAGTACGGGGAGATTCCGCGGACCCGGAAGGACGTCGATGAGGCGGAGGCTCGACTCACCGAGCTCCAAGTGGACGGGAAGTTCTTGCGTGAGGAGGTGGAGTCCGACGACATCGCCGAGGTGGTGGGGGAGTGGACCGGAATCCCGGTCTCCCGTCTCCTGGAGTCGGAGCGAGACCGGCTGATCCAGCTCGAGGACTTGCTCGCCGCACGGGTCATCGGGCAGGAGGAGCCGATCGCCGCGGTCGCCAACGCGGTGCGGAGGGCCCGGGCCGGACTCCAGGACCCCGACCGGCCCGTGGGATCCTTCATCTTTCTCGGGCCGACGGGGGTGGGAAAGACGGAGACGGCGCGGGCGCTCTCCGAGTTCCTCTTCGACGACGAGCGGGCCATGGTCCGCATCGACATGTCCGAGTACATGGAAAGGCACGCGGTGGCCCGGCTGATCGGGGCGCCCCCGGGATACGTGGGGTATGAGGAGGGAGGCCAGCTCACCGAGGCGGTGCGGCGGAGGCCCCATGCGGTGGTCCTCTTCGACGAGATCGAAAAGGCCCACCAGGAGGTCTTCAACGTGCTCCTCCAGATCCTGGACGACGGGCGACTGACCGACGCCCAAGGGCGGACGGTGGATTTCCGGAACGCCGTGATCATCATGACCTCGAACATCGGAAGCCAGTACATCCTGGAGCAGGCCGGTACCGGGGATTGGGACCAAGTGGAGGAGGCAGTTCGAGGCCAGTTGCATCAGCACTTCCGTCCGGAGTTCCTGAACCGGATCGACGACATCATCCTCTTCCGGCCCCTCTCGCGGGAGGATCTACGTAAGATCGTGGATCTCCAGCTGGACCGGGTCCGGGCGCTCACACGGGAGCTGGGGGTCACTCTGGAGTTGGACGACGCCGCGAAGGATCTCCTTGCCAGGGAGGGGTACGACCCCGTGTTCGGGGCCCGGCCGCTCAAGCGGGTGATCCAGAGCCGGATCCAGAACCCGTTGGCGCTCCGTCTGCTCGAGGAGGAAGTGGAGGAGGGTAGCGTAATCCGGGCCACGGCGACCGGTCCGGAGGGGAGGGAGATCCGCTTCGAGCTCGAGCCGGTTCCGGCTTGACGTACCCGGCCGGGCCCTCGAGCTTCGGGCCACGTGCACCACATCGGCGATTTCCCGATCCGTCCGGCTCGGGTGGGGACGGAGGGGGCGCCCACTCGGGTCCCATCTGCCGTAAGGCATCGGAGACCTTCATGCGTCGAGCCCTCGTTTTCGTGTTCTGGCTGAGCCTCGCCGGAACCGGATGCGCTTCGTCGGGTCCGCCAGGCTCCCCTTCCGGGTCGGCCGGCTCGGAAGCGATGATCTCGGTGGAACGGTTCCTCCAGGCGTCGAACCGTGGAGATTTGACGGACATGGCTCGGATCTTCGGAACGGCCCGGGGACCGATCGCCGATCAGACCGGAAACACGCTGAGCTGCGGATTCCAGCGGATCGGGTCCTGGCTGCGGATGGGCCAACCCTGCCTTTCTTGGGCCGAGATCGAGCTGAGAATGAATACGATCGCCATGATTCTGAGGCATGATGACTACGACCTCCGCTCGGAGTCGTCCGTGGCCGGGCGCACCCGGCCCACGACTCGGGTGGGGGTGGACCTCGCGATCGGATCGGAGCGGATCACCGATGTCCCCTTCGTTGCCGTGCAGGGGTCGGGAGGCAACTGGTACCTGGAGGAAATCGGGCTGGAGCGGATTACGAACCCTCGATGAATCGGGCGGTCCTTCATCTCGATCGGACCGCGAATCCTCGATCGGGCCGCGAGGGGAACATCCTTCACCGGTAAGGAGTTCGATCATGTACGGGAGTGGCCCCAGACGGGAGTCGCCCCAGTGTGGTGAGTCGGGTTTGGTCAGTCAGGGATGCGGCGAAGGACCGAGGGCCTCGGCGGCTCCGGTGGCCGGACTCCGAACGATGCCGGGCGAGGCTCACCCGAGGTGATGATTACCCCGGGCGATGATGACCCCAGGCGGCCATCACCCCCAATCGACATAAAATGAGGAGACGTCGGAGCATGACTGAAGCTACCAAGAGCGTGACCGTAACGGACGATACATTCACTGCGACCATCGAGGATGCCAAAGGGCTGGCGATTGTCGACTTCTGGGCGGAGTGGTGCGGCCCCTGCAGGATCGTAGGCCCGATCGTGGAGGAGCTCGCCGGTGACTATGCGGACCGGGGGGTGCTGGTCGGAAAGGTGGACGTGGACGAGAACCCGGGGACGGCCAGCCGGTTCGGGATCCGTTCCATCCCCTCGATCCTCTTCTTCAAGGACGGAAAGCATGTGGATACGGTTGTAGGAGCCGTTCCGAAGCCTCACCTGGAGAAGAAGATTCAGGAACACCTCTGAGCCTTGGATGAGCCCAGGAGAGCGTGTCGAGCGGGGGTGCGCGGTTTCGTTCGCGGTCTTGCCTGCGGCCTTGCCAGCGACCTTTTCAAGGGCCCGGGGGATGTCTTCCCCGGGCCCTTCCGCGTAGCTTTTCCCACCCATGGGCTCCCTCTACCTTGTCAGCACTCCCATCGGAAACCTGGAGGATCTCTCCGGGCGGGCGATCCGACACCTCGGAGAGGCGCATGCGGTCCTGGCCGAGGACACCAGGCGGACCGGAGGGCTCCTGCGTCACCTCGGGCTCTCCGTCCCTATGCTGTCCCTGCAT